>NZ_JBEYJA010000003.1:0-340353 GCF_040703815.1 Streptomyces sp. NPDC006743 | reverse complement strand
CCGCAGTCACCTCATAGACGGCTGCCTCACCGAGACCGGCCTGACCATCAGGCCCGCCTGAGCAACTCCACGACATCACGAGTTCAACCTCAGTAGCGCAAGCTGTGCAGCCGCCTCGCGGACATTTCACTCAAGGTGCGCAAGGCAGCAGGCAGTGCCATGATGAGATGCGAAGTCGGCAGGAGAGGAAGGCGTACTTTCCGCCAAGCCGTCCGCGTGCCTCGGGGATGTACGCATGCGGATCGAGGGTCAGGTCGAGTGACCGCCGCCTGCCGGATGGGACAAGCGCGAGTTGTCGTCGGAGACCGAGCGACTAGGGCCCATGCCGAAGACGCCAGCCCAGCTAGGGGCATTCTCAAGCGACGCTCGAGCGCGTCAGCCCAGGAAAGGAATGCGGAGCCATGGCGAGTTTCCTCAAACGTCATTGCAGGGCCAGCTCAGCCGCTGCCGTTCTGGTGGCAGTCGCGGGTGGCATCGCCCTTCCAGGCGCCACGGTCGCGGCCGCGAGGACGACTCAGACAGCGGACACCTGCATCTCGGGGTACGTGTGGCGTGAGGCGTTCGCTGGTGATCACGTCTGCGTCACTCCCGGTACCCGCGCCCAGGCCGCGGACGACAACGCGCACAAGGAAAGCCGGTGGGTCAACACCAGCCTTACGTGCGCGTCCGGGTACGTATGGCGTGAAGCGGACGCTCGTGACTTGGTCTGCGTCACCCCCGGCACGCGAGCTCAGACCAAGTACGACAACGCCCACGCGGCAGAGCGCGTAGCGGGCTGACCCATCTGGGAACGATGAGGTCCCGTGCGATCCGTGCTGACGAAACGGGGCCTCATCTGTCGCCGTGCCGACCCTGTCGGATGGAGCGAAACAGTCACGTCGTAGTAGCCGTAGGCCCGCTGCCACTTGGTGCACTCACCGCTCGTGGAAACCGACGCGGTCGTCGCGGCGGGGGCGGCTGCTGTGGCCGTACTCGTCGTGCCGATTGCGGTACCGCCGGCCAGCAGGAAGCCGGTCGCAACGCAGGCGAAGGCCCGCTTGGCGCGACGTACTCGCATGGCTCTGCTCCTCTGCCACGTGGGCCGGGTGTCCGGTGCAGCGCGGGGGTGGGGGACTGCGGCGGTGCGGGCATAGCTTGCCGTCATGGGATTCTTCGACAAGCTGACCGGCACTCAGCGCCCGCCGGACGGGGTGCCGGCCGTCCCCGGGGAAGAGATGCGGGCGGCGCTGCTCGGCCTCAACGGGCCGCAGGCCGCGTTCGTCGTCCGCTACGGCGGCGGTGAACGGTGCGACCTGCTGGCGGAGTGGCGGTTGACGGAGCCCGCATGGCAGCAGATCTTCGTCCGGTCCCAGATCAGTCACGCCGTGCGGATCCGCATGCGGCTGGACCGTCAGGCGCACGAGGTCCGGGCTCTCGAGGAACAGTGGGAACTGAGCCGCGTCGGCACTCCCACGAGGCTCCAGGTCACCTCGGCGTACACACGCGGGCCGAGCCGGACCGTCAGCCGCCAGTGGACCATCGGGCGGGGGGCCGACGGCCGGGTGGAGGCGACGGAGACCTTCCGCTTCGACAGCGCCCGGCTGCGCGAGCCGCTGCGCGCCACCGTCCTGGAGTCCGGCTGGACCTGGCGGCCAGTGGTCTTCGGCAAGCTGTGAGGTCACGGGTCCGCCGCACGTGCCGGGCGGTCCCGCGAAGCGGTGGCCGCGTCCGGCCGCCCCGGCGTTGTCGGTGCCCCGGTGCACACTGGCCCCATGTCCTCGTCCTCGCGCCGTAGAGCCTGCCCCGTGTGCCGTCGGGAGATCGCTGTCGTCGCCGGGCGGTTCGCGCGGCACGACCCGCCTGGGGCGCGCGGCACCGGTGAGCTGACCTCGTGTCCCGGCTCGCGCCGGCCCGCGCAACTCGGGGCCGTACAGCCGTCGCTGGACGGATACGCCGTCCCCGACTTCCCCGGGCAGCTCCGCCTGTTCTGAGCGGACGGCGGGCGCGCCGCGTCCCGCCCGTGCGCTCAGTTCCCGGCCACCGACTTCACCGCCACCGCCACCGGGGTCGAACCGCCGACCAGTTCCAGTGTCAGGCCGGCTGTCGCCGGGGTGTCCACCAGTTCGGCCAGCACCGTGGCCACGTCGTCGCGGGACACCGATCCCCGGCCGGTGTGCGCCTCCAGCCGGACCTGGCCGGTGCCGGGTTCGTCCGTCAGCGAGCCCGGGCGCAGGATCGTCCAGTCGAGGCCCTCCTGCGCGCGCACGTGGTCGTCCGCCTCGCCCTTGGCGCGCAGGTACACGTCGAAGACGTCGTCGCCCTCGTGGCGCGCGTCCGCGCCCATCGAGGACACGACCACGTGACGCCGTACCCCCGCCCGGACCGCCGCGTCGGCGAACAGCACCGCCGCTCCCTTGTCCACCGTGTCCTTGCGGGCCGCGCCGCTGCCCGGTCCCGCACCCGCCGCGAACACCGCCGCGTCCGCGCCCCGCAGCCGCTGCGCGACCTCCTCGGCCGAGGCGGACTCCAGGTCCAGCACGACCGGTTCGGCGCCGGCCGCCCGCAGGTCGCCGGCCTGCTCGGCCCGGCGGATGATGCCCGCGACCTCGTCCCCCCGCGCGGCGAGCAACCGCTCCAGCCGCAGCGCGATCTGACCATGACCACCAGCGATGACAATGCGCATGTCTCCGACCGTACGCCCGGACGGCCGTATCCGCCGCACGGCTTCGGCACGCCCCGGCGGCGCACCAGCGATCACCCTCCCCGGTCCCGTACCCGGGGAACCCACCCCGGTCCCGTACCCGGGGAACCCACCCGGTCCCGTACCCGGGGGCCTCGCCCCGGTTTCGCACCCGGGGAACCCATCCCGGTCCCGCATTCCGGGGACCTCGCCCCGGCCCCGCAGCCGGGGACCTCGCCCCGGCCCCGCACTCGGGCACCCCGCCCCAGATCCGCCCCGCGCCCCCAGGGAACCCTCCCCGGCCACGCGCCCCCGACAACCCGACGACGCATCCCCGGATCCGCCCCGAACGCCCCACGCCCTCCCCGCAGGCACCCCGCCGCCCCGCCGGCCCGGACGGCGCCCCCACCGTCCCCCGCCCCGCCGGGCCCGGAAGGCGCCCTCACCGCCTCCGCCCCTACGACAACTCCCCCCGCCCCTGCCGCGGCAGCCCCAGTTCCACCGACGCCGCCGAGTCGCAGAACTCCCGTACCGCGCTGGTACGCGCCACCACGCGCCCCCGGTGCACCACGATGCGGCTGTACGCGAGCGACAGCGCCCCCGCGAGCCGGTCACCGCGCACCGCGAGCAGTTCGGCCGGGAACCCGGCCTCCACCCGCACCTCGGGCAGACCGAGCACCGCCCGGGCTGAGGCGCTCACCATCTCGTAGGCGTCCTCGGGACGCAGTCCGTACCGGGAGACCAGCAGGTAGGCCGCCTCCAGCGGGTCACCGCGGCCGACCGGGTTGGACACGTCCCGCAGGGCGCCGCTGCCCGCGGCCACCCGTACCCCGGCCGCCCGCAGCAGCCGTACCGGAGCCGTCCCCGGGCCCTCCGCGCCCGCGCACCCGCCCTGCGGCAGGCACACCACCGTCACGCCCGCCGCGGCCAGCTGGTCCGCGGTCCGGGCCGCCGCCTCGGCGGGCAGCCGGGCCAGGCCGCCGCAGGGGCTCAGCGTCACACCGGGACGGAGTCCGCCCGCCATCACCGCGATCCGGGCGAGGCGGGCCGGGTCGGTGCCGTCCGTGTGCAGGTCGACCGGGCAGCCGTGCTCGGAGGCCACCTCGAGGACGGCCTCCACGTACCCGGTGGGATCGGGATCGACGTCGGGGCAGCCGCCGACGACACAGGCGCCCATCTTGACCGCGTCGCGCAGCACCGCCAGGCCGTCCGCGCCGGCCGCACCGGTCAGCACCCGCGGCACCGCCACCGTCGTCAGCTCGGCCAGCCCGCGCAGCGCCCGGCGCGCCCGCAGCACCGCCGTCAGGGCGCCCAGCCCCTGGACGTCCCCCACGCGCACGTGCGCGCGCAGCGCGGTGGCGCCGTGCCCGAGCTGGAGCAGCGCCGCCTCGGTGGCCCGGCGCTGGACGTCCTCCGCGTCGTAGGAGAGGGGCCCGTCGGTGTCGGCGGTCAGGGCGGTGTCGGCATGCGCGTGGGGCTCGGCCGGGGCCGGCAGGAGCAGGTAGCCGCTGAGGTCCACGCGGGCCCCGCCGTCCCGCCCCCCGCCCCCGCGCGGCTCGTCCGCGCCGCGCTCACCGCCCCGGCCGGGGCCGCACTCCCGCTCCGCCGCACCGGGCCGGGCGGCGGGGCCGCCTGCCGGGCCCAGGCTGCCGGCCGTGCCCACCGCCTCGATGCGGCCGCCGGACAGCCGTACGTCCACGGTCCGGCCGTCGGTGAGCCGTGCTCCGCACAGCAGTAGGGTGTCCGGGTCCGGCCGGCCGGAGGGTCCCGGGGAGGACGACGAGTGGGGCGGCTGCGGCTGACCGGGGGGCATCGCACTCCAGGTACGACAGGTGAACACGGGACAGGGGCGCGCGGTGCGCACACCGGGGCACGCAAGATCACGCAGAGTGCGTCGAGCCTAGGGTGACCGCCCGCCGGGAAGCGGGAGGAGCGCAATAGTCGTACCGGTGTGGCCGCCCGGTCGGGGGGCGGCGGACACGGGAGGCGGGCCCGCGGAACGGATTTGGGCGAACGGCTGCGGACCGTGTAATGTCTTCATCGCTCGCCCCAATAGCTCAGTCGGCAGAGCGTCTCCATGGTAAGGAGAAGGTCTACGGTTCGATTCCGTATTGGGGCTCTGGTGTGAGAGGTTCCCGCCGCGAGGCGGGGCCCGATCTCATCAAAGCGGTGTAGCTCAGTCGGTAGAGCAAGCGGCTCATAATCGCTGTGTCACCGGTTCAAGTCCGGTCACCGCTACTGACAGTAGCCGATTGCGGGGTCGGTCCTTCGATCGGCTACTCTTTCTTGCGTTGAAGTTAGTCCACCCGTTCGTCTTAGGAGCACTCACGTGGCTGCCACCGACGTCCGCCCGAAGATCACGCTGGCCTGCGTGGAGTGCAAGGAGCGGAACTACATCACCAAGAAGAACCGGCGTAACAACCCGGATCGTCTTGAGATGAAGAAGCACTGCCCGCGTTGCAACGCGCACACCGCGCACCGCGAAACGCGATAAATCAGGCTCATACGTGAGGCCGCCCCCGCACCATGGGGGCGGCCTCACGTTGTTTCACCAGCTCCGCCGCTTCTCCGGCTCCGGTGGACCCGGCTCCCCGTCGTCTCCCCGGATCCCTCCGCACGACCGCAGCTGACACCAGGAGGTACCGAGCCCATGGCGCTCGACCAGTCCTTCGTGGGCCGTTCCTATCCGCCCACCGCCCCCTACGAGGTGGGCCGGGAGAAGATCCGCGAGTTCGCCCAGGCGGTGGGTGACGCCAACCCGGCGTACACGGACCCCGAGGCCGCCCGGGCGCTCGGCCACCCCGACGTGATCGCCCCGCCGACCTTCGTGTTCCTGATCACGTACCGGGCCGCCGGCGAGGTCGTCCAGGACCCGCGGCTCGGCCTCGACTACAGCCGCGTGGTGCACGGCGACCAGAAGTTCGCCTACCAGCGGCCCGTGCGCGCCGGTGACCGGCTGACCGTGACCTCGACCATCGAGGCGGTCAAGACCATGGCCGGCAGCGACATCCTGGACATCCGCGGCGAGGTGCACGACGCGGCGGGCGAGCACGTGGTGACCGCCTGGATGAAGCTGGTGGCCCGTGCGGCCGAGGAGGCGTGAGGAACCGATGACGGCGAAGATCTCCTACGACGACGTCGAGGTCGGCACCGAACTGCCGGGCCGTGCCTTCCCCGTGACCCGTACCACCCTCGTCCAGTACGCGGGTGCCTCCGGGGACTTCAACCCGATCCACTGGAACGAGAAGTTCGCCAAGGAGGTCGGACTGCCGGACGTGATCGCGCACGGCATGTTCACCATGGCCGAGGCGATCCGCGTCGTCACCGACTGGGCCGGGGACCCCGGCGCGGTCGTGGAGTACGGCGTCCGCTTCACCAAGCCCGTCGTCGTCCCGAACGACGACAAGGGGGCGCTCGTCGAGGTCGTCGGCAAGGTCGGCGCCAAGCTCGACGACCGCACCGTGCGGGTCGACCTGATCGCGACGTGCGGCGGCCAGAAGGTCCTCGGCAGGTCCCAGGCGGTCGTCCGACTGGCCTGACGCCGTCTGCCGTCTGCCGTCTGCCGTCCGCCGTCGCGGGCCGAGGCGGTGCTGTCGGCGGGGCCCCGTAGTCTTGGGCGCGTGCAGGAACTCCACGACGCGCCCCTCGCCCCGCTGACCACCTTCCGGCTGGGCGGTCCCGCGACCCGGCTGCTCACCGCGACCACCGACGCGGAGGTCGTCGACGCCGTCCGCGAGGCCGACGCCGCGGGCACCCCGCTGCTGGTCATCGGCGGCGGCTCCAACCTGGTCATCGGCGACAAGGGTTTCGACGGCACCGCGCTGCACATCGCCACCCGCGGCTTCGCCCTCCACGGGACGACGCTGGAGCTGGCCGCCGGCGAGGTGTGGTCCGACGCCGTCGCCCGCACCGTGGAGGTCGGGCTCGCGGGCATCGAGTGCCTCTCCGGCATCCCCGGCTCCGCCGGCGCCACCCCCGTCCAGAACGTCGGGGCGTACGGCCAGGAGGTCTCCGCCACCATCACCGAGGTCGTCGCCTACGACCGCGCGGCCGGCGAGACGGTGACCCTGGCCAACGCGGACTGCGCCTTCTCCTACCGGCACAGCCGCTTCAAGGAGCACCCCGACCGGTACGTCGTCCTGCGGGTCCGTTTCGCCCTGGAGGACGCGGGCGGGCTGTCGGCGCCCCTGAGATACGCCGAGACGGCGCGCGCCCTGGGCGTGTCCGCCGGCGACCGCGTTCCGCTGGGCACCGCCCGCGACACCGTGCTGAAGCTGCGCGCGGGCAAGGGCATGGTGCTGGACCCCGAGGACCACGACACCTGGTCGGCCGGGTCCTTCTTCACCAACCCCATCCTCACGGACGCCGAGTTCGGCGCGTTCCGCGCGCGCGTGCGGGAGCGGCTGGGCGAGGGTGCGGAGCCGCCCGCGTACCCGGCGGGTCAGGGGCGCACCAAGACCTCGGCGGCCTGGCTGATCGACAAGGCCGGCTTCACCAAGGGCTACGGCACGGGTCCGGCCCGCATCTCCGGCAAACACACGCTCGCCCTGACCAACCGCGGCGGCGCCACCACGGAGGACCTGCTGGCCCTCGCCCGCGAGGTCGTGGCGGGCGTCCGCGGGGCCTTCGGCATCACCCTGGTCAACGAGCCGGTGACGGTCGGAGTGAGCCTGTAGCCGCCCGGAGATCGCATAGGGTCGATCCCTGTTCCGACAGGGAGGGGAAGGACCATGCGGGGCGTACGAGGCCGGCGGGGCCGCCGGGGCGTCGTGATCGCGGTCGCGGCCGTACTGGTGGGCGCGCTCGCCACAGGGTGCGACCAGGGAGCCGACGGCGGCAAGGCGGCCGGCGGGGACGGGGAGCCCGCCGCCGCGGCCCCCGGTACGGTGGCCACCGGCACGGCGGCGGCCACACAGACGCTCGCGCCCGACGGCACCACCGTCCGCGTCGGTTCGCCGCGGGCCAAGACCGTCGTCCACGTCTACGAGGACATGCGCTGCCCGGTCTGCAAGAAGTTCGAGACCGAGGGCGGCGGCGAGGCCCTGCGCGACCTGGTCCGCTCCGGTGAGGTGCGGGCGGAGTACACCCTGGCCTCCTTCCTCGACCGCGACGGCGGCCACGGCTCGGAGAAGGCCGCGAACGCCCTGCGGGCCGCCCTGGACGCGGGCAGGTTCGCCGAGTTCCACGACGTCCTCTTCGCTCACCAGCCCGAGGAGAGCGTCGACGGCTACACCGACGCGTTCCTGCTGGACATGGCCTCCCGCGTGAAGGGCCTGCGCGGCCAGGAGTTCGACGCGGCGGTCAAGGGCATGAAGTACCGCGGTTTCGTGACCGCCTCCGCGCGCGCCTTCGACGCCTCCGGGGTGACCGGCACGCCCACGCTGAAGGTCAACGGCAGGACGGTCCCGCCGTCGATGAGCGGCGCGCTCTTCGACAAGTCGTCGCTGCCCATGGTGATCGGCGCCCTGTCGCAGTCGTGACCCCTCTCCCGGCGCTCCGCCCGGCCTTCCTTGCGCCCCTCCTGCCGTCCCTCAGCCGGCCAGCCAGTCGTCGACCCCGGACAGCAGCTTGGTCCGTACGTCCTCCGGGGCGGCCGAGCCGCGGATGGACTGACGGGCCAGTTCGGCCAGTTCGGCGTCGGTGAAGGCGTGGTGGCGGCGGGCGAACTCGTACTGGGCCGCCAGCCGGGAGCCGAAGAGCAGGGGGTCGTCGGCGCCGAGCGCCATCGGGACACCGGCGTCGTACAGGGTCCGCAGGGGGACGTCCGCGGGCTTCTCGTACACGCCGAGGGCCACGTTGGAGGCCGGGCAGACCTCACAGGTCACGCCGCGCTCGGCGAGGCGCCGCAGCAGACGCGGGTCGTCCGCCGCCCGCACGCCGTGGCCCACCCGGTGGGCGTGCAGGTCGTCCAGGCAGTCCCGGACCGAGGACGGGCCGGCCAGCTCGCCGCCGTGCGGGGCCGCGAACAGGCCGCCCTCCCGGGCGATCGCGAACGCCCGGTCGAAGTCCCGCGCCATGCCCCGGCGCTCGTCGTTGGACAGGCCGAAGCCGACCACGCCACGGTCGCGGTAGCGCACGGCCAGCCGGGCCAGCGTGCGGGCGTCCAGGGGGTGCTTCATGCGGTTGGCCGCGACCAGGACCCGCATCCCCAGGCCCGTCTCGCGCGAGGCCGCGTCGACCGCGTCCAGGATGATCTCCAGCGCCGGGATCAGCCCGCCCAGGCGCGGCGCGTACGAGGTCGGGTCGACCTGGATCTCCAGCCAGCCCGAGCCGTCCCTGACGTCCTCCTCGGCGGCCTCGCGCACCAGCCGCTGGATGTCCTCCGGCTCCCGCAGGCAGGAACGCGCCGCGTCGTACAGCCGCTGGAAGCGGAACCAGCCCCGCTCGTCCGTCGCCCGCAGTCTCGGCGGCTCCCCGCTGAACAGGGCCTCGGTCAGCGCGTCGGGCAGCCGTACGCCGTACTTGTCGGCCAGTTCCAGCAGGGTGGCGGGGCGCATCGACCCGGTGAAGTGCAGGTGCAGATGGGCCTTCGGCAGCTCAGAGACATCACGTACACGCTCCATCCCAGGATCCTGCCGTACGCCCCCCGGGTCCCGGTAGCCGTTTCCCCGTTCGTGGTCTTGCTCGCACAAAGGTCAGGGGCGCACCACCCCGGAACGTTCCCAGGTGATACGCCCCTTTTCCGGCGCTTCGCGTCAGTCCCGTGCTTCCGCGAGCAGCTTCTGCATCCGGCTCACGCCCTCCACCAGGTCCTCGTCACCGAGGGCGTAGGACAGCCGCAGGTAGCCCGGGGTGCCGAAGGCCTCGCCGGGGACGACCGCCACCTCGGCCTCCTCCAGGATGAGCGCGGCCAGCTCGACCGAGTTCTGCGGGCGCTTGCCGCGGATCTCCTTGCCGATCAGCTCCTTCACCGACGGGTAGGCGTAGAACGCGCCCTCCGGCTCGGGGCAGAGCACGCCGTCGATCTCGTTGAGCATCCGCACGATGGTCCTGCGGCGCCGGTCGAAGGCCTCGCGCATCGTCGCGACGGCCTCCAGGCCGCCGGAGACCGCGGCGAGGGCGGCCACCTGGGCGACGTTCGAGACGTTGGACGTGGCGTGCGACTGCAGGTTGGTCGCGGCCTTGATCACGTCCTTGGGGCCGATGACCCAGCCCACGCGCCAGCCGGTCATGGCGTACGTCTTGGCCACGCCGTTGACGACGACGCACTTGTCGCGCAGCTCGGGCAGGAGCGCCGGCAGGGAGACGGAGACCGCGTCGCCGTAGACCAGGTGCTCGTAGATCTCGTCGGTGAGCACCCACAGCCCGTGCTCGACGGCCCAGCGCCCGATCGCCTCGGTCTCGGCCTCGGAGTACACCGCGCCGGTCGGGTTGGACGGCGAGACGAACAGGACGACCTTGGTCTTCTCGGTGCGGGCGGCCTCCAGCTGCTCGACCGTGACGCGGTAGCCGGTGGTCTCGTCGGCGACGACCTCGACGGGGACCCCGCCGGCCAGGCGGATCGACTCCGGGTACGTCGTCCAGTACGGCGCCGGCACGATGACCTCGTCGCCCGGGTCGAGGATCGCGGCGAAGGCCTCGTAGATGGCCTGCTTGCCGCCGTTGGTGACCAGGATCTGCGAGACGTCCGGCTCCCAGCCGGAGTCGCGCAGCGTCTTCGCGGCGATCGCGGCCTTCAGCTCGGGCAGTCCGCCGGCCGGCGTGTACCGGTGGTACTTCGGGTTCTTGCAGGCCTCGACGGCCGCCTCGACGATGTAGTCCGGGGTGGGGAAGTCGGGCTCACCGGCGCCGAAGCCGATCACCGGACGCCCGGCGGCCTTCAGGGCCTTGGCCTTGGCGTCCACGGCGAGGGTGGCGGACTCGGAGATCGCGCCGATACGCGCGGAGACCCGGCGCTCGGTCGGAGGGGTTGCAGCGCTCATACCGTCCATGGTTCCAGACCCCCCTGGCGCCGGGCACACGGGTTTCACGGAGTGGGCAGGGACGGTGCACCTGGTGAACATCCGTCCGGATCCGGGCCCCGGACAGGCGATCTTCCGGCCCGATCCGCTTCCGCGGGCCGCGAAGAACACTTTCTGTTCGACGACCGGCCCCGGACCACGTACACTCTCACCTCGTTGGCCTTCAGCAGCCGCCGCCGCACCTGGTGCACACCGGGCCTACGGTCGGATGCGGTACGTTGGGGGACACACAAAGGGTCGTAGCTCAATTGGTAGAGCACTGGTCTCCAAAACCAGCGGTTGGGGGTTCAAGTCCCTCCGGCCCTGCTACACACACCTTCGCCAGGATGTGTGCGCATGTACGTACAGCAATGCACCGCCGTGCGGCTCGACCGGGCGCGGCACGGCCACGACCCGGAATCAGGTGAGGACGAATGACGGACGCCGTGGGCTCCATCGACACGCCTGATGCCCAGGACGAGATGGCGGAGTCCCAGAAGAAGCCCCGCAAGGGCGGCAAGCGTGCCAAGAAGGGCCCGCTGAAGCGTCTCGCTCTCTTCTACCGGCAGATCGTCGCGGAACTCCGCAAGGTCGTCTGGCCCTCACGTAACCAGCTGACGACCTACACCACCGTGGTGATCGTCTTCGTGGCCGTCATGATCGGCCTGGTGACCGTGATTGACTATGGGCTCAACCACGCGGCCAAGTACGTCTTCGGCTGAGCCAAGAGCGAAGGGCGCCGTGGTTACCGGCGCCCGTTTTCGCATGTTCCACCCCTATGTATCCAGGAAGAAGCAGCCACCGTGTCTGACCCGAACCTGAACGACGCCATCGAGCCGACCGAGTCCGTGGATGACGAGCTCGACATCGTCGAGGGTGCGGACGAGGCGGACGAGGCCGAGGCTGCCGACGCCGCCGCGGGCGAGCCGGCCGAGGAGGCCGCCGTCCACGTCGAGGACGAGGACGGCGAGGCCGCCGAGGACTCCGACGAGTCGGAGGACTCCGAGGAGGCCGCGGACGAGGCCGCCGAAGGGGAGGACGCCGAGGCCGCCGCGACCGAGGACGCCGAGGAGGAGCCCGACGTCGACCCGGTCACCAAGCTCCGCGAGGAACTGCGCACGCTGCCCGGCGAGTGGTACGTGATCCACACCTACGCGGGCTACGAGAAGCGCGTGAAGGCCAACCTGGAGCAGCGCGCCGTCTCGCTGAACGTCGAGGAGTTCATCTACCAGGCCGAGGTCCCCGAGGAGGAGATCGTCCAGATCAAGAACGGCGAGCGCAAGACCGTCCGGCAGAACAAGCTGCCCGGTTACGTCCTCGTCCGGATGGATCTGACGAACGAGTCCTGGGGCGTCGTCCGCAACACCCCGGGCGTCACGGGCTTCGTCGGCAACGCCTACGACCCCTACCCGCTGTCCCTGGACGAGATCGTGAAGATGCTCGCCCCGGAGGCGGAGGAGAAGGCCGCCCGCGAGGCTGCCGAGGCCGAGGGCAAGCCGGCGCCGCAGCGCAAGGTCGAGGTCCAGGTGCTGGACTTCGAGGTGGGCGACTCGGTCACCGTCACCGACGGCCCGTTCGCGACGCTGCAGGCCACGATCAACGAGATCAACCCGGACTCCAAGAAGGTCAAGGGTCTGGTGGAGATCTTCGGTCGCGAGACCCCGGTCGAGCTGAGCTTCGACCAGATCCAGAAGAACTAGTTCTTTCTGGGCGAACTGCTTCCGCGCAGGTCAGGCGCTCGCTCCGCGAGCGCCTGACCTGCGCGGTTTTCAGCCGCGCATCTATACCCGTTATCGTTGTGCGGTATGCCTGCGTCCGGGTGGTCCCCGAGCGCGGGCAGGACCCGAACCGAAAGGACCCGGAGAGCTATGCCTCCCAAGAAGAAGAAGGTCACGGGGCTCATCAAGCTCCAGATCAACGCCGGTGCGGCGAACCCGGCCCCGCCGGTCGGCCCGGCGCTGGGCCAGCACGGCGTCAACATCATGGAGTTCTGCAAGGCCTACAACGCCGCGACCGAGTCGCAGCGTGGCTGGGTCATCCCGGTGGAGATCACGGTCTACGAGGACCGTTCCTTCACCTTCGTGACCAAGACCCCGCCGGCCGCCAAGATGATCCTCAAGGCCGCGGGCGTGGAGAAGGGCTCCGGCGAGCCGCACAAGACCAAGGTCGCCAAGATCACCGAGGCGCAGGTCCGCGAGATCGCCCAGACCAAGCTGCCCGACCTCAACGCCAACGACCTGGACGCCGCGTCGAAGATCATCGCCGGCACCGCCCGCTCCATGGGCATCACGGTCGAGGGCTGAACCCCAGCCTCCGTCACACCCCCGTAGAACCGTGGCAGGGCCTGCTCGGCCCGTACCACGACTCCTTTCAGAACCCACAGGAGCAGTTGTGAGCAAGCGCAGCAAGGCTCTCCGCGCTGCGGACGCCAAGATCGACCGGGAGAAGCTGTACGCCCCGCTCGAGGCCGTCCGTCTCGCCAAGGAGACCTCCACGACCAAGTTCGACGGCACCGTCGAGGTCGCCTTCCGCCTGGGTGTCGACCCGCGCAAGGCCGACCAGATGGTCCGTGGCACCGTGAACCTTCCGCACGGCACCGGTAAGACCGCCCGGGTCCTGGTCTTCGCGACCGGTGACCGTGCCGAGGCCGCGCGTGCCGCGGGCGCCGACATCGTCGGCGCCGACGAGCTGATCGACGAGGTGGCGAAGGGCCGTCTGGACTTCGACGCCGTCGTCGCCACCCCGGACCTCATGGGCAAGGTCGGCCGCCTCGGCCGCGTCCTCGGCCCGCGTGGTCTGATGCCGAACCCGAAGACCGGCACCGTGACCCCGGACACCGCCAAGGCCGTGACCGAGATCAAGGGCGGCAAGATCGAGTTCCGCGTCGACAAGCACTCGAACCTGCACTTCATCATCGGCAAGACGTCCTTCGAGGACGACAAGCTGGTGGAGAACTACGGCGCCGCGCTGGAGGAGATCCTCCGTCTGAAGCCGTCCGCCGCCAAGGGTCGCTACATCAAGAAGGCCGCCATCAGCACCACGATGGGCCCCGGCATCCAGCTCGACCCGAACCGCACCCGCAACCTCCTCGTCGAGGAGGACCCGGCCGCGGTCTGAGCCACCGGCTCGCACAGGTCGGCACGAGCCCCGCAACCTTCCGAGGTGCGGGGCTCGTCCCTTTTCCCGGGCCGCCTCCCGCCCCCCACCCGTGGGAACCGCCGGGCCGCACCGTCAGAGCGCGCCCACGGGGCCGTGCGGGTCCGCCACGGACGGCCGGTCCATGCCGCCGGTACGGCGCGATCCGTACGGCCGTCCGGACGGCTGTCGGCGGCCTGCGCTAGCGTGCCAGGCACAGCAACCGCATAGGGGTGGGGACGAATGAAGAGCACGACGGTGCGCCGTACGACGCTGGCGATCGCGGTGACGGCCGCGCTGACGGGCGTGGCCGCCTGCGGCGCCGGGGGCACCTCGGGGGATCCCGGCAAGGAGGGCAAGGCGGCCGGGCAGGGCGTGACGCACGTCAGCCCGCTGGCGGCCCTGCGCCTCGCCGCGGCCTCCACCGACAAGGCGGACTCCGCCCGCGTCGACATGACGGTCAGCATGGGCTCGCTGATGTCCATGAAGGGCAGCGGCGCCTTCGCCTGGGGCAAGGCCGTGTCCGGAGCGATGACGCTGACGTACACCGGCGGCACCGTGGCCGACGCGATGCGCGCCACGGGGACCACCTCGATGCGCGCCCGCTACCTGTCCGACGCCTACTACGCCAGGATGAGCGACCAGTTCGCCCGGCAGGCGGGCGGCAAGCACTGGATCAGGTACGGCTACGACGACATGGCCAAGCTCGGCGGCGGCTCCGGCGCGTACATGAAGGACCAGATGCAGAACAACACGCCGAACCAGTCGGTGAAGCTGCTGCTGGCCTCGGGTGACGTGAAGAAGGCGGGGGAGGAGCAGGTCCTGGGTCAGCACACCACCCACTACCACGGCACGGTGAACGTGGCGGACCTCGCCGCCCGGACCAGCCGGACCCTCTCCGCCTCCCAGCTCGCCGACATCAAGAAGCAGCTGAGCCGGACCGGCATCACCACGGAGACCGTCGACCTCTGGGTCAACGACGAGAACCTGCTGGTCAAGAAGTCCGAGACGGCGGACACCAGGAACGGCACCCTGACCACCACCGCCTCCTACCGCGACTACGGCGTGGAGGTCTCGGTCATGGCGCCGCCGAAGAGGGACACGGTGGACATCAAGGCCCTGGCGGCGTCCCAGGGCGCGGCCGCCGGCGCCGGCACTTCCTGAGTCAAGAAACCCCCAAGACCGCCCGCTCGCGGCTCGGATAGGCTCGCGTCCCAACTGTGTGATCACCATCCGTTCCTTGGGGGGAATCCATGGACACCTCTGTCAGCACGCCCACCACGCCCACCACGCCCGGCTCGGCCCGTACGCGGCGCGCGTCCGCCCGCGCCGTCACGGGCCGCAGGGTCGCGACGGCCTCGCTGGCCGCGCTGGTCCTCGCCGCGGGCGCGGTGGGCTGTTCGGGAGACGACTCGAAGAGCGACTCCAAGAGCGCGGGCAAGAACGGCGCGGCCGAGTCGCCGAGGCTCTCGCCCGCCGCGGCCGTCGCCAAGGCGGCGAAGAACTCGCAGGAGATCACCTCTCTGCACTACCGCATGACCGGCCAGGTCCCCGAGGAGGGGCACGTCAAGGCCGAGGCGCAGATGCAGATGAAGCCCACGGTGTCGATGAGCATGAAGATGACGATGGCCGACCAGCCCTCGGCCGGCACCGTCGAGATCCGGCTCGTCGACAAGGCCATGTACCTCAACGGCGGTCCCGAGGCCGCCAAGGAGATGGACGGCAAGAGCTGGCTGAAGTTCGACCTGTCCCAGACCGACGCGGGCAAGCAGATGGACCAGATGGGCGCCGCCCAGGCCGATCAGAACCCGGCGACCGAGTCCACCTTCCTGACCGCGGCCAAGGACCTGCGCAAGGTCGGCTCCGAGAGCGTGGACGGCGTCGCCACCACCCACTACTCGGGCACCGTCGCCCTCGCCGACCTGGTCAAGGCGCAGAAGGGCGAGAGCCCGCAGACCGCCGAGACCCGCCAGAAGAGCCTGGAGCAGTACAAGAAGATGGGCGTCGACAAGGTCACCATGGACGCCTGGATCGACGGCCAGGACCACACCAAGCAGTTCCGGATGCGCGGTGACGCCACCAAGGGCCCGCTGGACATGACCATCACCTTCCTGGACACCAACAAGCCCGTGAAGGTCTCCGCCCCGCCGGCCGGGCAGGTCGCGGACCTGGCCGAGATGATGAAGGGCGCCCAGCAGAGCTGAGCCCGGCAGAGCTGAGCCCAGCAGGGCTGAGCCCCGGCAGGGGCGGATTTGCCCGACGGCGCCGTGTTCCCGTACTCTCCTACAGAAGCCAAAGACCGCTGGTCGTTGCCGTGCGCTCCCACGAGGGTGCGGTGGCCGAAGGATCCGCTGAAACTGCGGACGACCCGCGCAGGTGACTGTGGAAGAACTCCCGGAGTGTGCATGCCTACGGCATGTGTGCGGCCGGTCGAGTCCGCCCCGAGCGCCTGCGCCGGGGCGTTTCGTTTTCCCCAGTCCTCCTTCGGGTCCGCGCGGTCAGAATCACCCGGAAGGAGGCCGAGGCTCTATGGCGAGGCCCGACAAGGCTGCCGCAGTGGCGGAGTTGACGGAGCAGTTCCGCAACTCCAGCGCTGCCGTGCTGACCGAGTACCGCGGTCTCACCGTGGCGCAGCTCAAGACGCTGCGTCGTTCGCTCGGTGAGAACGCCCAGTACGCCGTGGTGAAGAACACGCTGACCAAGATTGCGGCCAACGAGGCCGGGATCACCACGCTGGACGACCTGTTCAACGGTCCGACGGCTGTCGCCTTCGTCACCGGTGACCCGGTGGAGTCGGCGAAGGGTCTCCGTGACTTCGCCAAGGACAACCCGAATCTCGTCATCAAGGGCGGTGTCCTTGACGGCAAGGCGCTGTCCGCCGACGAGATCAAGAAGCTTGCGGACCTCGAGTCCCGCGAGGTTCTGCTCTCCAAGCTGGCGGGTGCCTTCAAGGGCAAGCAGTCCCAGGCTGCTCAGCTCTTCCAGGCGCTTCCCTCGAAGCTCGTCCGCACCGTGGACGCTCTTCGTGCCAAGCGGGACGAGCAGGGCGGTGCCGAGTAACTCGGCTCGCTTTCTGACCCTGGCCGTCTAGGCGGCACGGGTCGCAGCGGGCCGACGTACGCCCGCCACACCCAGTACATCCGGCACCAGCCGAATCAGTGGAAGGATCGCCCCTCATGGCGAAGCTCAGCCAGGAAGACCTGCTCGCCCAGTTCGAGGAGATGACCCTCATCGAGCTCTCCGAGTTCGTGAAGGCCTTCGAGGACAAGTTCGACGTCACCGCCGCCGCCGCGGTCGCCGTCGCCGCGGGCCCGGCCCAGGGTGGCCCGGCCGCCGAGGCCGCCGAGGAGAAGGACGAGTTCGACGTCGTCCTCACCGGCGCCGGCGACAAGAAGATCCAGGTCATCAAGGTCGTGCGCGAGCTGACCTCCCTCGGCCTGAAGGAGGCCAAGGACCTGGTCGACGGTGCGCCGAAGCCGGTCCTGGAGAAGGTCAACAAGGAGGCCGCGGACAAGGCCAAGGAGTCCCTCGAGGGCGCCGGCGCCTCCGTCGAGGTCAAGTGACCCGACGAGTCCCCTCCGGACTCTCCTGCGCGCTGAACACGGCCCGATAGGGCTGTAACGCGAACGCACCGAAGAGCGATCATCCATCCGGGTGGTCGCTCTTCGGCGTTCCCGGGGGTGGCTGTGGCGGCCTTGCACCCGCGACCGGGAGGGGTATGGTGATCTTCGTTCGGCCTCGAGAGGCCCCCGGAGACAGGCCGCGAGTGACGATGGCAGCATCCGGTTCGGGTATGAGGGGCCTTGACGAACCGCACGCAGCGCGCAATTCTCAGGACGCGTCGTCACAACGATCCGAATCCGAGGCATGGATCGGCGGCGAAGAGGGCAGTATCAACGTGCGTTGAGGGTGACAGGCCGTAGGCGGTGACGACAACGAGGGTCGCGAAAAACCGGCGCTGGACATCAGTGGGCCAAGTGGCTACACTGACCCTTTGCGCTGCCTGTTAGCTGTCCCCTGCCCGTCACCAGGGGCATGCCCTCGCCCGAGCATCGACGACCGGACCGCACCTGACCTGGCCTTCGGCCACTTCAGGCACCGTCTGTCCCGGTGAGCGGAAGAGGGGCCGGTACGCGCGTAGTGAGTCCGAGCCCTCGGAAGGACCCCCTCTTGGCCGCCTCGCGCAATGCCTCGACCGCGAATACGAACACTGCTGCCAGCACCGCCCCGCTGCGCATCTCCTTTGCAAAGATCAAGGAGCCCCTCGAGGTTCCGAACCTTCTCGCGCTGCAAACCGAGAGCTTCGACTGGCTGCTCGGCAACGACGCGTGGAAGGCTCGCGTCGAGGCGGCTCTGGAGTCCGGTCAGGACGTCCCCACCAAGTCCGGTCTGGAGGAGATCTTCGAGGAGATCTCCCCGATCGAGGACTTCTCCGGGTCGATGTCGCTGACGTTCCGCGACCACCGCTTCGAGCCCCCGAAGAACAGCATCGACGAGTGCAAGGAGCGCGACTTCACGTACGCCGCCCCGCTCTTCGTCACGGCCGAGTTCACCAACAACGAGACCGGCGAGATCAAGTCCCAGACGGTCTTCATGGGCGACTTCCCGCTCATGACGAACAAGGGCACCTTCGTCATCAACGGCACCGAGCGTGTCGTCGTCTCGCAGCTGGTCCGCTCGCCCGGCGTCTACTTCGACTCGAGCATCGACAAGACGTCCGACAAGGACATCTTCTCCGCCAAGATCATCCCGTCCCGGGGTGCCTGGCTGGAGATGGAGATCGACAAGCGCGACATGGTCGGTGTGCGCATCGACCGCAAGCGCAAGCAGTCGGTCACCGTGCTGCTGAAGGCGCTCGGCTGGACCAACGAGCAGATCCTCGAGGAGTTCGGCGAGTACGAGTCGATGCGCGCCACCCTGGAGAAGGACCACACCCAGGGCCAGGACGACGCGCTGCTCGACATCTACCGCAAGCTGCGTCCGGGCGAGCCCCCCACGCGTGAGGCCGCGCAGACGCTGCTCGAGAACCTCTACTTCAACCCCAAGCGCTACGACCTCGCCAAGGTCGGCCGCTACAAGGTCAACAAGAAGCTGGGTGCGGACGCCCCGCTGGACGCGGGCATCCTGACCGTCGAGGACATCATCTCGACGATCAAGTACCTGGTGAAGCTGCACGCCGGTGAGACCGAGACCGCCGGGGACAACGGCGGCACGATCGTCGTCGAGACCGACGACATCGACCACTTCGGCAACCGCCGCCTGCGCAGCGTCGGCGAGCTGATCCAGAACCAGGTCCGTACGGGTCTCGCCCGTATGGAGCGCGTCGTGCGCGAGCGCATGACCACCCAGGACGTCGAGGCGATCACGCCGCAGACCCTGATCAACATCCGGCCGGTCGTCGCCTCCATCAAGGAGTTCTTCGGCACCAGCCAGCTGTCGCAGTTCATGGACCAGAACAACCCGCTGTCGGGTCTCACCCACAAGCGCCGTCTGTCGGCGCTCGGCCCGGGTGGTCTCTCCCGTGAGCGGGCCGGCTTCGAGGTCCGTGACGTGCACCCGTCGCACTACGGCCGCATGTGCCCGATTGAGACGCCCGAAGGCCCGAACATCGGCCTGATCGGCTCGCTCGCCTCCTACGGCCGGGTCAACGCGTTCGGTTTCGTCGAGACCCCGTACCGCAAGGTCGTCGACGGCCAGGTCACCGACGAGGTCGACTACCTGACCGCCGACGAGGAGGACCGCTTCGTCATCGCGCAGGCCAACGCCACGCTCGGCGACGACCTGCGGTTCGCCGAGGCGCGCGTCCTGGTCCGCCGCCGCGGCGGTGAGGTCGACTACGTCAGCCCCGAGGACGTCGACTACATGGACGTCTCGCCGCGCCAGATGGTGTCGGTCGCGACCGCCATGATCCCGTTCCTGGAGCACGACGACGCCAACCGTGCCCTCATGGGCGCGAACATGATGCGCCAGGCCGTCCCGCTCATCAAGAGCGAGGCCCCGCTCGTCGGCACCGGCATGGAGTACCGCTCCGCGGTCGACGCCGGCGACGTGGTCAAGGCCGAGAAGGCCGGTGTGGTCCAGGAGGTCTCCGCCGACTACATCACCACCGCCAACGACGACGGCACGTACATCACGTACCGCCTGGCCAAGTTCGCCCGCTCCAACCAGGGCACCTCGGTCAACCAGAAGGTCATCGTCAACGAGGGCGACCGCGTCATCGAGGGTCAGGTCCTCGCCGACGGTCCGGCCACCGAGAACGGCGAGATGGCGCTCGGCAAGAACCTGCTGGTCGCGTTCATGCCGTGGGAGGGTCACAACTACGAGGACGCGATCATCCTGTCGCAGCGCCTCGTGCAGGACGACGTCCTCTCCTCGATCCACATCGAGGAGCACGAGGTCGACGCCCGTGACACCAAGCTGGGCCCCGAGGAGATCACCCGGGACATCCCGAACGTCTCCGAGGAGGTCCTCGCCGACCTCGACGAGCGCGGCATCATCCGCATCGGCGCCGAGGTCATCGCCGGCGACATCCTGGTCGGCAAGGTCACGCCCAAGGGCGAGACCGAGCTGACCCCGGAGGAGCGCCTGCTGCGCGCGATCTTCGGTGAGAAGGCCCGTGAGGTCCGTGACACCTCGCTGAAGGTGCCGCACGGCGAGACCGGCAAGGTCATCGGCGTGCGCGTCTTCGACCGCGAGGAGGGCGACGAGCTGCCGCCGGGCGTGAACCAGCTGGTCCGCGTCTACGTCGCGCAGAAGCGCAAGATCACCGACGGTGACAAGCTCGCCGGCCGCCACGGCAACAAGGGCGTCATCTCCAAGATCAACCCGATCGAGGACATGCCGTTCCTGGAGGACGGCACCCCGGTCGACATCATCCTCAACCCGCTCGGTGTCCCGTCCCGGATGAACCCGGGACAGGTCCTGGAGATCCACCTCGGCTGGCTCGCCAGCCGCGGCTGGGACGTCTCCGGCCTCGCGGAGGAGTGGGCGCAGCGCCTCCAGGCGATCGGCGCCGACCAGGTCGACCCCGGCACCAACGTCGCGACCCCCGTCTTCGACGGTGCCCGCGAGGACGAGCTGGCGGGTCTGCTGCAGCACACCATCCCGAACCGGGACGGCGAGCGCATGGTGCTCCCGACCGGCAAGGCGCGGCTGTTCGACGGCCGCAGCGGTGAGCCGTTCCCGGACCCGATCTCGGTCGGCTACATGTACATCCTGAAGCTGCACCACCTGGTCGACGACAAGCTGCACGCGCGTTCGACCGGCCCGTACTCCATGATCACCCAGCAGCCGCTGGGTGGTAAGGCCCAGTTCGGTGGCCAGCGGTTCGGCGAGATGGAGGTGTGGGCACTCGAGGCGTACGGCGCCGCCTACGCCCTCCAGGAGCTGCTGACCATCAAGTCCGACGACGTCACCGGCCGCGTGAAGGTCTACGAGGCCATCGTCAAGGGCGAGAACATCCCCGAGCCCGGCATCCCCGAGTCCTTCAAGGTGCTCATCAAGGAGATGCAGTCCCTCTGCCTGAACGTGGAGGTGCTGTCCAGCGACGGTATGTCCATCGAGATGCGTGACACCGACGAGGATGTCTTCCGCGCCGCGGAGGAGCTCGGCATCGACCTGTCCCGGCGCGAGCCGAGCAGCGTCGAAGAGGTCTGACGGGAGTCCGGCAGGGGCCTCGCCGATGAGTGAGGCCCCCGCCGACCCCCAGGCCCCCGTTTCAGACCACAGACTTACAACCCTGAGAGGGATTGACGCATAGTGCTCGACGTCAACTTCTTCGATGAGCTCCGGATCGGTCTGGCCACCGCTGACGACATCCGTCAGTGGAGCCACGGCGAGGTCAAGAAGCCCGAGACCATCAACTACCGCACCCTCAAGCCGGAAAAGGACGGACTCTTCTGCGAGAAGATCTTCGGCCCCACCCGGGACTGGGAGTGCTACTGCGGCAAGTACAAGCGTGTCCGCTTCAAGGGCATCATCTGCGAGCGCTGTGGCGTCGAGGTCACGCGCGCCAAGGTGCGCCGTGAGCGGATGGGCCACATCGAGCTGGCCGCTCCCGTCACCCACATCTGGTACTTCAAGGGCGTCCCGTCGCGTCTGGGCTACCTGCTCGACCTCGCCCCGAAGGACCTGGAGAAGGTCATCTACTTCGCGGCGTACATGATCACGTACGTCGACGAGGAGCGCCGCACCCGCGACCTGCCCTCCCTGGAGGCGCACGTCTCCGTCGAGCGGCAGCAGATCGAGAACCGCCGCGACGCCGACCTGGAGGCCCGTGCCAAGAAGCTCGAGACCGACCTGGCCGAGCTGGAGGCCGAGGGCGCCAAGGCCGACGTGCGCCGCAAGGTGCGCGAGGGTGCCGAGCGCGAGATGAAGCAGCTGCGCGACCGCGCGCAGCGCGAGATCGACCGCCTCGACGAGGTGTGGACCCGGTTCAAGAACCTCAAGGTCCAGGACCTCGAGGGCGACGAGCTGCTCTACCGCGAGCTGCGCGACCGCTTCGGCACCTACTTCGACGGTTCGATGGGTGCCGCGGCGCTGCAGAAGCGCCTGGAGTCCTTCGACCTCGACGAGGAGGCCGAGAAGCTCCGCGAGATCATCCGCACGGGCAAGGGCCAGAAGAAGACCCGCGCCCTGAAGCGGCTGAAGGTCGTCTCCGCGTTCCTGCAGACCTCCAACAGCCCCAAGGGCATGGTCCTGGACTGCGTCCCGGTCATCCCGCCGGACCTGCGTCCGATGGTGCAGCTGGACGGTGGCCGCTTCGCGACCTCCGACCTGAACGACCTGTACCGCCGTGTCATCAACCGCAACAACCGCCTGAAGCGGCTTCTCGACCTCGGTGCGCCCGAGATCATCGTGAACAACGAGAAGCGCATGCTCCAGGAGGCCGTGGACGCCCTCTTCGACAACGGTCGTCGCGGTCGCCCGGTCACCGGTCCCGGCAACCGCCCGCTGAAGTCCCTGAGCGACATGCTCAAGGGCAAGCAGGGCCGTTTCCGTCAGAACCTGCTCGGCAAGCGAGTCGACTACTCGGCCCGTTCCGTCATCGTCGTCGGCCCGCAGCTCAAGCTGCACCAGTGCGGTCTGCCGAAGGCGATGGCGCTGGAGCTGTTCAAGCCGTTCGTGATGAAGCGCCTGGTCGACCTGAACCACGCGCAGAACATCAAGTCGGCCAAGCGGATGGTCGAGCGCGGCCGCACCGTCGTGTACGACGTGCTCGAAGAGGTCATCGCGGAGCACCCGGTCCTGCTGAACCGTGCGCCCACGCTGCACCGCCTCGGCATCCAGGCCTTCGAGCCGCAGCTGGTCGAGGGCAAGGCCATCCAGATCCACCCGCTCGTGTGCACCGCGTTCAACGCGGACTTCGACGGTGACCAGATGGCCGTGCACCTGCCGCTGTCCGCGGAGGCGCAGGCCGAGGCCCGCATCCTGATGCTGTCCTCGAACAACATCCTCAAGCCCGCCGACGGCCGTCCGGTGACGATGCCGACCCAGGACATGGTCCTCGGTCTGTTCTTCCTCACCACCGACGGCGAGATGCGGAACGTGAAGGGCGAGGACCGCTCCTTCGCGTCCGTGGCCGAGGCGATCATGGCGTTCGACGCCGGCGAGCTGTCGCTCCAGTCGCGCGTGGACATCCGCTTCCCGGTGGGCACCATCCCGCCGCGCGGCTGGACCCCGCCGGCGCGCGAGGAGGGCGAGCCGGAGTGGCAGCAGGGTGACACCTTCCGCCTGCGGACGACCCTGGGCCGCGCGCTCTTCAACGAGCTGCTGCCCGAGGACTACCCGTTCGTCGACTACGAGGTCGGCAAGAAGCAGCTCTCCGAGATCGTCAACGACCTCGCCGAGCGCTACCCGAAGGTCATCGTGGCGGCGACGCTCGACAACCTGAAGGCGGCTGGCTTCTTCTGGGCCACCCGTTCCGGCGTCACCGTCGCCATCTCCGACGTCGTCGTCCCCGACGCGAAGAAGGAGATCGTCGCCGGGTACGAGGCCAAGGACGAGAAGGTCCAGAAGCAGTACGAGCGCGGTCTGATCACCAAGGAAGAGCGCACGCAGGAGCTCATCCAGATCTGGACCCAGGCGACCAACGAGGTCGCCGAGGCGATGAACGACAACTTCCCGAAGACCAACCCGATCTTCATGATGGTGAACTCGGGTGCACGAGGCAACATGATGCAGATGCGTCAGATCGCCGGTATGCGTGGTCTGGTGTCGAACGCGAAGAACGAGACGATCCCGCGTCCGATCAAGGCGTCGTTCCGCGAGGGCCTGTCCGTGCTGGAGTACTTCATCTCCACGCACGGTGCCCGTAAGGGTCTGGCGGACACCGCCCTGCGTACCGCCGACTCGGGTTACCTCACCCGTCGTCTGGTGGACGTCTCGCAGGACGTCATCATCCGCGAGGAGGACTGCGGCACCGAGCGCGGCCTCAAGCTGCACATCGCCGAGCGCGGCGCCGACGGCGTGCTGCGCAAGGCGGACGACGTCGAGACGTCCGTGTACGCGCGCTGCCTCGCCGAGGACATCGTCGTCGACGGCAAGGTGCTGGCCCCGGCCGGCACCGACCTCGGTGACGTGCTCATCGACGAGCTGGTCAAGCACGGTGTCCAGGAGGTCAAGACCCGCTCGGTCCTGACCTGCGAGTCCGCCGTCGGCACCTGCGCGATGTGCTACGGCCGTTCGCTGGCCACCGGCAAGCTGGTCGACATCGGTGAGGCGGTCGGCATCATCGCCGCCCAGTCCATCGGTGAGCCCGGTACCCAGCTGACGATGCGTACCTTCCACACCGGTGGTGTGGCCGGTGACGACATCACCCAGGGTCTGCCCCGTGTCGTCGAGCTCTTCGAGGCCCGTACCCCGAAGGGTGTCGCCCCGATCTCCGAGGCCTCCGGCCGCATCCGGATCGAGGAGACCGAGAAGACCAAGAAGATCGTCGTCACCCCGGACGACGGCAGCGACGAGACGGCGTACCCGATCTCGAAGCGTGCCCGTCTGCTGGTCGGCGAGGGCGACCACGTCGAGGTGGGCCAGAAGCTCACCGTGGGTGCCACCAACCCGCACGACGTGCTGCGCATCCTGGGTCAGCGTGCCGTCCAGGTCCACCTGGTCGGCGAGGTCCAGAAGGTCTACAACTCGCAGGGTGTGTCGATCCACGACAAGCACATCGAGATCATCATCCGGCAGATGCTCCGCCGGGTGACGATCATCGAGTCCGGCGACGCCGAGCTGCTGCCCGGTGAGCTGGTCGAGCGCTCGAAGTTCGAGACCGAGAACCGTCGTGTGGTCCAGGAGGGCGGACACCCGGCCTCCGGCCGTCCGCAGCTGATGGGTATCACCAAGGCCTCGCTGGCGACGGAGTCCTGGCTGTCGGCCGCCTCCTTCCAGGAGACGACCCGAGTCCTGACGGACGCGGCGATCAACGCCAAGTCCGACAGCCTCATCGGCCTCAAGGAGAACGTCATCATCGGTAAGCTCATCCCGGCCGGTACGGGTCTGTCCCGCTACCGCAACATCCGGGTGGAGCCCACCGAGGAGGCCAAGGCCGCGATGTACTCGGCCGTCGGCTACGACGACATCGACTACTCGCCGTTCGGCACCGGCTCCGGCCAGGCCGTTCCGCTGGAGGACTACGACTACGGTCCGTACAACCAGTAGGCGAGCGTCGCGCTGAAGCACTGAAGGGCGGTCACCCCGGTGGGGGTGGCCGCCCTTCGGCGTACCGCGGGGAGGGCCCGCGGAAGCCGGACTGCGTGAGCCGGTCCGCGGAAGCCGGACCGCGTGAGCCGGTCCGCGGAAGCCGGACTGGGTGAGCCGGTCCGCACGAGCCCCGTCGACGGGTGCCGGCCCGCGGGCGGCCGGCCGATCCGAGCCGGTCCGTCGGCGGCCGGTCTACGGGACGCCCAGTTCGAAGATGACGTAGTGGGCGTACCAGCCGGAGGCGACGGCCGCGGTGCAGAAGAACACCGCCAGGGCGCCGGTCCGCAGCCGGTTCAGCGCGGCGGCCGGCGCGAGCAGCAGCGGGAAGGCGGGCAGCAGGTAGCGCATCGTGTTGCCGAACATCTGCTGGGTGCCCAGCACCGTGACGATCGTGGCCAGGGTGTACGCGACGAGCACCAGGGGCGGCCGCTTGCGCAGCATCAGGACGACCAGGAACGGCAGCGCGAGCACCAGCTGGAGGGAGAGCACGTCCGGGACGTCGAAGGCGAACACGTAGTCGTGGTGGCCGACGGCCAGGTTCTTCAGGACGCGCAGCGTGTAGGCGCCGTAGTCGAAGTAGTGCGCCCAGCCCTCGCGCTGGAGCGTGAAGTACGCGGTGGGCTCCCCGGTGGCGTAGCCGACCCAGGCGACGTAGCCGAGCAGGCCCAGCGGGGCGACGAGCATGGCGTACACGGGAGGGGCCACGCCGTGCTCGCGCCTGCTGTCGCGACGCGCCAGCGTCACCAGCGCGGCCAGGCCCACCGCGCCGATCAGCACCGCGGAGGTGGGCCGGTTGAGCCCGGCCACGCAGGCGAGCAGGCCGGCCGTCACCCAGCGCCGGGTCATCACGCAGTAGCAGCACCAGGCCGCGAGCGCGACGAACACCGACTCCGAGTACACCGCCCACTCGACGCCCGCGCCGGGCGCCACCGCCCACAGCCCGGCGGCGATCGTGCCCGCGCGCACGCCCGCGACCGTCTTGACCACGGCGTAGATCCCGGCGGCGGCGACGAACGACGACACGACGGACACGAGCATCCCGGCGCCGTACGGGCCGAGCCCGGTGACGGCCGAGACCATCCTGATGAGGGCCGGGTAGAGCGGGAAGAAGGCGACCGAGTTCTGCTGGACGGTGAAGAGGCCGTCGCCGCCGAGCCGCTCCAGCTTCGGGTCGTAGCCGTGCTGGGCGACCTGGAGGTACCACCAGCCGTCCCAGGTGGCCAGGACGTCCCACCAGTGGGCGCCGCCGCCGAAGCGCGGCGCCTTCGTGCGGTAGTCCCCGGCGTGTTCCAGCAGCCACGCGAAGACGGTGAGCCCGACGAGCTTGGTGATCCCGTACAGGAGGAGCGGGGGCAGGTAGGGGCGGGCGGCCGTGCGCAGGGCGTCGGCGTCGAACCGGCGGGAGCCGCCGGTGTGCTCCGGGGCCCGCTCCCCGGCCTCCTGGGCGGTCCGCCGCGCCGCCGGAGCGGCGGGTGGCCGGTCCGGGGCGGCACCCGCCGAGGAACCGGTCACCGCGTTGCCCGAACCCGTACTCATGTCCGTGTGTTCCCCTCGGTCCCCCGGTCCCGGCGCCCGCTCCGCCTGGTCGCGCCGGGACCGGGGGCCTGTGAACCGTCTGTCATAAGATCGCACCACGGTCGCACATCGGCGCGGGCCGAGGGGAGGCCCGGGTGGCACAACAGGTGGACGGCGCGGACGGCGGGACCGTGCTGTCGGTCGTCATACCCATGTACAACGAGGAAGAGGCCCTGCCCGCGCTGGTCAACCGGCTCCGCCCGGTGCTGGACGGTCTCGGACCGCGCTACGAGGTCGTCGCGGTCGACGACGGCAGCGGCGACCGGACCGCCGAACTGCTCGCCGCGTTCCGGCTCGGCTGGCCGGAACTGCGCGTGGTCGGCCTGCGCCGCAACTCCGGGCACCAGGCCGCCCTCACCGCGGGCCTGGACCGCGCGGTCGGGGACTACGTGGTGAGCCTGGACGCCGACTGCCAGGACCCGCCCGAGAAGATCCCCCAGATGCTCGCGCTGGCCCGCGACGAGGGGCTCGACGTCGTCTACGGCGTCCGCGCCGACCGCAGCAGCGACAGCGCGTTCAAGCGGGGCACGGCGGGCGTCTACTACCGGCTGCTGCGGCGCCTGGCGGGGCCGTCCGTGCCCGCGCACGCGGGGGACTTCCGGCTGCTCAGCCGGGCCGCCGTGGACGCCCTCAAGGCCCTGCCGGACCAGCAGCGGGTCTACCGGCTGCTGGTGCCGTGGCTCGGCTTCCCCAGCGGGCAGGTCACCTACGAGCGCGAGCTGCGTTCCGCCGGCCGGACGAAGTACCCGCTCGGGCGGATGATCCTGCTCGCCGCCGACAGCATCACCGGCTTCTCCGCCGCGCCGCTGCGGCTGGCGACCTGGCTGGGCGGCGGGGCGTTCGTGGTCTGCCTGGGCCTGCTGGTGTACACGTTCACCGGGTACGCCCTGGGGCACACCGTGCCCGGCTGGACCTCGCTGCTCACGGCGGTGGTCTTCATCGGCGCGGTCCAGCTGATCTGCGTGGGCCTGCTGGGGGAGTACGTCGCCCGGATCTACACCGCCGTCCAGAACCGGCCCGCGTACTTCGTGCGGGACGACACGGCCGAGGGCGCGGGGACGGGCGGTCCGGCCGCGGACGGCGCGCGAGACGGCCGTGCGCCGGCGGGCGGTGCGGAGGCGGGCCGTGCGGCCGCGGCCGGTGCGGGCGCGGTCCGTGCCGGGAGGGCCGACGCGGAGGAAGGTTCCGCCTCCTGCCGTCGCGGGGCGCGTCCGCCGGCCCGGTAGGGTACGGCGTGCGTGAAGCGGGTGAAAGTGGGATGGAGCGGGCGCGGGCGGCCGTCCCGCCCATTTGTTTTGACCGCAGCGAATGCGATAGGTACGCTCAGACCTTGTGCCTGGGGTGTGCCCTGGCTCTCGTGCGTGCCTACAACCGCCAGGGAGCCGTCATAGGCCACCGCAATCTGCGCTTCTTTCTGCCTTGCGCCGGGAGTCCGCGGGATTCGACACACCCGACCGCGTGGGTCGGCGACGTTCCAGGTTAGCTGTACCCATCGGCACACAGAAACCGGAGAAGTAGTGCCTACGATCCAGCAGCTGGTCCGCAAGGGCCGGCAGGACAAGGTCGAGAAGAACAAGACGCCGGCACTCGAGGGTTCGCCCCAGCGCCGTGGCGTCTGCACGCGTGTGTTCACGACCACCCCGAAGAAGCCGAACTCGGCCCTGCGTAAGGTCGCGCGTGTGCGTCTGACCAGCGGGATCGAGGTCACCGCTTACATTCCGGGTGAGGGACACAACCTGCAGGAGCACTCCATCGTGCTCGTGCGCGGCGGCCGTGTGAAGGACCTGCCGGGTGTTCGCTACAAGATCATCCGCGGTTCGCTCGACACCCAGGGTGTCAAGAACCGCAAGCAGGCTCGCAGCCGTTACGGCGCCAAGAAGGAGAAGTAAGAATGCCTCGTAAGGGCCCCGCCCCGAAGCGCCCGGTCATCATCGACCCGGTCTACGGTTCTCCTCTGGTGACCTCCCTCATCAACAAGGTGCTGCTCAACGGCAAGCGTTCCACCGCCGAGCGCATCGTCTACGGCGCCATGGAGGGTCTGCGTGAGAAGACGGGCAACGACCCGATCATCACGCTGAAGCGCGCGCTGGAGAACATCAAGCCGACCCTCGAGGTCAAGTCCCGCCGTGTCGGTGGTGCGACGTACCAGGTTCCGATCGAGGTCAAGCCCGGTCGTGCCAACACGCTCGCGCTGCGCTGGCTGGTCGGTTACTCCCGCGCCCGTCGCGAGAAGACCATGACCGAGCGTCTGCTCAACGAGCTCCTCGACGCCTCCAACGGCCTCGGCGCCGCTGTGAAGAAGCGCGAGGACACCCACAAGATGGCCGAGTCCAACAAGGCCTTCGCGCACTACCGCTGGTAGTCGCTTCCCCATCGAGAACCGAGAGAAGACTGAAGCCTTATGGCTACCACTTCACTTGACCTGGCCAAGGTGCGCAACATCGGCATCATGGCCCACATCGACGCGGGCAAGACGACCACCACCGAGCGGATCCTGTTCTACACCGGTGTGTCCTACAAGATCGGTGAGGTCCACGACGGCGCTGCCACCATGGACTGGATGGAGCAGGAGCAGGAGCGTGGCATCACGATCACCTCTGCTGCCACCACCTGTCACTGGTCGCTGGAAGACGTCGACCACACCATCAACATCATCGACACCCCGGGTCACGTCGACTTCACCGTCGAGGTGGAGCGCTCCCTGCGCGTGCTCGACGGTGCCGTGACGGTGTTCGACGGCGTCGCCGGTGTCGAGCCCCAGTCCGAGACGGTGTGGCGTCAGGCGGACCGCTACGGCGTCCCGCGTATCTGCTTCGTGAACAAGCTCGACCGCACCGGTGCCGAGTTCCACCGCTGCGTCGACATGATCAGCGACCGCCTGGGCGCGCAGCCGCTGGTCATGCAGCTGCCGATCGGTGCCGAGGCGGACTTCAAGGGCGTCGTCGACCTCGTCACGATGAAGGCCTTCGTGTGGTCCGCCGAGGCCACCAAGGGCGAGATGTACGACATCGTCGACATCCCGGACACCCACACCGAGGCTGCCGAGGAGTGGCGCGGCAAGCTGCTCGAGGCCGTCGCGGAGAACGACGAGGAGCTGATGGAGCTGTACCTGGAGGGCACCGAGCCCTCCGTGGAGCAGCTCTACGCGGCGATCCGCCGTATCACCATCGCCTCCGGCAAGGGCGACGGGACCACCGTCACCCCCGTGTTCTGCGGCACCGCGTTCAAGAACAAGGGTGTCCAGCCGCTGCTCGACGCGGTCGTGCGCTACCTGCCCTCCCCGCTCGACGTCGAGGCCATCGAGGGTCACGACGTCCGCGACGCGGAGAAGGTCGTCACCCGCAAGCCGTCGGACGACGAGCCGCTCGCCGCCCTGGCGTTCAAGATCATGAGCGACCCGCACCTCGGCAAGCTCACCTTCGTCCGGGTGTACTCCGGCCGCCTGGAGTCCGGCACGGCCGTGCTGAACTCCGTCAAGGGCCGCAAGGAGCGCATCGGCAAGATCTACCGCATGCACGCCAACAAGCGTGAGGAGATCGAGTCGGTGGGCGCCGGCGACATCGTCGCCGTCATGGGCCTGAAGCAGACCACCACCGGTGAGACGCTCGCGGACGAGAAGAACCCGGTCATCCTGGAGTCCATGGACTTCCCGGCGCCGGTCATCGAGGTCGCGATCGAGCCCAAGTCCAAGGGTGACCAGGAGAAGCTGGGTGTCGCCATCCAGCGTCTCGCGGAGGAGGACCCCTCCTTCCAGGTCAGCACCAACGAGGAGACCGGCCAGACCGTCATCGGCGGTATGGGCGAGCTGCACCTCGAGGTGCTCGTCGACCGCATGAAGCGCGAGTTCAAGGTCGAGGCCAACGTCGGCAAGCCGCAGGTCGCCTACCGCGAGACGATCCGCAAGGCCGTCGAGCGCGTGGACTACACCCACAAGAAGCAGACCGGTGGTACCGGTCAGTTCGCCAAGGTGCAGATCGCGATCGAGCCCATCGACAGCGGCGACACGGCGTACGAGTTCGTGAACAAGGTGACCGGTGGCCGCATCCCGAAGGAGTACATCCCTTCGGTGGACGCCGGTGCGCAGGAGGCCATGCAGTTCGGCATCCTCGCCGGCTACGAGATGACGGGCGTCCGCGTCACGCTTCTCGACGGTGGCTACCACGAGGTCGACTCCTCCGAGCTGGCGTTCAAGATCGCCGGTTCGCAGGCCTTCAAGGAGGCCGCGCGCAAGGCCAGCCCCGTGCTGCTCGAGCCGATGATGGCCGTCGAGGTCACCACGCCCGAGGACTACATGGGTGAGGTCATCGGCGACATCAACTCCCGCCGTGGTCAGATCCAGGCCATGGAGGAGCGGGCCGGTGCCCGTGTCGTGAAGGGCCTCGTGCCCCTCTCGGAGATGTTCGGCTACGTCGGAGACCTCCGCAGCAAGACGTCGGGTCGCGCCAGCTACTCGATGCAGTTCGACTCCTACGCCGAGGTTCCGCGGAACGTCGCCGAGGAGATCATCGCGAAGGCCAAGGGCGAGTAACTCTCCCGAGTTCCAGCCCGTAGGCTTGACTCCGGAGCCTCGTGGGGCATTCCGCCTCTTCCGCAGCGAAGCGGGAGGAATGCCCCCCGGGATCCGGGCCATCCAGCAAAGATCACCTGGCGCCGATGAAGTAAGGCGTACAGAACCACTCCACAGGAGGAACCCAGTGGCGAAGGCGAAGTTCGAGCGGACTAAGCCGCACGTCAACATCGGCACCATCGGTCACATCGACCACGGTAAGACGACCCTCACGGCCGCCATTACCAAGGTGCTGCACGACAAGTACCCGGACCTGAACGAGGCCTCGGCCTTCGACCAGATCGACAAGGCTCCCGAGGAGCGTCAGCGCGGTATCACCATCTCGATCGCGCACGTCGAGTACCAGACGGAGGCGCGTCACTACGCCCACGTCGACTGCCCGGGTCACGCGGACTACATCAAGAACATGATCACCGGTGCCGCGCAGATGGACGGCGCGATCCTCGTGGTCGCCGCCACCGACGGCCCGATGCCGCAGACCAAGGAGCACGTGCTCCTGGCCCGCCAGGTCGGCGTTCCGTACATCGTCGTCGCCCTGAACAAGGCCGACATGGTGGACGACGAGGAGATCCTGGAGCTCGTCGAGCTCGAGGTCCGTGAGCTCCTCTCCGAGTACGAGTTCCCGGGCGACGACGTTCCGGTCGTCAAGGTCTCCGCGCTCAAGGCGCTCGAGGGCGACGAGAAGTGGGGCCAGTCGGTCCTGGAGCTCATGGACGCCGTCGACAACGCGATCCCGGAGCCGGAGCGCGACGTCGACAAGCCCTTCCTGATGCCGATCGAGGACGTCTTCACGATCACCGGTCGCGGTACGGTCGTCACCGGCCGTATCGAGCGTGGTGTCCTCAAGGTCAACGAGACCGTCGACATCATCGGCATCAAGCAGGAGAAGACCACCACCACGGTCACCGGCATCGAGATGTTCCGGAAGCTCCTCGACGAGGGCCAGGCCGGTGAGAACGTCGGTCTGCTCCTCCGTGGCATCAAGCGCGAGGACGTCGAGCGCGGCCAGGTCATCATCAAGCCGGGCTCGGTCACCCCGCACACCGAGTTCGAGGCGCAGGCCTACATCCTGTCCAAGGACGAGGGTGGCCGCCACACGCCGTTCTTCAACAACTACCGTCCGCAGTTCTACTTCCGCACGACGGACGTGACCGGCGTGGTGACCCTCCCCGAGGGCACCGAGATGGTCATGCCGGGTGACAACACCGAGATGAAGGTGGAGCTCATCCAGCCCGTCGCCATGGAAGAGGGCCTGAAGTTCGCCATCCGTGAGGGTGGCCGCACCGTGGGCGCCGGCCAGGTCACCAAGATCAACAAGTGACCAAGGTCTGTGGCGCAGCGCACTAGCGTGAGCTGAGCCACCCGAAGGGCCCGTACGACTCCGGTCGTACGGGCCCTTTCGCGTGTCTGCTGCCGCTCGGGAAGGCGGGCCCCGGCCCGCGGGACGAGCTCGGCCGGGCTGAGGGGCGCCTGGGCGGACGCACGGTCCCGGCGCGCGGCCGGGCCGGTGGACACAAGAGCGGGCCCGGGCCCCCGGACGGGGACCCGGGCCCGCTCTCGCCCCCCTCGGGCGGACAGTGGTCGGGTGGGGCGGGTTCAGGCGCGGGACCAGAGGGCCGGGACGTTCGGCGGTTCCCAGCCGGGCTGGGCCTGGTGGCCCTGGAGGCAGCGGTAGGTGGCGCCGCCGTAGGTGACCGTGTCACCGGGCTGGTAGACGGTGCCGGCCGCCCACGTGCCGCCCGGGTTGCCGGGGCCGGGGCCCGGGTCGTCGCCCGTGGTCTTCAGGGTGAGGCCGTAGTTCGACAGGATCGGGTTGACCGGCTGGAAGTAGGTCGTCCCGCCGCTCGTGCAGTCGCCGGACCCGCCCGAGGTGACACCCTGGGCCTGGCTGCCGGAGATGAAGGAGCCGCCGGAGTCACCGGGTTCGGCGCACACCGAGGTGCGGGTGACACCCGAGACGGTGCCCTCCTGGTAGGTCACGCTGGTGTTCAGCTGCTGGACGGTGCCGCAGTGCCAGCCGGTCGTCGACCCGGAACGGCACACCGAGGCACCGACGGTCGCCACCGTGGAGCCGGTGACCTGGAGGTTCTGGCCGTTCTGGTTGACGTACGGCGTCGCGGTCCAGCTGGAGTTCGTGGCCACCCACGACATGTCGTTGCCGGGGAAGACCGACGCCTGGAAGGTGCCCTGCGCCACCTGGTTGGCGCCGGTGGTGGTGGAGCCCGCCTGTCCGCAGTGGCCGGCCGAGGCGAAGCCCTGCTGGGTGCCCCGGGTGACCGGGAAGCCGATCGAGCAGCGGGTGCTGCCGTTGATGTAGTACGCGTCGCCGCCGCGCAGGTCGTACAGCGGCCGGGGGCGCTCGGCCGACTTCACCACCTCGGCCAGCGACCGGTCCACCCCGGCGGCGGACAGCAGCTCACGGGCGGCGGCGGGCCGTACGGCCTGGACGACCAGCGTGTTGGTCCGGACGTCGACGTACCACACCGGGGTGTCGAGGGTGTCGCGGCGCGTGGCGGCACGGTCCAGGCGGGCCTTCGCGGCGTCCAGCGCGGCGAGGGAATGACGGACGACGACGGCCTCGGCGCCCTGGGCCCTGATCGCCGCGGCGTCGGCGGCGTCGGTCGTGGCCACGCTCAGCGCGCCGGAGTCCGCGCCGTGCACCCAGGCGCCCGCGTAGTCCGCGCCGAGCGCGGCCCGCAGCCGGCCCGCGGTGGCCCCCGCCTCGGCCTCGTTCGCCAGCCGGTGCTCGGCCTGCTGCCGGCCGATGCCCAGATCGCGCTGCATGGCGTTCAGGACCGCGGCGGAGGTGGCGGCGGTGTGCAGGGTGCGGGCGGCCGACGGCGCCGGCGTCCTCGCCCGCGCGGCGGTGGAGGCCGCCTCGGCGCCGGCCTGTCCGCTGAGCCCGGTCAGGACCAGTGCGCCCGTCGCCACCACCGCCGCGCAGGCGGCTCTCGTCTGTCTGTGGAGCATGGGGGATCTCCTCGGTCTCGGTGGGGAGTCCCGAAACCGTAGGGAGGGCCGCCCGGCGGGCGTAAGCCTTCGGCCGACCCCCTTGCCCGGTGTTATGGAAGGGCCGCGTCCGGCGGGGTGGGTGTACGAGTGGCCGCGTCCGCGGGTGCGGGGACCTTTGGACGGCGTACGGCGGGTCCATGGGGGCGGTGGCCGTGTGCGAGTGGCCGCCTCCGCGGGTGCGGGGACCTGTGGACGGCGTACGGCGGTTCCGTGGGGGCGGTGGCGTGCCGTGCTCACGGCGGCGCCGTCCCGCCGGGGCCGCCGCCACCGGCGAGCCAGTCGGCATAGGTGTCGCTGCGGGCGGCCACGGCCGCGTGGGCGCGGCGGGCCTGGGCCAGCACCGTGCCCGCGGTGTCGGCGCGCTGGGTCGCCGGGTGCCAGCCCAGCAGGTGCCGCCACAGCAGCGGGGTGCCGGCCAGCGGCCGGGTGGTGATGCCGGGGGTGGTCGGGAAGGTGGCCCGGCACAGCCCCACCGCCCGTCCCACCTGCACCAGGTGCACGCAGGAGGCGATGTCCGTCTCGTACATCCGTCCGGGCGCGAACCCGGCGCGGGCACAGGCCGCGGTGAAACAGTCGGCGAAACACCCGTCCCCGGGCACGCAGGCCCACTCCTCGTCCGCCAGCTTGGCCAGCTCCACTTCGGGTGTGCGGGCGAGGGGGTGGTCGCCGGCGAGCATGACGAAGACCGGGTCGACGGCGAACTCCTCCCACGCGAGGTGCTCGGTGCCGGGTGGCGCGGCGGTGCCGCAGGCGCCGGTGACGGCGTAGTCGAGGCGGCCCTCGGCGAGCAGGGCGGCGAGTTCACGCTCGGACCAGGAGGCGTGCGTCGACACGTGCACGTCCGGGACGGCGGCCGCCAGCAGGTCGATCAGGGCGCCCAGCAGCGGGCCGTGGGTGCCGCCGAGCCGCAGTCGTTCGGCCTCCCGTCCGCTCCGGCCCCGGGCGAACCGGACGGCTTCCTGCTGGAGCTCGGTCACCGCCGGCAGGACGATCCGTGCCCGTTCCAGTACCAGCTCGCCCAGCGCGGTGGCGCGCACACCGTGCCGCCCGCGCTCGAACAGTTCCCCGCCCAGGGCCCGTTCGATGCGCCTGAGCTGGGCGCTCAGCGCGGGCTGCGCGAGCCCGAGGGCCGTCGCGGCCCTGGTGAGGCTTCCCGCGTCGGCTATCGCCCGGACCGTCTTGAGATGCCGCAACTCCAGCTCCATGGAGGGAGCTTGCTGCGCGGGCGGCACAGGGGCAAGGGGTTGGTCCGGACCACTGGAAGCACCGGAGGCGCACAGCGGTGAGCGGGCCTCGGCCGCCGTGCGGCGGACCTGAGCAGAGACCGGCGGCCGGGGGTGGGGCCCGGTGAGGGGGCTGGACGGGGCCGGTGGCGCGGGTGGCGGGCTCGGACGGCGGCCCAGGGACCGTCCGGTGCGGACGACGGCGGCCCTCTCCGGGGCTCCGAATCTGGGTACGCGTGCTCATGCGCGCCTCTGCGAACGCCTGCTTGGATGAAGCGGAGCGGGCGGGCCCGGGTCGCCGGCACACCGTCAGAGGTGAAGCTGTCACTGAAGGTAGTTAGAGTTGTGACGGACGGGGCGGCCGCTGCGCGAACGGGTGAACGTACGGGGGAGGACGACGAGTTGACGAGCGATGCTGGGACCGGTGGGGCACTGGGGCCTCTGCTCGGCGGTCTGTTCGGTGCGGCGGGTTCCGCCGCCGCGGCCGTGGGCGCCCAGGCCGACATGGCCACGGAACTGTCCTCGTTCACCAACTTCCAGAAGCGGGTGGACGACCTGATCCGTGACCTCAAGGGATCGCAGGCAGGCCCCGCCAAGGTCGGCCAGGAGCAGCTCGTCCGTCACCAGTTCGGCGGGGGCGGCGGTGCCTGGTCGGAGGCGACCGGGCTCTATTCGGCGTACGAGTCGGTGATCAGCGAGCTGGAGACGCTCTCGAAGCTGCTGTCCGACTCGATGGAGGGCATGGCCATCGCGGTCATGGCCTCGCACAAGGGCTACCAGAACATCGACCTGGACATCCGTGACCGGATGGCGGCGATCAGCGCCGAGACGAGCAAGCACTACGGCGGGAACTACGACCCGGCACTGCCGAAGAAGAGCCACGACGGTGGAGGCCAGGGCGGAACGGGTGGGCACGACCACGCGGCACAGCCCTCGACGGGTGACACGGGCGGCACGATCTGATGGTTCGCACGGGGACGGGGGAGATCTGATGGCAGGCACGGGAAGCGGCGGCGGCACGTCCTTCGAGAACATGAGCCACGAACAGATGCTCGCGTGGCTGGACCAGGCGAACTCCGGCGAGGTCCAGGCCGCCGCGACTCGCCTGACCGCGGCCGCGAAGGAGATCCGGAAGATCGCGGAGGAGCTGAAGGTCCGTCCGCAGTGGGTGGAGTGGAAGGGCGAGGGCGCCGATGCCTTCCGCGCCTGGGCCAACGACCTGGCCAACTCGACGCACCGCCTCGGTGATTTCAGTGAGAACTCCGCGAAATGGCTGAGCGAGGCGTCCAACGCGATCGCCACCGCACAGGCCTCGATCCCGAGGGACACCAAGAGCGCCCACGCGAACCTGGTGGCGGCCACCGCCGCGCACAACGACCCTGACGCGGCGGCGATCCGCACGAAGTCCGCGGCCGAACTGGCCGCCCTCAAGGCGGACCAGGAGAAGGTCCGCCTCGAGGCGGCGGCCCAGATGCGGAAGCTGGGCCAGTCGTACGAGCACTCGGCGACCCAGATGAACGCCTTGCCGAGACCCAAGTTCCCACCACCGCCGGCGGTGATCGCGCCTCCAGCCCCCTACGGCTCAACCGAGGACGTGGCTCGTCCAGCGGGGTCTGCCGGGCATGGTGTCGGCAGCAGCGGTTCCTACTCCACCAATGCCGGAACTGCTGGCACCTTTGGCGTCGCAGAGCCAGGTCACGCTTATTCCGAGACCTCCGGGCACCCCGGGCACCCCTCTGACCTGCATACCGGTGCGGCTTCGACCCACCACTTGCGTCCGTTGGCGAGCGACCCGGTTACACATGTAGGCATCGACTCCGTGTCCGCCCCGCCGGAGGCGCACAAGTATTCACCCAGTCCCGTGGGAGTTCCCGCTGGTTCTGCGCATACGGATCCAGTCCCGCTGCCGTCGACCAGCGGCCAGGCGCCACCGCTGACACGTGGCTCCGTACGTGCTCGTGGCTCGGGGGGTGCCGGCAAGCCGGTCGCCGGGGTGCGCCTTCCGGCGGAGCCTACGGAAGCACCAACCGGGCGGGCGGTGGGCCGTGGTGGGACTGCTCCGACTCGTAACACGCCCGCTCCCAACGGCTTGGTCGGTCGGGCTGTTCCGGGCCAGGGCTCAGTATCCCGGCGCGAGGCTGTCTCCGGCTCGGGCATCACCGGTGGGCGGCCGGCTGTGCCCCCCGCAGCGGGCCGGTCGATGACCAGGGCCCCTGGCGGTCCCTTGGGTGGCACTCCCGCAGTCAATCGCGGGCCGACGAGTGGTTTGCCGAACACAGGTGTCACGCGTAAGCAGTCGACCAACGGGGTGCCTGGCTCCGCCGCCGGGCGTGGTGGAGCTGAGCCACGCGGCGGCATCGTCGGCGGAACTGCCCAGAGAACAGGGCGTCCTCCGGTACGACCCGGCGCTCCGGTGCCTTCCGCGTCGATGAGGGGAGGAATCTCCGGTGGTCTGCCCAATGAGGAGGGCCCGCAGAATCGTGCTCGCGGGGTTTCGAGCGGATCGGCCAATGGATCCAGACAGCGGGACCGCAAGCAGAAGAAGAGGCGCCGGAACGAGCCCCCCGCTTCCGAATAACGATTGAGGGAATAAGAGAATCATGCGCATGCCTGGGATTAAAACGTGGCAAAGAAAGGGCCATGTCATGGCCTGTGCGGCCCTCGGTCTGCTGCTGGTGGGCGGCACGGCTGCTGAGGCTCGCGCCGACACCACTCGATCCCAGCAGTGGTTTCTCGACGCTATGCATGCAGAGGATATGTGGCGGGCGAGCACCGGCAGTGGCGTCACGGTTGCAGTGATCGACACTGGAGTCGGCCTGGAGAACCCGGACCTGAAAGGTCGGGTTCTCGATGGAAAAGATCTGGCTTCACAGCGCGGTGGCGACGAGCACAGCGACTACGACGGCCACGGAACCGGAATGGCCGGGCTCATTGCTGGCACAGGGGCTTACAACGGCGGAAAGGGGGCGTTCGGTCTCGCACCGGGCGTCAAAATCCTCCCCATCCGTATGCCGGCCCAGAGTGATATCAACGGATTTGCTGGGCCGGCCTACTTCAGCAAGGCTATCCGTTACGCGGCGGATTCCGGCGCTCGGGTCATCAACATCTCCATGGGGGCACGACTCGGATCACCTCAGCTAACGGCTGCAGTGAAGTACGCCCTGGCCCGTGGTTCACTGATTTTTGCTGCTGTCGGGAATGATGGTGACAAGGGTAATCCGGTCGAATATCCGGCCGCTACACCCGGAGTGGTCGGCGTAGCGGCAGTCGGCAAGGACTTGCGTAGGACCGCAGAGTCTGAATACGGGTCCCAAACCGACATGGCGGCGCCCGGTGCGGAATTGGTTCATGCTTGTGGCGGCAAGACAGGTCTTTGCAAGAGCCACGGTACGAGTGGCGCCACCGCCCTCGCCTCCGCCAGTGCTGCTCTCATCTGGGCCAAGCATCCGGATTGGACCAATAACCAGGTCCTGCGGGTCATGCTGAACACCATCGGCGGGCCCACGGACGGGGCCAAGCGCAACGACTCCATCGGGTACGGCATCGTGCGGCCGCGTATCGCCTTGGAGAATCCCGGGGACCCCGGGCCGGCGGACGTCTATCCGCTCCCGGATCTGGCGGCCGCGGCGTCGCCTTCCCCGACGGCGACGGCGACGGCGCCCGGCGCCAAGGGTGCGGGCGGCGCGGACGACACCTCCTCGGCCAGGGGGGAAGCCGGCGCCTCGGCCGGGAGCGCCGACGGCGACGGCGACGGCCCGCTGTGGCTCGGCATCGGCCTCGCAGCGGTCGTGGTGATCGGCGGAGCCGCAGCAGCGTTCGTCCTCGCCAGGAAGCGGCGGCTTTCCGGCGCCAAGGTGAGCAGGGAAGCCGCAGCGGCGGCGGCCTCCCGGTATCTGAACACCGTCGCCTACCCGGACAGGGCGGGTTCCGTGACCGTCCTTCCGGAGGCAGGGACCGAGTTCGCGTACGGCTGGGCCTTCCGCTTCGAGTTCAGGGAACACAGCGGGGCAAGAACCCAGGCGAACCCCCAGTCCGACTACGTCATCGTCGTCCCCCACTCCGGAGCGGCCCCCCATTTCCCGCCGCCGGACATCCCCACGGCCCAGTACATGGAGCTGTGCGCCGGAAACGGCCGGCACCCGGCCGTCTGATCCACCGATCCCCCGATCCACCGATCCGCCCTGTCTCGCATCATGGACGCCCGGTGTTCGATCACTGGTCAGTACATTCACCTGCGGGTAACACTGGAGCGTCCTGCGCGCGGCAACGGCGCCGAGCGCTCAGCAAGCTCATCGACGCTCACCACCGGTCTCGTACCGGTGGCAGCCGTGCCAGAAGGGGACCTCCGTGACGACCCGACCGGACAGTCAGAACCAGCTCGACGCCCTGCGCAGCGAGATCGAGCGGCGCAACCCCGCCCAGCCGGAGTTCCACCAGGCCGTTCACGAGGTGCTGGACACGCTGGCGCCGGTGCTGGCGGCCCGGCCGGAGTACGCCGAACCCGGGCTGGTCGAGCGGCTGTGCGAGCCCGAGCGGCAGGTGATCTTCCGGGTGCCGTGGCAGGACGACCAGGGGCGGGTGCACGTCAACCGCGGTTTCCGGGTGGAGTTCAACAGCGCGCTCGGCCCGTACAAGGGCGGTCTGCGCTTCCACCCCTCCGTCAACCTCGGCATCGTCAAGTTCCTCGGCTTCGAGCAGATCTTCAAGAACGCCCTGACCGGTCTCGGCATCGGCGGCGGCAAGGGTGGCAGCGACTTCGACCCGCACGGCCGCAGCGACGCGGAGGTCATGCGGTTCTGCCAGTCCTTCATGACGGAGCTGTACCGGCACATCGGCGAGCACACCGACGTGCCCGCCGGGGACATCGGCGTCGGCGGCCGTGAGATCGGCTACCTCTTCGGCCAGTACCGGCGCATCACCAACCGGTGGGAGGCCGGGGTCCTCACCGGCAAGGGGCTCGGCTGGGGCGGCTCGGCGATCCGGCCCGAGGCCACCGGGTACGGCAACGTGCTGTTCGCGGAGGCGATGCTGCGCGAGCGGGGCGAGGACCTGGAGGGGCAGACGGCCGTCGTCTCCGGTTCCGGGAACGTCGCGATCTACACCGTCGAGAAGCTGCTCGCCCTCGGCGCCAACCCGCTGACCTGCTCGGACTCCAGCGGCTACGTCGTCGACGACAAGGGCATCGACCTGGACCTGCTCAAGCAGATCAAGGAGGTCGAGCGCGGACGGATCAGCGAGTACGCCGAGCGCCGGGGCGCCTCCGCGCGGTTCGTGCCGGGCGGCCGGGTGTGGGAGGTGCCGGCCGACGTCGCGCTGCCGTCCGCCACGCAGAACGAACTGGACGAGAACGACGCCGCCGCGCTCGTCCGCAACGGCGTGAAGGCCGTCTCCGAGGGCGCGAACATGCCGGCCACGCCCGAGGCCGTGCACCTGTTCCAGCGCGCGGGGGTCGCCTTCGGGCCCGGCAAGGCCGCCAACGCGGGCGGCGTCGCGGTCAGCGCCCTGGAGATGGCGCAGAACCACGCTCGTACGGCGTGGTCGCCGGCCCGGGTCGAGGAGGAGCTGGCGGGGATCATGAGCCACATCCACACCACCTGCCACGAGACCGCCGAGCGCTACGGCGCCCCCGGCGACTACGTGACCGGCGCGAACATCGCCGGCTTCGAGCGGGTCGCGGACGCCATGCTCGCCCAGGGCGTCATCTGACGGAAGCCGCGGGGGAGCGTCCGCGCCCCGCCCGCGCCCGGTACGCGTCCGCGCCCCGCCCCGGAGGTCGTACCTTCCGGGGCGGGGCGCGGACGTGTGTGCGTCAGCCGGGACGTGTGTCCGTCACCGCGACGTGTGTGTGTCGGCCGGGACCCGTGCCGTCACCAGGACCCGACGCGTCCGCCGTGGCTAGTGCGCGGCGGCTCCCGCCGGGACGCCGCCCCGTCCGTGACCGGCCGGGCGGGCGACCACCAGGACACCGGAGACCACCGCGGCGAGCAGCATCGCGGCCACACCCCACCAGATGGCCTGCGTGTAACCGTGGACGATGCCCTCACGCAGCACCTGCGCCTTCTGCGCGGGGTCGGTGAGGTGGCCACCGACGTACGTGGTGGTCGCCGAGGTGGCGATGGTGTTGAGCAGCGCCGTGCCCAGCGAACCGCCCACCTGCTGCGAGGTGTTCACCATCGCGGAGGTCACACCGGCGTCCTGCGGCCGCACACCCTGGGTCGCGGTGGAGAAGACGGGCATGAACGTCAGGCCCATGCCGAGGCCGAGCAGCAGTTCGGCGGGCAGGACGTGGGTGGTGTACGCCGAGTCGACGCCGAGCTGGGTCAGCACCAGCAGGCCCGAGGCGGCGAGCAGCATGCCGGGCACCATCAGCAGGCGCGGGGGCGTGCGGGGCAGCAGCCGGGCCGAGATCTGCGTGGAGCCGATGATGATCGACGCGGACATCGGCAGGAACGCCAGACCGCTCCTGACCGGGGTGTACCCGAGGATGCCCTGGAAGTAGTACGTCATGAACAGGAACAGGCCGAACATGCCGATGGTGGCGAGGCCCATGGTCAGGAAGCTGCCCGCGCGGTTGCGGTCGGAGACGATGCGCAGCGGCAGCAGCGGGTGCCTGGCCTTCATCTGCCACAGGACGAACGCCACCAGCAGCAGCACACCGCCGGCCAGCAGGGTCACCACCAGGCTGTCGTCCCAGCCGCGCGGCTCGGCCTCGGAGAAGCCGTAGACGACGGCGACCAGGCCGCCGCAGCCGAGGATCACGCCGGGGATGTCCAGCCGGGACTCGCTGTGGCCCGGGCGGTCGTGCAGCAGGATGACGGCGCCGATCACCGCGGCGGCGGCGATCGGGATGTTCACGTACAGGCACCAGCGCCAGTTCGCGTACGAGGTGAGGACACCGCCGAGCAGCAGGCCGATCGCGGCACCCGCGCCGGCGATGGCGCCGTAGATGCCGAACGCCTTCCCGCGCTCCCGCGGGTCGGTGAACGTCGTCGTCATCAGGGACAGCGCGGAGGGCGCGAGCACGGCGCCGAAGACGCCCTGCAGGGCGCGGGCGCCGAAGAGCATGCCCGGGCTCTCGGCCGCGCCGCCGATCGCGGAGGCGACGGCGAAGCCGACCAGACCGATGATGAAGGTGCGCTTGCGGCCGACCAGGTCGGCGATGCGGCCGCCGAGCAGCAGCAGGCCGCCGAAGGCGAGGGTGTAGGCGGTGATGACCCACTGCCGGTTGCCGTCGGACATGCCGAGGGCCTTCTGCGCGGACGGCAGTGCGATGTTCACGATGGTCGCGTCGAGGACCACCATCAACTGGGCCAGGGCGATGACGACCAGGCCCCACCAGCGGCGGGGATCCGGGGCGTCGGCGGGTGTGTGCTCGATGGCGGACGGAGCCGTCCGTATCGCCTCGATCGGAGGGGAGTCGCTCATTGCTTGGGCGTCGCTTCCTTGGCTGTGGTCAGGCGTGTGGTGGTGTGCGTGTGCGTGGTGTGCGATCGGTCGGAGGCCGGTGACCGCGCACGGACACGACCGGTGCGGTCGCCGTGCTCGCCGTGCCGGCACCGCCTCCGGCGCGGCGCTGCGCCGACAGCGATGTCCCTGAAGGCCCGGTTCTCCGGCCCCGTTTCCCCCTGCCCCGGGAGGCTGTTCCACGCCCCGCGGAGCTGCACGCCCCCACGCCATCGTCACCTTGGGAGATCGTCAGTGATCCTGATGGTCAGTCCACTGTACACTGCCCGCATGAACGACGTGCCTCCCCCTGATGTCCCGGCCCGGCCGCTCGGATATCTGCTGAAGCACGCCTACGCCACCCTGGCGACCGAACTGGGCCAGGCACTCGCCCCCTTCCGCCTCATCCCGCGGGAGCTGGGCGTCATGGGGGTGATCGCCGCGGCCCGGGAGCAGCCGTCCCAGCTGGAGATCGCCGCGCTCCTCGGCATCGACCGCACGACGATGGTCGGCATCATCGACGCCCTGGAGGGCAAGGGCTACGTCGAGCGCCGCCGCAGCGACCAGGACCGCCGCCGCAACGTCGTCACCCTCACCCCGGCCGGACAGGAGTCCCTGGAGGCGGCCGAACAGGTCCGCGCACGCGTCGAACGCGACTTCCTCGCCCCCCTCGACGAGCAGGCGGTCCAGGCCCTCACCGACGCCCTGCTCACCCTGCACCTGGCCCGCACGGACGCGGACACGACGGCCGCCGTGGGCCGGCTGGCCTGCGCGGAACACCTGCCCGCCCCGCACACCGGCCCCTGAACCCGCGCCGAACCCCCACCTCCGGCCACCGCACCCGACGGTCCCTCCGCACCTTCGCCCCAACGGCCCTGCGCGGGGAGGCCCGTGGACCACACCCCAGCGGCCGGCGAGGACGTCCACGAGGACCAGTTCTTCGCCCGCGGCCGCGTCCCCGTGAGCTGAGTACGCGTACTCACGTGGCCTTCCGCGCCAACCGATAAGCTCCGTCACCGCGGCAACACCAGTGGACCTGCGGCACAATCGCACCGCCGTCACGACAGGGGGAGGAACGGCCGATGGCGTGGGACGAGTGGGAACAGCTCAAGGCCGGGGCGGCTCAGCGGATGCGGATCGACCATCTGGCCGACCCGGGAGGCGGGGGAGGCGGGGGAGGCGGGGGAGGCGGGACGCCTGATCTGAAGGTGTCGCAGGGCCCCTGGACCAAAGCCTCCGGGGTGGCCCAGGACCTGAGAACCGCCACGAACACGGGCCTGACGGAACTCAAGTCCGCCCATGAGGGCGTGAAGAGCGGCACCGACGGCTTCACGAGCTCCGCCGCGCTGGACGAGATCCTCGGGACCTGGGAGAAGCGTCTGGCCTCGGTGCGCGACGAGTGCGACCGGCTGCACGGTGCGCTCGCCAAGACCGGCCGTGACTTCGGTGAGCTGGACCCCGCGGTCGCCCGCAAGGCCGACGGTGTGAACATCGGCGGCGGCAAGCCCGACTGGACGCGGTGAGGCGACCGTGCCCACATGGCAGCAACTGCGCGACGCGAAGTTCACGGAGTACGAGGACGCGGCCGACGGCTGGGGCACGGTCAGCAACCGGGCCGACGCCGCACGCATCCGGGTCGACCACGAGATGGCAGCCCCGATCCACACCACGCAGAAGGGCGAGGCGCAGAACGCCGCCAAGCGTGACCTGACCCGGCTGGGCCGGAACTACCAGTACATCCACGGGGAGTGCGGTCTCGTCCGCACGGCCCTGAACGGCCTCGCCTCGGAACTGGCCGGCGCCCAGAAGAAACTCAAACAGGCCCTCGACGAAGCGGCCGATCTCAAGTTCACGGTCCACGAGGACGGTTCGGTCGAGTACCCGCGCAGCACCCAGGTACCCATGGCGCCCAGCACGTCCACCGGCACCGGCAGGGCCGAGCCGGGGGCACCGGTCCCCCTGCTGCCGGGCGCGGGCGAGGCGAACGGCGACCCCAACAAGGGCAAGGCCGAGGACATCGCCGAGCGCATCTCGCAGGCGGTGAACAGTGCCGTCGAGATCGACAACCGGTACGCGAAGCTCCTGCGCGAACTGAAGGCGCCCGACGGCCTGGACGTGACCGACGCCATGCTTGTGGACGAGGCCCACGACATGGGCGACGTCCGGAAGGCGGTCGGCACCTACCTCGGCAAGGACGGCATTCCCCAGGGCAAGTCCCCGGCCGACAACAAGACATGGTGGGACGGGCTGAGCCAGGAGCAGCGCGAGGAGTACCAGACGCTGTACCCGGCCGAGATCGGCGCGCTCGACGGACTGCCGAGTGCCATCCGTGACTCGTCCAACCGGATCGTGCTGGACGAGGCCCGCGCCGATGTCCAGCAGAAGCTCGACCGGCTGGGCCCGGAGCCGGAGAAGCAGATCGTCACCGCGGGCGGGATCATCACGAACCCGGAATGGACCGCGTGGAACGCCCTGGGCGGGAACAAGTACAAGGACCAGATCAAGGGGATGGACGCGGTCCGGTCCCGGTTCGACCAGACCGGCGTCGACGGTCTGCCGCCGGCCTACCTGCTCGGCTTCGACCTCAAGGGCAACGGCCACGTCATCCTGGCCAACGGCGACCCGGACACGGCGGACAACACGGCCGTGTACGTGCCGGGCACGACGTCGAAGCTGTCGGGGGCCCACGGGGACATCACCCGCATGACACGGCTGTGGAACGACGCCCACAGCCTGTCGCCCGGCAAGACCACCTCGACCATCACGTGGATCGGTTACGACGCTCCGCAGAGCATCGTGCCTGAAGCCATGGAGAGGCACTGGGCCTATGACGGCGCGCCCCGACTCAACAGCTTCCTCGACGGACTGCAGACGGTGCAGGGCGGCCCGGACGCGAGCCACACCACCGTCATCGGCCACAGCTACGGCTCCACCACCGTGGGCGCCGCCTCCAAGGCCCCCGGCCACTTCGCGGCGGACGACATCGTCGTGGCGGGCAGTCCCGGCATGCTGGTCGGCGACGCGGGCGACCTGGACGTCGGCAAGAGCCACGTGTGGGCCGAGGCGGCACACGACGACCTGGTCCCGCTGGGCGGCAAGGCCGCGCACCTCGGCGGTTACAAGTGGGGGGTCCAGACCTGGCACGGACTGCCGTACGACGCCGGCCTGATCCAGACGGTCCCGTCGGACGAGGCGTTCGGCGCGCATCGCATGGCCGTCGACACAGGAGGGCACAGCGGCTACTGGGACGAGAATTCGACCAGTCTGCAGAACCAGGCGGCCGTGGTCACTGGTCGGTACAACCAAGTAGTGGATCCGTAAGGTGATGTCGATGCGCAGTCCAGCACGGAAGCGGTGTCGCAGGACCCCCGCCGGTCTCGCCACCGCACTAGTCGTTGCTTCCCTTCTCACGGCAGGATGCTCCAAGACCGTGGACCACAACGGATCCTCCTCCCCGACACCGCAGTCCTCCGGCCCGGCCACGGGCGCCGGGCATCCCACCCTGGATGTGGACCAGGCCCGCGCCAGGGCGAAGGCCGTCTCCAGTTCGATCTACGAGATGATCGGCATGCGCAGCGCCAAGGTCACGGAGCCGGGCCCCAACATCGCGGCCTGCGACGAGGACCCCGACCACCTCTACAAGACCGCTCATCCGTGGTCGGTCTACGGGGTCTCCGAGGACGAACTCAAAGCGGGCTTCCAGCGGCTGCGGGAGGAACTGCCGAAGCACGGGTGGAAGATCGTCCAGGACGGCCCCGAGAAGAGCGAGGCCCGATCGCCCGCTCTCACGGCAGACTCCGGCAAGGACCGCTTCTCGGTGCACGCCGTGCTGATGGTCTCCACCCCGACCAACCCGCACGAGAAGGACCCGCTGCTCTCCGTGAACATCGTCTCCGGCTGCTGGCGGGCACCCGAGGGCACCGACCTCAACACCCAGTACTGACCGATCGCGCACCGAGAGGGCCGATGGGCTTCTTCGACCTGTTCACCGGTACCAGGCACCCTGTCGCCGACGTCGCCCCGCTGTCGGCGCAGGAGGCCCGGGTCGCCCTGCTCGGTCTGAATGGTCCAGACGTGCCGTTCCGGGTGCGCAATGCCGCCCCCGGCGAGAAGGCCGATCTGGTGGCGGAGTGCGAGGTCCGGCGGGTGGGGGTGCGGCTCAGGACCCGGATGAGACTGGTCCCCGAGACGCGGGAGGTGCGCGTGCTGGAGGAACGGTGGGAGAACCGTTCGGCCGGACAGCCCTCCAGGCAGTACGGCCGCGGGCCCACGACGGCGGTCTACCGGCAATGGGAGACGCGGCAGGGCCCCGGCGGCCGCCCGCACAGGGTGGAGTCGTTCCGCTTCGACACCCGGGAGATGTCGGAACCCCTGCAGGACGCCGTCCTGGCCGCCGGATGGACCTGGCGCGGCGTCCTCTTCCGGCTCTGACCGCGGTCTCTCCCGGCTTCCCGTGATCGCTTTCCTGGCCCTGGCCGGGGAAGTGATCACCCGCCCGTCCCGCCCCGCGTTTGATCCCCGTCACCTTCGGGGTAATCTCTTCGGCTCGATTGGCCAGGCTGCCGTCGCGTATGGCAGACTGTCCGAGTTGCTCGGTCGAGTGTTGATGCTGCGCGCCTCCCGCCGGGAGGACCGGAAGCGAGTCCCACAGTACTCGTCGCCCTAACTGCCTCACGGCAGCGCTGGGGCGGACGTACGGGAATCTTCCGGGAAGCGTGGGCGCGGCACCGGCCAGGCACCCGGTGGGTCCTCGATCCCCGGTCCGCGGTACCGGCAGGGCCGTGTGCATTCCCGCAGGGATGTTCGAACAAGGGACATCCATGTCAGCGAGAGCGCGACACGCCCGACCGCGTGGGTCGGAGAAGACCAAGGGAAACCAGGCAGACACCGGGTTCCAGAGCGTGAGAAGAGACAGGACTACGAAGTAGCCATGGCGGGACAGAAGATCCGCATCCGGCTCAAGGCCTACGACCACGAGGTCATCGACTCCTCGGCGAAGAAGATCGTCGAGACGGTGACCCGCACTGGTGCGTCGGTCGCGGGCCCGGTGCCGCTGCCCACTGAGAAGAACGTGTACTGCGTCATCAAGTCGCCGCACAAGTACAAGGACTCGCGCGAGCACTTCGAGATGCGCACGCACAAGCGCCTGATCGACATCCTCGACCCGACCCCCAAGACCGTTGACTCTCTGATGCGACTCGACCTCCCGGCCGGTGTCGACATCGAGATCAAGCTCTGAGGCCGGTGATCTGAGAGATGACCAAGCAGATCAAGGGCATCCTGGGCGAGAAGCTCGGCATGACGCAGGTGTGGGACGAGAACAACCGTGTTGTTCCGGTCACCGTCGTCAAGGCCGGCCCCAACGTCGTCACCCAGGTCCGTACGAACGACGTCGACGGCTACGAGTCGGTCCAGATCGCCTTCGGCGAGATCGACCCGCGCAAGGTGAACAAGCCCCTCAAGGGTCACTTCGCCAAGGCCGACGTCACCCCCCGCCGCCACCTCGTCGAGATCCGCACCGCGGACGCGAGCGAGTACACCCTCGGCCAGGAAGTCACCGCCGAGGTGTTCGAGGCCGGCGTGAAGGTCGACGTCACCGGCAAGAGCAAGGGCAAGGGCTTCGCCGGTGTCATGAAGCGCCACAACTTCGGTGGCCTCGGCGCCGGTCACGGCACCCAGCGCAAGCACCGCTCGCCCGGTTCCATCGGTGGCTGCGCCACCCCGGGCCGTGTGTTCAAGGGCCTCCGCATGGCGGGTCGCATGGGCAACGAGCGGGTCACCACCCAGAACCTGACCGTCCACGCCGTTGACGCGGAGAAGGGTCTGCTGCTCATCAAGGGCGCGGTTCCCGGTCCGAACGGCGGCCTCGTCCTGGTCCGCACCGCGGCCAAGGGGGCCTGAGGTAACCGATGAGCACTGTTGACATCCTTTCGCCGGCGGGCGAGAAGGCCGGTACCGTCGAGCTCCCCGCGGAGATCTTCGGCGTTGAGAAGGTCAGCGTCCCGCTGATCCACCAGGTCGTCGTCGCACAGCTGGCCGCTGCCCGTCAGGGCACCCACAAGACCAAGACGCGTGGCGAGGTCCGCGGCGGTGGCAAGAAGCCGTACCGCCAGAAGGGCACCGGCCGTGCCCGTCAGGGCTCGACCCGCGCGCCGCAGTTCGCCGGTGGTGGCGTCGTGCACGGTCCCGTGCCGCGCGACTACTCGCAGCGGACCCCGAAGAAGATGAAGGCCGCGGCCCTGCGCCACGCCCTCACCGACCGGGCCCGCCACAACCGCATCCACGTCGTCTCCGGCGTGGTCGAGGGTGAGACCGCCTCCACCAAGGCCGCCCGGACGCTGTTCGGCAAGATCTCGGAGCGCAAGAACCTGCTCCTGGTCGTCGACCGCGCCGACGAGGCCGCGTGGCTGTCCGCCCGCAACCTGCCCCAGGTCCACATCCTGGAGCCGGGCCAGCTGAACACGTACGACGTTCTCGTCTCGGACGACGTGGTCTTCACCAAGGCCGCTTTCGAGTCCTTCGTCGCCGGCCCGAACAAGGCCAACGACACCGAAGGGAGCGAGGCCTGATGGCTACGCGTCACCCCTCCATCGCCTCGAAGGCCGCCAAGGCCGCGAAGGCCGCGCGCGTCGCCAAGGCGCGCCGCCACGCCACCGAGGGCAAGAACACGGTCGAGACCCCGCTGAGCAAGTCGTACACGGACCCCCGTGACGTCCTGGTCAAGCCGGTCGTCTCCGAGAAGAGCTACGCGCTCCTCGACGAGAACAAGTACACGTTCATCGTCGACCCGCGTGCCAACAAGACCCAGATCAAGGAGGCCGTCCAGGCGGTCTTCGAGGTCAAGGTCACCGGGGTCAACACGATCAACCGCCAGGGCAAGCGCAAGCGGACCCGCACCGGTTTCGGCCAGCGTGCCGCCACCAAGCGCGCGATCGTGACCCTCGCCGAGGGCGACCGTATCGACATCTTCGGCGGTCCGACCGCCTGACGGCGGTCCGGATCGTCCGATATCGGACGAGGACTGAGAAATGGGTATCCGCAAGTACAAGCCGACGACTCCTGGCCGTCGTGGCGCCAGCGTCGCCGACTTCGTCGAGGTCACGCGGTCCACGCCGGAGAAGTCGCTGGTCCGTCCCCTGCACAGCAAGGGCGGCCGTAACAATTCCGGTCGTGTGACCGTTCGCCACCAGGGTGGCGGACACAAGCGCGCCTACCGCGTGATCGACTTCCGTCGTCACGACAAGGACGGCGTGCCGGCGAAGGTCGCGCACATCGAGTACGACCCCAACCGCACCGCGCGCATCGCGCTGCTGCACTACGCCGACGGCGAGAAGCGCTACATCCTCGCCCCGCGCAACCTGCAGCAGGGCGACCGCGTGGAGAACGGTCCCGGGGCCGACATCAAGCCGGGCAACAACCTGGCTCTCCGCAACATCCCGGTCGGTACCACGATCCACGCGATCGAGCTCCGTCCCGGTGGCGGTGCCAAGTTCGCCCGCTCCGCCGGTGCCTCCGTGCAGCTGCTCGCGAAGGAGGGCACGATGGCCCACCTCCGCATGCCGTCCGGTGAGATCCGTCTGGTCGACCAGCGCTGCCGCGCCACGGTCGGCGAGGTCGGCAACGCCGAGCAGAGCAACATCAACTGGGGCAAGGCCGGCCGCAAGCGCTGGCTGGGCGTCCGCCCGACCGTTCGCGGTGTGGCGATGAACCCGGTTGACCACCCCCACGGTGGTGGTGAGGGCAAGACCTCGGGTGGCCGCCACCCGGTCAGCCCCTGGGGTCAGAAGGAAGGTCGTACTCGTTCTCCCAAGAAGGCGAGCAACAAGTACATCGTCCGCCGCCGCAAGACGAACAAGAAGCGCTAAGGACGGGTTGAGATGCCTCGTAGCTTGAAGAAGGGGCCTTTCGTCGACGACCACCTGATCAAGAAGGTGGACGTACAGAACGAAGCCGGCACCAAGAACGTCATCAAGACCTGGTCCCGCCGCTCGATGATCGTCCCGGCGATGCTGGGCCACACGATCGCGGTGCACAACGGCAAGACCCACATCCCGGTGTTTGTCACCGAGTCGATGGTCGGCCACAAGCTCGGCGAGTTCTCGCCGACGCGCACCTTCCGGGGTCACGTCAAGGACGACCGGAAGTCGAAGCGCCGCTAGTCAGCGGGGTGTGAAAGACCATGACAAACACTGAAGGGACAACCATGGAAGCCAGGGCCCAGGCGCGGTACATCCGCGTCACGCCCATGAAGGCCCGCCGCGTGGTGGACCTCATCCGTGGCATGAACGCCACGGAGGCTCAGGCGGTCCTGCGTTTCGCCCCGCAGGCCGCGAGCGTGCCGGTCGGCAAGGTGCTGGACAGCGCCATCGCCAACGCCGCGCACAACTACGACCACACCGACGCCGACAGCCTCTACATCTCCGAGGCCTACGTCGACGAGGGCCCGACCCTGAAGCGGTTCCGTCCGCGCGCCCAGGGCCGCGCCTACCGGATCCGCAAGCGGACCAGCCACATCACCGTGGTCGTCAGCAGCAAGGAAGGAACCCGGTAATGGGCCAGAAGGTAAACCCGCACGGGTTCCGGCTCGGTGTCACGACCGACTTCAAGTCGCGTTGGTACGCCGACAAGCTGTACAAGGACTACGTCAAGGAAGACGTCGCCATCCGTCGGATGATGACGTCCGGCATGGAGCGCGCCGGCATCTCCAAGGTCGAGATCGAGCGCACCCGTGACCGCGTGCGTGTGGACATCCACACCGCTCGTCCGGGCATCGTCATCGGCCGCCGCGGCGCCGAGGCCGACCGCATCCGCGGCGACCTCGAGAAGCTCACCGGCAAGCAGGTCCAGCTGAACATCCTCGAGGTCAAGAACCCCGAGACCGACGCTCAGCTGGTTGCCCAGGCCGTCGCCGAGCAGCTCTCCTCCCGCGTCTCCTTCCGCCGTGCCATGCGCAAGAGCATGCAGTCGGCGATGAAGGCCGGCGCCAAGGGCATCAAGATCCAGTGCGGTGGCCGCCTCGGCGGCGCCGAGATGTCCCGCTCGGAGTTCTACCGCGAGGGCCGTGTGCCCCTGCACACGCTCCGCGCGAACGTGGACTACGGCTTCTTCGAGGCCAAGACGACCTTCGGCCGCATCGGTGTGAAGGTCTGGATCTACAAGGGCGACGTGAAGAACATCGCCGAGGTCCGCGCCGAGAACGCTGCGGCCCGTGCGGGTAACCGCCCGGCCCGCGGTGGTGCCGACCGCCCGGCCCGTGGTGGCCGCGGTGGCGAGCGGCGCGGTCGCAAGCCGCAGCAGCAGCAGGCTCCGGCCGCCGAGGCCCCCAAGGCCGAGGCCCCGGCCGCTGCCGCTCCGGCTGAGAGCACCGGAACGGAGGCCTGACCGACATGCTGATCCCCCGTAGGGTCAAGCACCGCAAGCAGCACCACCCGAAGCGCCGTGGTCAGGCCAAGGGCGGTACGACGGTCGCGTTCGGCGAGTACGGCATCCAGGCCCTCACGCCGGCGTACGTGACCAACCGCCAGATCGAGGCGGCCCGTATCGCGATGACCCGCCACATCAAGCGTGGCGGCAAGGTCTGGATCAACATCTACCCGGACCGTCCGCTCACCAAGAAGCCTGCCGAGACCCGCATGGGTTCCGGTAAGGGTTCTCCGGAGTGGTGGATCGCGAACGTTCACCCCGGTCGGGTGATGTTCGAGCTGTCGTACCCCAACGAGAAGATCGCCCGTGAGGCGCTGACTCGTGCGGCCCACAAGCTGCCGATGAAGTGCCGGATCGTCAAGCGCGAGGCAGGTGAAGCGTGATGTCGGCCGGTACCAAGGCGTCCGAGCTGCGCGAGCTGGGCAACGAGGAGCTTCTGGGCAAGCTCCGCGAGGCCAAGGAAGAGCTGTTCAACCTCCGTTTCCAGGCGGCGACGGGCCAGCTCGAAAACCACGGCCGTCTCAAGGCGGTCCGCAAGGACATCGCGCGGATCTACACCCTGATGCGCGAGCGTGAGCTGGGCATCGAAACGGTGGAGAACGCATGAGCGAGAACAACGTGACTGAGCAGAACTCCGAGGCGCGCGGCTTCCGCAAGACCCGTGAGGGCCTCGTCGTCAGCGACAAGATGGACAAGACCGTCGTCGTCGCCGTCGAGGACCGCGTCAAGCACGCGCTGTACGGCAAGGTCATCCGCCGTACGAACAAGCTCAAGGCGCACGACGAGCAGAACGCCGCGGGCGTCGGCGACCGCGTCCTCCTGATGGAGACCCGGCCGCTGTCCGCGACGAAGCGCTGGCGCGTCGTCGAGATCCTCGAGAAGGCCAAGTAATTCCTGCGGGAGTTCCCTCGCAGGACAGTTCCGCCAGGCTCCGGGGGCCGCTCGGTGAGCGGCCCCCGGGGAACCGGCAGACAAACAGGAGATAGACGTGATCCAGCAGGAGTCGCGGCTGCGTGTCGCCGACAACACTGGTGCGAAGGAGATCCTTTGCATCCGTGTGCTCGGTGGCTCCGGTCGCCGCTACGCGGGCATCGGTGACGTCATCGTCGCCACCGTCAAGGACGCGATCCCCGGTGGCAACGTGAAGAAGGGTGACGTCGTCAAGGCGGTCATCGTTCGCACCGTCAAGGAGCGCCGCCGTCCGGACGGCTCGTACATCCGCTTCGACGAGAACGCCGCCGTCATTCTGAAGAACGACGGCGACCCTCGCGGCACCCGTATCTTCGGCCCCGTGGGCCGTGAGCTGCGCGAGAAGAAGTTCATGAAGATCATCTCGCTGGCTCCGGAGGTGCTGTAAGCATGAAGATCAAGAAGGGCGACCTGGTCCAGGTCATCACCGGTAAGGACAAGGGCAAGCAGGGCAAGGTCATCGCGGCCTTCCCCCGCGAGGACCGCGTCCTGGTCGAGGGTGTCAACCGGGTCAAGAAGCACACCAAGGCCGGTCCGACCGCCAGCGGTTCGCAGGCCGGCGGCATCGTCACGACCGAGGCTCCGATCCACGTCTCCAACGTCCAGCTGGTCGTGGAGAAGGACGGTCAGAAGGTCGTCACGCGTGTCGGTTACCGCTTCGACGACGAAGGCAACAAGATCCGCGTTGCCAAGCGGACGGGTGAGGACATCTGATGGCTACCACCACTGCCCCGCGTCTGAAGCAGAAGTACCGCAGCGAGATCGCCCCCAAGCTGCGTGACGAGTTCAAGTACGAGAACGTCATGCAGATCCCGGGCCTCGTCAAGATCGTGGTCAACATGGGTGTGGGCGACGCCGCCCGCGACTCCAAGCTGATCGAGGGCGCCATCCGCGACCTCACCACGATCACCGGCCAGAAGCCGGCGGTCACCAAGGCCCGCAAGTCCATCGCGCAGTTCAAGCTGCGTGAGGGCCAGCCGATCGGTGCCCACGTCACGCTCCGTGGCGACCGCATGTGGGAGTTCCTGGACCGCACCCTGTCGCTCGCGCTGCCGCGCATCCGCGACTTCCGCGGCCTGTCCCCCAAGCAGTTCGACGGCCGTGGCAACTACACCTTCGGTCTCACGGAGCAGGTCATGTTCCACGAGATCGACCAGGACAAGATCGACCGTGTCCGGGGTATGGACATCACCGTGGTCACCACGGCGACCAACGACGAAGAGGGCCGTGCCCTTCTCCGTCACCTCGGCTTCCCGTTCAAGGAGGCGTGAGCGAGATGGCGAAGAAGGCTCTCATCGCGAAGGCTGCTCGCAAGCCCAAGTTCGGAGTGCGCGGCTACACCCGCTGCCAGCGCTGCGGTCGTCCGCACTCCGTGTACCGCAAGTTCGGCCTGTGCCGCGTGTGCCTTCGTGAGATGGCTCACCGTGGCGAGCTGCCGGGCGTGACCAAGAGCTCCTGGTAACAGCCCACTTGGGTTGATACAGGACTCTCGGTAAGCAACCGGGGTCGGCAGGAGGCCCACCCCCCATGGCTTAGGCTTGTGGGGTTGGGCGCCTGCCGTGCCCTAAACGACTTACTACGCCGTAGGTCCACCGCGCCGCACCCGTCCCGTCTCGGATCGGGGAGAGGGATGGCGCACCAGGAAACCCCGGCGAGAGAGGCCGAAGGCCAATTCATGACCATGACTGATCCGATCGCAGACATGCTCACGCGTCTGCGGAACGCGAACTCGGCGTACCACGACACCGTGGCGATGCCGCACTCGAAGATCAAGTCGCACATCGCGGAGATCCTCCAGCAGGAGGGCTTCATCACGGGCTGGAAGACCGAGGACGCCGAGGTCGGCAAGAACCTCGTCCTCGAGCTGAAGTACGGCCCGAACCGTGAGCGCTCCATCGCGGGCATCAAGCGGATCTCGAAGCCCGGTCTCCGGGTCTACGCGAAGTCCACCAACCTGCCGAAGGTGCTCGGCGGCCTCGGCGTGGCGATCATCTCCACGTCCCACGGGCTCCTCACCGACAAGCAGGCCGGCAAGAAGGGCGTGGGTGGGGAAGTCCTCGCCTACGTCTGGTAACGGAAGGGAACGGAGGAAACAGCTATGTCGCGCATCGGCAAGCTCCCCATCGCGGTTCCCGCCGGCGTGGACGTCACCATCGACGGCCGCACGGTCAAGGTCAAGGGCCCCAAGGGCGAACTGACCCACACCGTCGCCGCGCCGATCGAGATCGTCAAGGCTGAGGACGGCGTTCTGAACGTCACCCGCCCCAACGACGAGCGTCAGAACAAGGCCCTGCACGGCCTGTCCCGCACGCTGGTGGCGAACATGATCACCGGCGTGACCCAGGGTTACGTGAAGAAGCTCGAGATCAGCGGTGTCGGTTACCGCGTGACGGCCAAGGGCTCGAACCTCGAGTTCGCGCTCGGCTACAGCCACCCGATCACCGTCGAGGCACCCGAGGGCATCACCTTCAAGGTGGAGGCCCCCACCCGCTTCTCGGTCGAGGGCATCGACAAGCAGAAGGTCGGCGAGGTTGCGGCCAACATCCGCAAGCTGCGCAAGCCCGACCCGTACAAGGCCAAGGGTGTCAAGTACGAGGGCGAAGTCATCCGCCGCAAGGTCGGAAAGGCGGGTAAGTAAGCCATGGCATACGGGCAGAAGATCCTCAAGGGCGACGCCTACAAGCGCGCCGCGATCAAGCGCCGTCACATCCGGATCCGCAAGCGGATCGCCGGTACGGCGGAGCGCCCCCGTCTGGTCGTGACCCGCTCCAACCGCCACATCGTGGCGCAGGTGATCGACGACCTCAAGGGTCACACCCTGGCGTCGGCGTCCACGCTGGACACGTCGATCCGCGGTGGCGAGGGCGACAAGTCCGCGCAGGCCAAGCAGGTCGGCGCCCTGGTCGCCGAGCGTGCCAAGGCCGCCGGTGTCGAGGCTGTCGTGTTCGACCGTGGTGGCAACCAGTACGCCGGGCGCATCGCCGCCCTGGCGGACGCCGCCCGCGAAGCCGGCCTGAAGTTCTGAGCCGGTTCCGAGCTAGCGGAAACAGAGAGAGGTAATTCCAATGGCTGGACCCCAGCGCCGCGGTGGCGGTGCCGGTGGCGGCGAGCGGCGGGACCGGAAGGGCCGTGACGGCGGCGCAGCTGCCGCCGAGAAGACCGCGTACGTTGAGCGCGTAGTCGCGATCAACCGCGTCGCCAAGGTTGTGAAGGGTGGTCGTCGCTTCAGCTTCACCGCGCTGGTCGTGGTGGGCGACGGTGACGGCACCGTGGGTGTCGGTTACGGCAAGGCCAAGGAGGTGCCGGCCGCCATCGCCAAGGGCGTTGAGGAGGCCAAGAAGCACTTCTTCAAGGTCCCCCGCATCCAGGGCACCATCCCGCACCCCATCCAGGGTGAGAAGGCTGCCGGCGTCGTGCTGCTCAAGCCCGCGTCCCCGGGTACCGGCGTGATCGCCGGTGGTCCGGTGCGTGCCGTGCTCGAGTGCGCCGGTATCCACGACGTGCTGTCGAAGTCGCTCGGCTCCGACAACGCCATCAACATCGTGCACGCCACCGTGGAGGCCCTCAAGGGCCTGCAGCGTCCCGAGGAGATCGCGGCCCGCCGTGGTCTGCCCCTCGAGGACGTCGCCCCCGCGGCTCTCCTGCGTGCGCGTGCCGGGGCGGGTGCGTAATCGTGGCGCAGCTCAAGATCACGCAGACGAAGTCCTACATCGGCAGCAAGCAGAACCACCGCGACACCCTGCGTTCCCTGGGCCTCAAGCGCCTGGGTGACGTGGTCGTCAAGGAGGACCGCCCCGAGTTCCGCGGCATGGTGCACACCGTCCGCCACCTCGTGACGGTCGAGGAGGTCGACTGATCATGGCGGAGCAGAACCCGCTCAAGATCCACAACCTCCGTCCCGCCCCGGGCGCCAAGACCGCCAAGACCCGTGTGGGTCGTGGTGAGGCGTCGAAGGGTAAGACGGCCGGTCGTGGTACCAAGGGCACCAAGGCCCGCTACCAGGTTCCGGAGCGCTTCGAGGGTGGGCAGATGCCCCTCCACATGCGCCTCCCGAAGCTGAAGGGCTTCAAGAACCCGTTCAAGACCGAGTACCAGGTCGTGAACCTCGACAAGCTGGCCGCCCTGTACCCCGAGGGTGGCGAGGTCACCGTCGAGGACCTGGTGGCCAAGGGTGCCGTTCGCAAGAACAGCCTCGTCAAGGTTCTCGGCCAGGGCGAGGTCTCCGTGGCGCTGCAGGTGACGGTCGACGCCGTCTCCGGCTCCGCCAAGGAGAAGATCACCGCCGCCGGCGGTAGCGTCACCGAGCTCGTCTGACACCGTCGGACGTCTCGATGACCTGAACGTCCCGACCGGGGATACCCACAAATGGGGTATCCCCGGTTGGTCGTTCCTAGGGGGGCGGTCTCGCCGGTAAGGTGGCCTGCACTGTCCACTTCCACCGGATGCCGCATCATGGGCACTCGGAGCGGCAGTCGTCCGTTGTCCATTCGTCGTTCTCAGTTGGAACCTCACAACCGTCACCCTGACGCACGTGCGCGGGGGTCGCAGGAGGCACCGTGCTCACCGGCTTCGCCCGGGCGTTCAGGACGCCCGACCTGCGCAAGAAGCTGCTCTTCACACTCGGCATCATCGTGGTGTACCGCGTCGGTACCCACATCCCGATCCCGGGCGTCAACTACAAGGCCGTACAGACGTGCGTGACCGAGGCCTCCGGCAGCCAGGGCCTCTTCGGACTGGTCAACATGTTCAGCGGCGGTGCGCTGCTGCAGATCACGATCTTCGCCCTCGGCATCCTGCCGTACATCACGGCGAGCATCATCCTGCAGCTGCTGACCGTGGTCATCCCGCGGCTGGAGGCCCTCAAGAAGGAGGGCCAGTCCGGCACCGCGAAGATCACTCAGTACACCCGCTACCTGACGGTGGCGCTGGCCATCCTGCAGGGCACCGGCCTGGTGGCCACCGCCCGCAGCGGCGCCCTGTTCTCCGGGTGCACGGCGGCCGCGGACATCGTCCCGGACCAGGCGATCTTCAACACCATCGTCATGGTGGTCTGCATGACCGCGGGCACCGTCCTGGTGATGTGGCTCGGCGAGCTGGTCACCGACCGCGGCATCGGCAACGGCATGTCGATCCTGATGTTCATCTCGATCGCCGCGACGTTCCCGTCCGCGCTGTGGTCCATCAAGAAGTCGGGCAAGCTGGCCGACGGCTGGATCGAGTTCGGCACCGTGCTCCTGGTCGGCCTGATCATGGTCGGCCTGGTCGTCTTCGTCGAGCAGGCCCAGCGCCGCATCCCGGTGCAGTACGCGAAGCGCATGATCGGCCGCCGTTCCTACGGCGGTACGTCGACGTACATCCCGCTCAAGGTGAACCAGGCGGGCGTGATCCCCGTGATCTTCGCCTCGTCGCTGCTCTACATCCCGGCTCTCGTCGCGCAGTTCTCCGGCGGCAACTCGGGCTGGAAGACCTGGGTCCAGCAGAACCTGACCAAGGGCGACCACCCGATCTACATCACCGCGTACTTCTTGCTCATCGTGTTCTTCGCGTTCTTCTACGTGGCGATCTCCTTCAACCCCGAGGAAGTCGCGGACAACATGAAGAAGTATGGTGGCTTCATCCCGGGCATCCGGGCTGGCCGACCGACCGCTGAGTACCTTTCGTACGTGCTCAACCGGATCACCTGGCCGGGTTCGCTGTATCTGGGTCTGATCGCTCTCGTACCAACAGTGGCGTTGGTTGGCTTCGGGGCAAGCCAGAACTTCCCGTTCGGCGGTACCAGCATCCTGATCATCGTGGGTGTCGGTCTCGAGACGGTGAAGCAGATCGAGAGCCAGCTCCAGCAGCGCAATTACGAAGGGTTCCTCCGCTGATGCGAATCGTCCTCGTCGGGCCGCCTGGCGCAGGCAAGGGTACGCAGGCAACGCGCCTGGCCGAGAAGCTGTCGATCCCGCACATCTCCACGGGCGACCTGTTCCGCGCCAACATCAGCAGGCAGACGGAGCTGGGCAAGCTCGCGAAGTCCTACATGGACGCGGGCAACCTGGTTCCCGACGAGGTCACCATCGCCATGGCGAAGGACCGCATGGAGCAGCCGGACGCCGCCGGCGGCTTCCTGCTCGACGGCTTCCCGCGCAACGTCTCGCAGGCCCAGGCGCTGGACGGGACGCTCGAGAGCGAGAGCATCAAGCTCGACGCGGTCCTCGACCTGGAGGTTCCCGAGGACGAGGTCGTCAAGCGGATCGCCGGCCGGCGCATCTGCCGCAACGACTCCAGCCACGTCTTCCACGTCTCGTACAGCAAGCCGAAGAAGGAAGGCGTCTGCGACGTCTGCGGCGGCGAGCTGTACCAGCGGGACGACGACCACGAGGACACCGTCCGCAAGCGGCTCGAGGTCTACCACACGCAGACCGAGCCGATCATCGACTACTACCGCAAGCAGGGCCTGGTCGTGACGATCTCGTCGCTCGGCCCGGTCGACGAGATCACGCGTCGCGCCCTTCAGGCGCTGAAGCGTGAGGACGTCACGCAGTAGTCGCACGCCGGTCGCAGCCGCGGTTCCTCCTGACGGGGGCCGCGGCTGCGCTGTGGGCGCGCCGGCGCCCGTATGGTTGAAGCAGTCGCCCGGTCCCAGAAAGGCCCTGTCCCCATGGTGCAGATCAAGACCCCCGAGCAGATCGCCACGATGCGTGCGGCGGGGCTGGTCGTCGCCGCGATCCACGCGGCCACCCGTGAGGCGGCCGTGCCGGGCGCGAGCACCAAGGACCTGGACCAGGTGGCCCGCAAGGTGCTGGCCGAGCACAACGCCAAGCCGAACTTCCTCGGTTACGGCGGCTTCCCGGCCACGATCTGCACCTCGGTCAACGAGGTCGTCGTCCACGGCATCCCCTCCGACGAGGTGGTCCTCAAGGACGGCGACATCATCTCCATCGACTGCGGCGCGATCGTCGACGGCTGGCACGGCGACGCGGCCTACACGGCGTTCGTCGGTTCCGGGCACGCCCCGGAGCTGGTCGAGCTGTCCCGGGTGACCGAGGAGTCGATGTGGGCGGGCATCGCGGCGATGAAGCAGGGCAACCGCCTGGTCGACATCTCCCGCGCCGTCGAGACGTACATCCGCCGCCAGCCCAAGCCGGGCGGCGGCCGTTACGGCATCATCGAGGACTACGGCGGCCACGGCATCGGCACCGAGATGCACATGGATCCGCACCTGCTGAACTACGTCGACCGCCGCCGCGGCAAGGGCCCCAAGCTGGTCCCCGGCTTCTGCCTGGCCATCGAGCCCATGGTCTCCCTCGGCACCCCGAGGACCCGGGTCCTGGACGACGAGTGGACGGTCATCACGACGGACGGCACCTGGTCCTCCCACTGGGAGCACTCGGTGGCCCTCACCGAGCAGGGCCCGCTGGTCCTGACGGCCCCGGACGGCGGCAAGGCGAAGCTGGCCGAGTACGGCATCACGGCCGCGCCGGATCCGCTCGCCTGACGCGGGGCCTTGCGCCGAGGGGCGCCCGGCCCGGCTCTCTTCTCTTCCTGCCGCCCGCTCCCGCGCCGTGTCCGGCGGCCTTCGCCGTGCCGCTCCGGCGACCGCGGACCGGCCTGCGTAACGATCACCCGAGCGGGGCAGACTCTCCCGATTCGTTTTTCCGGGTGCGCTGACGTAGACTGACTCGTCGGCTCTCGTGCACCCGCATGTCCGCATGCTCCCGCAAGGGAAGCAGAGAGTCGATCAAGGTAGTCGATTCGAAGGGCGAAGCGTGGCCAAGAAGCAAGGTGCCATCGAGATCGAGGGCACTGTCGTCGAGTCTCTGCCGAACGCCATGTTCAAGGTCGAGCTCCAGAACGGCCACCAGGTCCTGGCACACATCAGCGGCAAGATGCGTATGCACTACATCCGCATCCTCCCTGACGACCGGGTCGTGGTGGAGCTTTCTCCGTACGACCTGACGCGTGGCCGGATCGTCTACCGGTACAAGTAGATCTTGCCCACGTCCCGAGGCCGCGAGGCAGCGGGACCGCCGGCAACTGACCCGGAGAACCTCACATCCCATGAAGGTCAAGCCGAGCGTCAAGAAGATCTGCGACAAGTGCAGGGTGATCCGCCGTCACGGCCGGGTCATGGTCATCTGCGAGAACCCGCGCCACAAGCAGCGCCAGGGCTGACGCACGACCGACCGCTCCCTCTGCACCTGATCCGCAGAGTTTCGCGCGACGCGAGCTGAATGTGTACATACGCAGGACACAGGCGGAGTCTCCCTCCGTCTGACACCCCCGGTTCGGAGGCCGGGGACCCGGTTCGTACCTGGTACGGCGGCCGGGAACCTGTTCTGCGGAAGACCTCCGAAGATCAACTGGAGCCATTGAATGGCACGCGTTTCCGGTGTTGACATCCCGCGCGAAAAGCGCGTGGAGGTCGCCCTCACCTACGTGTTCGGCATCGGCCGGACCCTCTCCCAGCAGACGCTGGCCGCCACCGGCGTCGACCCGAACACCCGCGTCCGCGACCTCTCCGAGGAGCAGCTCGTCGCGATCCGCGAGTACGTCGACAACAACATCAAGACCGAGGGTGACCTCCGTCGCGAGATCCAGGCCGACATCCGCCGCAAGGTCGAGATCGGCTGCTACCAGGGTCTGCGGCACCGCCGCGGTCTGCCCGTCCGCGGTCAGCGCACCAGCACGAACGCCCGTACCCGCAAGGGCCCGCGTCGCGCCATCGCCGGCAAGAAGAAGCCGGGCAAGAAGTAGTCCGCAGCGGACTCGCCGTCCAGCGGTCTTCGCTGTAGGACCGACCACCTCCCGTAGGAGAAGACATGCCCCCCAAGGGACGTCAGGGCGCTGCCAAGAAGGTGCGCCGCAAGGAAAAGAAGAACGTCGCTCACGGCCACGCGCACATCAAGAGCACGTTCAACAACACGATCGTCTCGATCACGGACCCGTCGGGCAACGTGATCTCCTGGGCCTCCGCCGGCCACGTCGGCTTCAAGGGCTCCCGGAAGTCCACGCCGTTCGCCGCGCAGATGGCCGCCGAGTCGGCCGCCCGTCGCGCGCAGGAGCACGGCATGCGCAAGGTCGACGTGTTCGTCAAGGGCCCGGGTTCCGGTCGTGAGACCGCCATCCGTTCGCTCCAGGCGACCGGTCTCGAGGTCGGCTCCATCCAGGACGTCACCCCGACCCCCCACAACGGCTGCCGTCCGCCGAAGCGTCGTCGCGTCTGACGCCGGCCCGGTCGGTGGTTCGGGCGGTACGGCTCCTTCGGGCCGTGCCGCCCGTACCCTTGCAGTACCCGCACTTCTCATGGGTGCGGTTTCCGTCGGGCGTCAAATAGCGGGCGTCCACGAAAGAAGGATCTGATCCACAGATGCTGATCGCTCAGCGACCTTCGTTGACCGAAGAGGTCGTCGACGAGTTCCGCTCCCGGTTCGTGATCGAGCCGCTGGAGCCGGGCTTCGGCTACACCCTCGGCAACTCCCTGCGCCGTACGCTCCTCTCCTCGATCCCGGGTGCGGCGGTCACGTCCATCCGCATCGACGGTGTCCTGCACGAGTTCACCACCGTGCCGGGCGTCAAGGAGGACGTCACCGACCTGATCCTCAACATCAAGCAGCTGGTCGTCTCCTCGGAGCACGACGAGCCGGTCGTGATGTACCTGCGCAAGCAGGGCCCGGGTCTGGTCACCGCCGCCGACATCGCGCCCCCGGCCGGTGTCGAGGTGCACAACCCCGACCTCGTCCTCGCCACGCTCAACGGCAAGGGCAAGCTGGAGATGGAGCTGACCGTCGAGCGCGGCCGCGGTTACGTCTCCGCCGTGCAGAACAAGCAGGTGGGCCAGGAGATCGGCCGTATCCCGGTCGACTCCATCTACAGCCCCGTGCTCAAGGTCACGTACAAGGTCGAGGCCACGCGTGTCGAGCAGCGCACCGACTTCGACAAGCTGATCGTCGACGTCGAGACCAAGCAGGCGATGCGTCCGCGTGACGCCATGGCCTCCGCGGGCAAGACGCTGGTCGAGCTGTTCGGTCTCGCCCGCGAGCTGAACATCGACGCCGAGGGCATCGACATGGGCCCGTCCCCCACGGACGCCGCCCTCGCCGCCGACCTCGCGCTGCCGATCGAGGAGCTGGAGCTGACGGTCCGCTCCTACAACTGCCTCAAGCGTGAGGGCATCCACTCCGTGGGTGAGCTGGTCGCGCGCTCCGAGGCCGACCTGCTCGACATCCGCAACTTCGGTGCGAAGTCGATCGACGAGGTCAAGGCGAAGCTGGCCGGCATGGGCCTGGCCCTCAAGGACAGCCCGCCCGGATTCGACCCGACCGCCGCCGCGGACGCCTTCGGCGCCGACGACGACGCGGACGCCGGGTTCGTGGAGACCGAGCAGTACTGACAGCTCGGGACCGACGGTCCGAACCGGGGCGCGGGCGCACTGTGCTTGACGGCGCGGTTCCCCGCGCCCCTGTCGGGACGCCCTTCGGGCCGCCCCGACATCCTCCGGGGCTTGAGAGCCCCGGATCTCCGACAGGCGACCGCCTGCTCGGATACTGACTCCGGTACCTGATACGGCCGGGGCAGACACCTAGGAGAAACATCATGCCGAGGCCCACCAAGGGTGCCCGTCTGGGCGGCAGCGCCGCGCACGAGAAGCTCCTCCTCGCGAACCTCGCGAAGAGCCTCTTCGAGCACGGCCGCATCACCACCACCGAGGCGAAGGCCCGCCGCCTGCGCCCGTACGCCGAGCGTCTGGTCACCAAGGCGAAGAAGGGCGACCTTCACAACCGCCGTCAGGTGCTCCAGGTCATCACGGACAAGAGCGTCGTCCACACGCTCTTCACCGAGATCGGCCCGCGGTACGAGAACCGTCCCGGTGGCTACACCCGCATCACCAAGATCGGTAACCGCCGTGGCGACAACGCGCCCATGGCCGTCATCGAGCTGGTCGAGGCGCTGACGGTGCAGCAGCAGGCCACCGGCGAGGCCGAGGCCGCCACCAAGCGTGCGGTCAAGGAGGCCGAGGAGGCCAAGGCCGAGCAGACCGAGGCCACCGAGGCTCCTGCCGAGGAGTCCAAGGACGCGTAAGCGTTCTGCGGGGGGCTGGGCGATCGCGGCCGCGGCACCGTCGTGGCCTGTCGCGCAGTTCCCCGCGCCCCTTTGCGGCGTTCGCGGGCCCGTCCTTTTTCAAGGACGGGCCCGCTTTCGTGCGGGTGAGAGGATCTCTGGGTGAGTGACGAAGTACAGCCTGGTCATGTCCGTGTCCGCCTGGACCTGTCCTACGACGGCAGTGACTTCCACGGCTGGGCCAAGCAGGCCGGCGGGAAGCGCACCGTGCAGGGCGAGATCGAGGACGCGCTGCGCACGGTGACCCGCTCCCGCCGGACGTTCGAGCTGACCGTGGCCGGGCGCACCGACGCCGGGGTGCACGCGCGCGGCCAGGTGGCCCACGTGGACCTGCCGGAGGAGGTGTGGCGCGAGCACCACGAGAAGCTGCTCAAGCGGCTCGCCGGGCGGCTGCCCAAGGACGTGCGGGTGTGGGCGCTGAGGCCCGCGCCCAGCGGTTTCAACGCCCGCTTCGCCGCCGTCTGGCGCCGGTACGCCTACCGCGTCACCGACAACCCCGGCGGCGTCGACCCGCTGCTGCGCGGGCACGTGCTGTGGCACGACTGGCCGCTGGACGTCGACGCGATGAACGAGGCCGCCCGGCCGCTGCTCGGCGAGCACGACTTCGCCGCCTACTGCAAGAAGCGCGAGGGCGCGACCACCATCCGCACGCTCCAGGAGCTGAGCCTGGCGCGCGGGGCCGACGGGATCATCACGGCGACCGTCCGCGCGGACGCCTTCTGCCACAACATGGTGCGCTCGCTGATCGGGGCGCTGCTCTTCGTCGGCGACGGGCACCGCCCGCCCGGCTGGCCGGCCGAGGTGCTGGCCGCGGGCGTCCGGGACTCCGCGGTGCACGTCGTACGGCCGCACGGCCTGACCCTGGAGGAGGTCGGCTACCCGGCCGACGAACTGCTGGCCGCGCGCAGCCGTGAGGCGCGCAACAAGCGGTCGCTTCCGGCCACCGGCTGCTGCTGACCCTGCCCGGTCACCCACCGTGACGGTAGGGTCGGTGCCGGGCGGGAACTCGCAGGGACGGTCCGGCCGCCGTACGGCGGTGGCAGGGGGCGTACGGCGAGGAGGGCGGCCCATGCGGCTCACCGTCATCGGCACCGGCTACCTGGGTGCCACGCACGCCGCCTGCATGGCGGAACTCGGGCACGAGGTGGTCGGGGTCGACGTCGACGCGGGCAAGGTCGCCGCGCTGCGGGCGGGCCGGGTGCCGTTCCACGAGCCCGGGCTGGCCGCGATGATCGCCCGGCACACGGCGAGCGGGCGGCTGCGGTTCACGACCTGCTACGAGGAGGCCGGTGCCTTCGGGCAGGTGCACTTCGTGTGCGTGGGCACCCCGCAGCGCAAGGACGGCGACGCCGCCGACCTGACGTGCGTCGAGAGCGCCTTCGCCGCCCTCGCACGGCACGCGCGCAAGAACGCGCTGCTGGTGGGCAAGTCGACCGTGCCGGTCGGCACGGCCGCGCGGCTGGCCGCAGGCCACCGCGTCGAGATCGCCTGGAACCCGGAGTTCCTGCGGGAGGGCTTCGCCGTCGAGGACACGCTGCGCCCGGACCGGCTGGTGTTCGGGGTGCGCACGGCGCGTGCGCAGCGGCTGCTGCGGACCGTGTACGCGCCCGTCCTGGCCGCCGGGACACCGCTGGTCGTGACCGATTTCGCCACCGCCGAACTGGTGAAGACGGCCGCGAACTCCTTCCTCGCCACCAAGATCTCCTTCATCAACGCGATGGCCGAGGTGTGCGAGGCGGCGGGCGGCGATGTGGGCGAGCTGGCCGAGGCGCTGGGGTGCGACGAGCGGATCGGGCGGGCGTTCCTGCGGGCCGGGGCGGGGTTCGGCGGGGGCTGTCTGCCCAAGGACATCCGTGCCTTCGCGCATCGGGCCGCCGAGCTGGGCGTGGACCTGGGCTTCCTGCGCCAGGTCGACGCGATCAACATGCGGCAGCGGGACCGGGTGATCGCCCTGGCCCGGGAGCTGTGCGGGGGCACGGTGCTCGGGGCGCGGGTGGCGGTGCTGGGCGCGGCCTTCAAACCGGACTCCGACGACATCCGCGACTCGCCCGCGCTGAACGTGGCCGCGCGGCTGGATCTCGACGGTGCCGACGTGACGGTCTACGACCCCCGGGCGATGGACAACGCCCGCAAGGCGTTCCCGCTGCTCGGGTACGCGCTGTCGCTGGAGGAGGCGCTGCGCGGGGCGGAGCTGGTGCTGCACCTGACCGAGTGGCCGCAGTTCCGGCAGGTCGATCCGCGCCGGGCGGCGGCCCTGGTGTACCGTCCGCGGATCGTGGACGGGCGGGGCGTCCTGGACGCGCGGGCGTGGCGGGCGGCGGGCTGGCGGTTCCGGGCGCTGGGTGCTCCCGCGCCGGACGGGGAGGGCGAGGAGAGATGACGCAGCCGAAGGAGCGCCGTGCGGGCGAGGGCGGCGGGCACGCGGTCACGGTGGTCATGCCGACGTACAACGAGGCGGGGAACCTGGCGCGGCTGGCCGAGGCGGTGCTGGGGCTGCCGCTCGGCGGGCTCCGGCTGCTCGTCGTCGACGACGGCAGTCCGGACGGCACCGGGCGGATCGCCGACGAGCTGGCGGAGAAGTACGGCGTGGACGGGCCCTCGGGGCGCCGCCGGATGGGCGTGCTGCACCGCACCCGCAAGGACGGCCTGGGCCGGGCGTACACGGCGGGCATGACGGCCGCGCTGGCGGACGGCGCCGAGTACGTCGTGCAGATGGACGCCGACGGCAGTCACCCCGTGGAAGCGGTGCCGCGGATGCTGGACGCGGCGCTGTCGTCGGGGGCCGGGCTGGTGGTGGGCAGCCGGTACGTGGCGGGCGGCTCGCTGGACGAGCGGTGGGGCGCGCACCGGGTGCTGCTGTCCCGGTTCGCCAACGCCTACGCGCGGGCGGTGCTCGGCACCCGGATCAAGGACATCACCGCGGGCTTCAACCTGTGGTCGGCGGCCACGCTGCGGGACGTGGGCCTGTCGACCCTGGACAGCGCGGGCTACAGCTTCCAGGTCGAGCTGAAGTACCGCGCGGTGCGGGCGGGACACCGGGCGGTCGAGGTGCCGATCCGGTTCGGGGAGCGTACGGAGGGTGCGTCGAAGATGACGCTGCGCACCCAGCTGGAGTCGGCGGTGGTGCCGGTCAGGCTGCGTCTGAAGCGGCGGTAGCGGCCGGGGCCGGCCGCGCCTTCGCTCTCAGAGCCGCGGACAGGACGGACGCCCGGCCCGTCTTGTGTTCGCAGCTCTCACTGTCCGCTCGCGGCGGAGGCCTGGGCCTCGCCGCGCCGGCGGATCTGGCGGAACGTGTACTCGGCGAGGTCGTCGCCGGTGCGGAACACCTTGGTGTCCTTGGTCGTCACGTCCTTGCCGCCGGGGAAGCCGGTGAGGGTGAAGTAGGCGTAGCGGCCGTAGGAGTTGGTGGTGGAGCGGCAGACCGCGCCGTCGCAGAAGGCCTTGACGCCGCTGCCGGCGAGCGGCTTGACGATGCTCTTCTTGTCGGCCTGGCCCTTGGCCCTGGCGGCCTGTGTCTCGGTGTCGAAGACGGCGACGCCGACGGTGGCCGCGATGCCGCCGCGGGTGTAGGTCGCGCGGATCAGGCGGGTGCAGCCGTTGCCGGTGAGGACCTTGGCGAGGGTGCCCTGGACGGCGGAGGCGCAGTCACGGGTGTCGGCCGTGGGGCCCTTCGTGTAGACGGTCTGGCCCATGGTCAGCCGGGTGCCCCCGAAGAGGGTGCCGGGGCCGAGCGGGGCGGTGTCCTTCTTCGCGCTGGATATGAAGTCCTTCGGGTCCAGCGGCGGCGGGGCGCTGGTGGGTTCGAAGGAGGGGCCGGAGGCCGAGCCGCTGGGCCCGGCGGCGGTGGGCCGCGGGGAGGCGTGGCCGCCGGATCCGCCGCCGGCCGAGATCACGGCGGCGGCCACGGCCGCGCCGACGGCGACGGTGGCCAGCGCGCCCCCGCCGATGAACAGCAGCCGGCGCCGCTTGGCGCGCGTCTCGGAGGCCTCGGCGAGTGCCGCCCAGTCCGGGGTCCCGTCGCCGTCACCGTTCGACGGCTGCTGCGCGTTCGGTTTCCAGGGATCCCACTGGGACTGCGAGCCGCCCCCCTGCCCATAAGTCATGGGCGGCATCCTAACGGCGCCCCACGGCCCCCGGGCGCGCCGCGGCGGCCTCCCGTCCGCGGGGCCGCGGACGGCGGGGCGGCCGGGCCGGGGCGGACGTACACTGGGGCGGAACAGGCGGGACCGGCGCGGCGGCCGTCGTTTTGACCCACGGTGTGCCGCCCGGGTAGTCTGCTTGTTCGTTGTGTATTGGCTTGGCTCTTCTCACGGACCCGGCCCTTACACCGGTCCACCGGGCCGATGACCAGCGACCAGCACGCGGTTTGCGTCACCGCTGTGCGGTCAGGGCTGTCGTGATCGTCTTCGGTGACCTTGTCAGGACCATTCACTGAAGAAGCGAAGGCTACGAACCGTGCGTACGTACAGCCCCAAGCCCGGCGACATCACGCGCCAGTGGCACGTCATCGACGCCCAGGACGTCGTCCTGGGTCGCCTGGCGACCACCGCCGCCACCCTTCTGCGGGGCAAGCACAAGCCGATCTACGCGCCGCACGTCGACGCTGGTGACTTCGTCATCATCATCAACGCCGACAAGGTGCACCTCTCCGGCAACAAGCGGACCCAGAAGATGGCGTACCGCCACTCCGGCTACCCGGGCGGTCTGCGCTCCGTCCGCTACGACGACCTCCTCGCGAACAACCCGGAGAAGGCCGTCGAGAAGGCCGTCAAGGGCATGCTCCCGAAGAACTCCCTGGGCCGTCAGATGCTCTCGAAGCTGAAGGTCTACAAGGGTGACCAGCACCCGCACGGCGCCCAGCAGCCGGTGCCGTTCGAGATCACCCAGGTCGCGCAGTAAGTCCGGCCACCCCCTAAGACTGAACAGAATCTGAGGAGAATCGTGGCCGAGACCACTGCCGAGCAGCCGATCGAAGAGATCGACATCGAGAGCTACACCACCGAGTCCGAGGTCCCCGTCGAGGGCGAGTACACCTCGGAGTCCATGGCCTCCCGCTTCGGCGAGCCGCAGCCGGCCGCCGGCCTGGGCCGCCGCAAGAACGCCATCGCCCGCGTCCGGATCGTCCCGGGCACCGGCAAGTGGAAGATCAACGGTCGCACCCTCGAGGACTACTTCCCGAACAAGGTGCACCAGCAGGAAGTCAACGAGCCCTTCAAGGTGCTGGAGCTCGAGGGCCGTTACGACGTCGTCGCCCGCATCGCCGGCGGCGGTGTCTCCGGTCAGGCCGGCGCCCTGCGTCTCGGTGTCGCCCGTGCCCTGAACGAGGCCGACGTCGACAACAACCGCGGCCCGCTCAAGAAGGCCGGCTTCCTCAAGCGCGACGACCGTGCGGTCGAGCGCAAGAAGGCCGGTCTCAAGAAGGCCCGCAAGGCTCCGCAGTACAGCAAGCGCTAATCAGCGGCTGCCTGCGGACAGGCCTACTCCGAACGCCCCGGCGGCACGCCACTGTGCCGCCGGGGCGTTCGTTTATCACCGGCCTTGGGCGTATAACGGCACAAGGTGCTCTAGTGCTCAGGTGCTCAGCAGCTCAGCCGCTCAGCGGCTGGTGTGATCGGATGCCCGGCTCAGGGATCCGCGGGCGCACCGAGAACACCGAACCCAGTGAATGGTGAACGCGCGCTGAAAACCTCGGCACGGCTTCACGAACTGACGCTTCCTCAAGGAGGACAAGTGGGACGACTCTTCGGCACGGACGGCGTGCGTGGTGTCGCCAACGCGGACCTGACCGCCGAGATGGCGCTCGGCCTGTCCGTCGCCGCGGCGCACGTACTGGCCGAGGCGGGCACCTTCGAGGGGCACCGCCCGAAGGCCGTGGTCGGCCGGGACCCGCGCGCCTCCGGTGAGTTCCTGGAGGCCGCCGTGGTCGCGGGCCTGGCCAGTGCCGGCGTGGACGTGCTGCGGGTCGGCGTGCTGCCGACGCCCGCCGTGGCGTACCTGACCGGCTCGCTCGGCGCGGACCTCGGCGTGATGCTGTCGGCCAGCCACAACGCCATGCCGGACAACGGCGTCAAGTTCTTCGCCCGCGGCGGCCACAAGCTCGCCGACGAGCTGGAGGACCGCATCGAGAAGGTCTACGAGGAGCACCGCACCGGCGCGCCCTGGGACCGTCCGACCGGCGCGGGCGTCGGCCGGGTCCGCGACTACGACGAGGGCTTCGACAAGTACGTCGCCCATCTCGTCGGTGTCCTCCCGAACCGGCTCGACGGGCTGAAGATCGTCCTGGACGAGGCGCACGGCGCCGCCGCCCGGGTCTCGCCCGAGGCGTTCGCGCGGGCCGGCGCCGAGGTGATCACCATCGGGGCCGAACCCGACGGCCTCAACATCAACGACGGCTGCGGCTCCACCCACCTGGACCAGCTGAAGGCCGCCGTCGTCGCGCACGGCGCCCACCTCGGCATCGCGCACGACGGCGACGCCGACCGCTGCCTGGCCGTGGACCACACCGGCGACGAGGTCGACGGCGACCAGATCCTGGCCGTGCTCGCGCTGGCGATGCGAGAGCGTTCCGCGCTGCGCTCCGACACCGTCGTCGCGACCGTGATGTCCAACCTGGGCTTCAAGCTGGCCATGGAGCGCGAGGGCATCCACCTCGTGCAGACCGCCGTCGGCGACCGCTACGTCCTGGAGGAGATGAAGTCCGGTGGCTTCGCCCTCGGCGGCGAGCAGTCCGGCCACGTCATCATCCTCGACCACGCCACCACCGGCGACGGCACGCTCACCGGTCTGATGCTGGCCGCCCGGGTCGCCGCGACCGGCCGTACGCTGCGGGAGCTGGCGGGGGTGATGCAGCGCCTGCCGCAGGTCCTCATCAACGTCCCCGACGTCGACAAGTCCCGGGTGAAGACCTCCGCGGACCTGGCCACGGCGGTCGCCGAGGCCGAACACGAGCTGGGCGAGACCGGACGCGTGCTGCTGCGTCCCTCGGGCACCGAGCCGCTGGTGCGCGTGATGGTCGAGGCCGCGGACATCGAGCAGGCCCGCTCGGTGGCGGGGCGGCTGGCGGACGCGGTGAAGTCGGCCCTGGGCTGAGCACCGGACGGCGTCACCACGGGACGCTCACGCGGCTCGCGCCACCGCGAGCCGCGTGAGCGTCCCGTTCCCGTCCGGCGGTGCACCGCGTGAGCGTGCGGGGCGGGCGCGAGGCGGCCTCCCGGGGGAGCGTCCCGGTGCTATCCGGCGGTCTTGCGCATCCGTGCCCGCTGCGTCGACCAGAGCCACTTCTGGAAGAGCAGGGTGAGGGTGCCGGCGAGGACGATGCCGAGGAGGTTCAGCAGCAGCTGCTTGCTGGAGCCCCAGGTCTGGGCGGTGTCGCCGTAGGCGAACGCGACGGCCGCGTTGGCCGCGGCCGGGACGGTGGTCACGGAGATGGCGACGCCGACCAGGGCGCCGGACTTGGCCGAGGTCAGCGACAGCGTGCCGGCGATCCCGGCGAGGACCGCGACCACGAAGGAGAACCAGTCGGGGGCGTACACGAAGCCGGTGCTGGGCCGCGGGCCCTCCAGCTTCGCCTTGCTGAACAGACCGACGGCGTCCATGAACAGGCTGAAGCCCACGGTCACGGCCATCGCCAGCGCGAACCCCGCCAGCAGCGCCACCAGGGAGCGCAGCGCCAGTTTCGGCGCCCGCCGCACCAGGGCCGTGCTGATGCCGGCCAGCGGTCCGAACTCCGGCCCCACCGCCATCGCGCCGACGATCAGGACGGCGTTGTCGAGCACCACACCGCAGGCGGCGATCATCGTGGCCAGCGTGATGAACGCGAGGTAGGTGATCGACAGCGTCGACTCCTCGTGGGTGGCCTCGGTCAGCTCCTCCCACAGCACCGCGTCCGCGGCCTCGCCCGGCGCCTCCTCCTCGGCCTTGTCGGCCCGGTCGGACAGCGACAGGTCGATGCTCTCCACGGCGATGGAGCCGGTCCGGTCGATGCCCAACTCCCTGAGGCCGCCGAGCAGTTCGTCGGCGGCCTCGCGGGCGACGTCGCACATGACCACGTCACCGGAGGGGCTGCGAGCCGCGCCAGGCAGCACGACGAGGTGCGCGGTGCCGACCGTCCGGTGGATCAGCCCCGCCACCTCGTCGGTGCGGTCGGCGGGGGTGATCAGTCGCAGATGCAGCATGCGGGGCAGCGTAGACGCCCCGCCGCGGTCACAGCTTCCGCAGCCGCAGCCGCTGCACCTTGTGGTCGGGCCCCTTGCGCACGACGAGCGTGGCCCGGCCGCGGGTGGGGGCGATGTTCTCCACCAGGTTGGGCCGGTTGATGGTCCGCCACATGGTGCGGGCGTAGTCGAGGGCCTCGTCCTCGGAGACCTGCGTGTACCTGCGGAAGTACGAGGAGGGGTCCTGGAAGGCGGTGTCGCGCAGCTTGCGGAACCGGTTCAGGTACCAGCGCTCGACGTCCTCGGTGCGGGCGTCGACGTACACGCTGAAGTCGAAGTAGTCGGCGAGGCCGACCCGGGTGCGGCCGTCCTGGCCGGGCAGCGCGGGCTGCAGGACGTTCAGGCCCTCCACGATCAGGATGTCGGGGCGGCGCACGGTGAGCTTCTCGCCGGGCACGATGTCGTAGATCAGGTGCGAGTAGACGGGCGCGGTGACCTCCGCCTTCCCCGCCTTCACGTCGGCGACGAACCGGGTGAGCGCCCGGCGGTCGTACGACTCCGGGAACCCCTTGCGCGCCATCAGGCCGCGCGCCTGGAGTTCGCGGGTCGGCAGCAGGAACCCGTCGGTGGTCACCCGCTCCACGCGCGGATGCTCGGGCCAGCGCGACAGCAGCGCCTGGAGCAGCCGGGCCACGGTCGACTTGCCGACGGCGACCGATCCCGCCACCCCTATGACGAAGGGGGTGCCGGACTGGGAGCCCTGCTCACCGAGGAACGTGTTCAGCGCGCCGCGCAGCCCGTCGGTCGCGCCGACGTAGAGATTGAGCAGCCGGGACAGCGGCAGGTACACGTCCCGCACCTCGTCGAGGTCGATGACGTCCCCGAGCCCGCGCACCCGTTCCACCTCCTCCGCGGTGAGCGGCAGCGGCGTCTTGTCGCGCAGCGCACTCCACTCGGCACGGGTGAGGTCGACATAGGGAGTCGCCTCCGGCCTGGGCCGGTGGGCGCTCCGGGGCATCGAGGGGACCGGAGAGATCACAGTCCATTGTTAACGGAGTTCGAACGGCGTGGGGGGTGGGGTGGGTCACGTGCGCGTGCCCGCGTCCCGCCGGTGTCCCGGCCGGACACCGGCCGGCGGTACGGCTGATCGCCCGCGGGGCCGCTGTGCCGCGGGCGGCAGCTCACCGAGCCGCGGTGACGGTGCGAGGATTGGCGCCGGGGGGACGTACGGTCCGGGGCCGCGGGACCCTTCGTACCCCGGCGGGAATTTCCGATTTCGGGCACGCGGAGGCGGGTTTCGCCGGCTGACGGGCCGTAGGCTGCGGAGCCATGTGCGGAATCGTGGGATATGTGGGTTCGCAGTCGGCGCTCGACGTCGTGATGGCCGGGCTGAAACGGCTGGAGTACCGGGGGTACGACTCGGCGGGTGTCGCCGTTCTCGCGGACGGCGGCCTCGCGGCGGCCAAGAAGGCCGGGAAACTGGTCAACCTGGACAAGGAACTGGTCGAACGGCCGCTGCCGACCGGTTCCACCGGCATCGGGCACACCCGCTGGGCCACCCACGGCGGCCCCACGGACGCGAACGCGCACCCGCACCTCGACAACGCCGGACGCGTCGCCGTGGTCCACAACGGCATCATCGAGAACTTCGCCCTGCTGCGGGCGGAGCTGGCCGAGCGCGGACACGAACTGTCCTCCGAGACCGACACCGAGGTCGTCGCGCACCTGCTGGCCGAGGAGTTCTCCTCCTGCGCCGACCTCGCCGAGGCCATGCGCCTGGTGTGCCGGCGCCTGGAGGGCGCCTTCACCCTCGTCGCCGTGCACGCCGACGCGCCCGGCGTCGTCGTCGGCGCCCGCCGCAACTCCCCGCTCGTGGTGGGCGTCGGCGAGGGCGAGTCCTTCCTCGCCTCCGACGTCGCCGCGTTCATCGCCCACACCCGCTCCGCGATCGAACTCGGCCAGGACCAGGTCGTCGAACTGCGCCGGGACGGCGTCACCGTCACCGGCTTCGACGGGCGGCCCTCCGACGTCCGCTCCTACAACGTCGACTGGGACGCCGCGGCCGCCGAGAAGGGCGGCTACGACTACTTCATGCTCAAGGAGATCGCCGAGCAGCCCAAGGCGGTCGCCGACACCCTCCTCGGCCGCATCGACGCCGCCGGCTCCCTGACCCTGGACGAGGTGCGGATCAGCGCCGCCGAACTGCGCGAGACGGACAAGGTCGTCATCATCGCCTGCGGCACCGCCTTCCACGCGGGCATGATCGCCAAGTACGCCATCGAGCACTGGACCCGCATCCCCTGCGAGGTCGAACTCGCCAGCGAGTTCCGCTACCGGGACCCCATCCTGGACGCCCAGACCCTGGTCGTCGCCATCTCCCAGTCCGGCGAGACCATGGACACCCTGATGGCGCTGCGCCACGCCCGCGAGCAGGGCGCCAAGGTCCTCGCCATCTGCAACACCAACGGCTCCACCATCCCGCGCGAGTCCGACGCGGTGCTGTACACCCACGCCGGACCCGAGGTCGCCGTCGCCTCCACCAAGGCGTTCCTCACCCAGCTCGTCGCCTGCTACCTCGTCGCCCTCTACCTCGGCCAGGTGCGCGGCACCAAGTGGGGCGACGAGATCCGTGCCGTCATCCGCGACCTCTCGCAGATCGGCGGCGCGGTGGAGCGCGTCCTGGACACCATGGAGCCGGTACGGGAACTCGCCCGCTCCCTCGCCGGCAAGAACACGGTGCTCTTCCTCGGGCGGCACGTCGGCTATCCCGTGGCCCTGGAGGGCGCCCTCAAGCTCAAGGAACTCGCCTACATGCACGCCGAGGGCTTCGCCGCGGGCGAGCTGAAGCACGGCCCGATCGCGCTGATCGACGAGGACCTGCCCGTCGTCGTGGTCGTCCCGTCCCCGCGCGGCCGGTCCCTGCTCCACGACAAGATCGTCTCCAACATCCAGGAGATCCGGGCGAGGGGCGCGCGCACGATCGTGATCGCCGAGGAGGGCGACGAGGCGGTCGTCCCCTACGCCGACCACCTCATCCGCATCCCCGCCACCCCGACCCTGCTCCAGCCGATGGTCGCGACGGTGCCGTTGCAGGTCTTCGCCTGCGAACTGGCCACCGCCCGGGGCAACGAGGTGGACCAGCCCCGCAACCTCGCGAAGTCGGTGACGGTGGAGTAGCCGTCCGGGGCCGCACGGCGGCGGTGAAGGGTCCGGCGGGAGGGCGGCGATGAGTTTCCGCGCCGCTGTCAGTCCTATAAGCGACAGTTGACACTCGTAGGAGCGACAACGCCCCCGCACCGGAAGGACGTTCCGCCATGACCGCACCCGTCAAGGGCCCCGCCAGCTACTTCCCCTCCATCGAGAAGAAGTACGGCCGGCCGATCGCCGAGTGGCAGGACCTGGTCCGTTCCTCGCCGCTGACCCGGCACATGGAACTGGTCGGCTGGCTCAAGTCCGAGCACGGCATGGGCCACGGGCACGCCAACGCGCTGGTGGCCCACACCCTCGCCGAGGACAGCGCCGGGTGACCACCCGGCGGGCGCGCACCCGTAGGGTCGCCCCATGAGCATCATCGGGGTCGGCATCGACGTGGCCGAGATCGACCGGTTCGCGGCGTCGCTGGAGCGGACGCCCGCACTGGTCCGGCGGCTCTTCGTGGAACAGGAGTTGCTGCTGCCGAGCGGGGAGCGGCGGGGCATGGCCTCGCTGGCCGCCCGGTTCGCCGCGAAGGAGGCCGTCGCGAAGGCGCTGGGCGCCCCGGCCGGACTGCTGTGGACGGACGCGGAGGTGTACGTCGAGGACAGCGGGCGGCCACGGCTGCGGGTGAAGGGCTCGGTGGCGGCGCGGGCCGCCGAACTCGGCGTACGGTCCTGGCACCTCTCCCTCAGCCACGACGCGGGGGTGGCCTCCGCGGTGGTGATCGCGGAGGGGTAGCCCGGGGCGGGCCCGCGGGACGGGGTGGCGCGACGGGGCTCCTGGCACGCCGTCAGCCGCCGCCGGACCTCGCGTCCCCGCCCGGGTCTGTTGCGGTTCCCGTCTCCGCGTCCGTGCCCGTCCGCGTGCCCGTGTCCGGGTGCGTGCCCGGGTCTGTTGCCGTTCCCGTGCCCGCGTCCTACCCTGTGCCCGCGTCCGTCTCCGTCCGCGTGCCCGTGGACTCGTACGGGTCCGTGCCCGCCCCCGTGCCCGCGTCCGTCTCCCTGCGCGTGCCCGTCCCCGTCTCCTCTGTCTCCGCGTCCCTGGCGACCACGCGGAACGCCAGTACCGTCGCGTCGTCCTCCGTCTGCGGGCCGGTGAGGTGGGCGACCAGGTCGCGGACGAACGCGTCGAGCGCCTCGCCGCCCGGCGGGACGCCGTCCGCGGCGCAGTCCGCGACGGCGCGCAGCAGCCGCGAGGAGTCCCGGTCGAGGTCCGAGCCGCGCCGCTCGATCAGGCCGTCCGAGTAGAGCAGCACCACGTCCCCGGGGCGCAGCCACGTCTCGGCCGCCGTGTAGGTCTCGTCCGGCAGGACGCCCAGCGGCATGCCGGGGCCGCCCGGGGGCGGATCGAGCAGCACCGGCTCGCCGCCGCCGCGGACCAGGACCGGCGGGGGATGGCCCGCGCAGGTCCAGCGCAGCAGCCCGCGGTCGGGGTGGAAGCGGGCGATGACCGCCGTGGCGGTGGACTCCTCGCCGTCGTCGCAGGCGACCGTGTTGAGCCAGCCGGTCAGCCGCTCCACCCACTCGCCGGTGTACGCCAGCCCGGCCAGCGCGTACCGCAGCTTCGCCATCAGGGTGACCGCTTCGAGGCCGTGCCCGCGGGCGTCCCCGAGCGCGATGAGCACCTTCCCGGAGGGCAGGACACGGGTCTTGTACCAGTCACCGCCCACCCGCGCGGCGCCCGCCTCGGGACGGTAGGCGGCGGCGGCCTCGATGCCGTGCCGGGCCAGTTCCGCGGGGAAGGCGGGCAGCACCGCGTCCCGCAGCCGCTCCGCCACCTCCGCGACGGCGTCGGCCCGCTCCCGCTGCGCCCGCGCCTCCCGGGTCGCCTGCTCGGCCAGGGCACGGCTGCGCCGGTCGGCGGTGACGTCGTGGAGCACCGCGCGCACCGCCCACACCGGCCCCGAGGGCGGGCGGACCGGCTCGGCGACGAACCGCAGGATCCGGCCCTTTGGCCCGGCGAGCCGCAGGTCGCACTCGGCCACCGGCGCGCCCAGCAGGACGTCGTGGACCGCCCGGTACAGCGCGTCCAGGCTCTCGGGGGCCACCATGCGCCCCAGCTCCAGCAGACCGGGCGGCGGCTGCGAGGCGGACAGGCCGAGCGCGGGGGCGAATCCCGACGACGCCTCCACGCTCCCGTCGCCCAGGCTCCACTCGGCCCAGGACACCCCGACCAGGCGCTGCGCCTCCTGCGCCATCACGGACTCGCGCCCGCGCTCCCAGCTGAGCAGCAGCAGATCCCCGCAGGGGGTCACCCGTACTTCGCTGCTCACCCGGACGGTGACATCGCCGGGCCCCGGCAGCGGCCAGTCGGCGGGCTCGGGCCCCTGGGAACGTCCGGTGCGCAGGGCCTGCGTGAGCAGGCGGGGGACGGCCGTGCCCACGAGGGTGGGCAGGCGCTCGAACAGCGGCACCGGACCGGTCCAGGGAGGCAGGGCACCGGGCGGCAGATGCCGGGCACCGTACTCGCGGGCGGCCCGGTTCTGGCCGACGTACAGGAACTGCGGGGCGGGAAGGGCCGGGGCGGGGGAGCCCGGCTCGGGGAAGTCCGGGGCACCAGGGCCCGTACCGGGGGAGTGGGGCTCCGCCTCCGGGGGTACCGGGCCGGGGGAGGCGCGGATGATCGTGACGGGGACCGGCAGGGAGTCGAGCAGGCGCAGCACCGGCGCGTCCACGGTCGCGGGCCCGGGGAGCGCACTCGCCCGCGGGCCGCGCGCCGTGTGCTCGCGCCCGGCGTCGCCGCAGGCACTCACGTGCCGGCCGATCCTGAACCGCTGCTCGGTGAGCAGCAGCTCCAGGGACTTCAGCCGCAGCCGGCGCGACGCGTCCTGGCCGGGTGCCGCCCAGGGGTGCGGCGCGTCGAAGCCCGCCGGTTCGTCCGCCATCCGCTCGCGCCTTCTCCCTCGCTCCGCCCGGGAATCCCGGGTCCGCCGGCGTTTCCCAGTGGTTCGCCGGGACCACCGGGTTCCCGTGCGGCACCCGACGTATGCAGGGCAGACTCGACGGCATGCGTAACGCCTACAGCGTCGAGACGGTCAGGACAGCCGAGCGCGCCCTCATGGCGCGGCTCCCCGACGGCGCCCTCATGCAGCGGGCCGCCGCCGGGCTCGCCGCCGCCTGCGCGGACCTGCTCGGGCGGGTCTACGGCCGCCGGGTGGTGCTCCTGGTGGGCAGCGGTGACAACGGGGGTGACGCGCTGTACGCCGGGGCGCGGCTGGCCCGCCGCGGCGCCGGGGTCACCGCGGTCCTGCTCGCCCCCGGCCGCACGCATCCGGGCGGACTCGCGGCGCTGCGCCGCGCGGGCGGCACGGTCACCGGCGCCGAGGCGGCCGGTGCGCCCCTCGACCGGGCCGACCTGGTCGTCGACGGCGTCGTCGGCATCGGCGGCAAGGGCGGTCTGCGCCCCGAGGCCGTGCCTCTGGCCGAGCGTGTGGCCCGTTCCGGGGCCCCGGTCGTCGCCGTCGACCTGCCCAGCGGCGTCGAGGCGGACACCGGCGAGGTGCGCGGCGCCGCGGTCCGCGCCGACGTGACCGTCACCTTCGGCACGCACAAGCCGGCGCTGCTCGTCGACCCGGCCCGCGAGTACGCCGGCACGGTCCGGCTCGTCGACATCGGTCTGGGCGCCCACCTGCCCGCCGAGCCGGAGCTCCAGGCGCTGCAGCACGCCGACGTGGCCGCGCTGCTGCCGCGGCCCGCCGCCGAGAGCGACAAGTACCGCCGGGGCGTCGTCGGCATCGCGGCCGGCTCGGCCCGCTACCCCGGGGCGGCCGTGCTCGCCGTGTCCGGCGCGCTGCGCGGGGGAGCGGGCGCCGTACGGTACGTCGGCCCCGCCGGACAGGCCGTCATCGCCCGCTTCCCCGAGACCCTCGTCTCCGACCGGGGACCGCGCGAGGCGGGCCGGGTACAGGCCTGGGTGGTGGGTCCGGGCGCCGGTGACGACGCGGACACGGTGGCCGAGGTGCTGGCGGCCGACGTGCCCGTGCTGGTCGACGCCGACGGGCTGCGCCTGGCCGACCGGGCCGCCGTACGGGCCCGTACCGCGCCCACCCTGATGACGCCGCACGCTGGCGAGGCCGCCGCCCTGCTCGGGGTGGCGCGCGAGGAGGTCGAGGCGGCCCGGCTGTCCGCCGTACGGGAACTCGCCGCCGCATACCGGGCCACCGTCCTCCTGAAGGGCTCGACCACGCTCGTCGCCGGCCCGGACGGCGGTCCCGTCCGCGTCAACCCCACCGGCACCCCGTACCTCGCCACGGCCGGCAGCGGCGACGTGCTGTCCGGGCTGGCGGGTTCGCTGCTGGCGGCCGGGCTGTCCGCGGCGGACGCCGGCAGCGCCGGCGCCTACCTGCACGGCCTGGCCGGCCGCTTCGCCGCGGACGGCGCCCCGGCCGGCGCGCACGACGTGGCGGAGGCTCTCCCGCGGGCCTGGCGGGACGTACGGGACGCGGCGGCCCCGGGGCGGCTGCGGTAGGACTCCCCGCCGCCTCCACCGCCCTCTGAGACACTGGGGGCGCGATGAACGAGACAGCACACCCGCGGACGGCCCCGCTGCGCGCCCGCGCCGAGATCGATCTGGCCGCTCTGCGGGCCAACGTGCGGGCCCTGCGCGAGCGGGCGCCCGGCGCCGCGCTCATGGCCGTGGTCAAGTCCGACGCGTACGGCCACGGCGCGGTGCCGTGCGCCCGCGCGGCCGTCGCCGCCGGGGCGACCTGGCTCGGCACCGCCACGCCCGAGGAGGCGCTGGCGCTGCGCGCGGCCGGGCTGTCGCCGCGGCAGGTCCGGGTGATGTGCTGGCTGTGGACGCCGGGAGGCCCCTGGCGCGAGGCCGTCGAGGCCGACGTGGACGTGTCCGTGAGCGGGCTGTGGGCCATGGCGGAGGTGCGGGAGGCCGCGCGCGCCGCCGGGCGGCCCGCGCGGGTGCAGCTCAAGGCCGACACCGGGCTCGGGCGCAACGGCTGCCAGCCCGAGGACTGGCCCGCCCTGGTCGCCGAGGCGCTGCGCGCCGAGGCCGAGGGGCTGGTCCGCGTCACCGGGCTGTGGTCCCACTTCGCCTGCGCCGACGAGCCGGGGCACCCCTCGATCGCCGCGCAGCTCGCCCGGTTCCGCGAGATGACCGCGTACGCCGAGGCGCAGGGGGTGCGGCCCGAGGTACGGCACATCGCCAACTCGCCGGCCACGCTCACCCTGCCCGAGGCCCACTTCGACCTGGTCCGCACGGGCATCGCCGTCTACGGCATCTCGCCCAGCCCCGAACTGGGCACCCCGGCCGACTTCGGGCTGCGCCCGGTGATGACCCTGTCCGCCTCGCTGGCCCTGGTCAAGCGCGTCCCGGCCGGGCACGGCATCAGCTACGGGCACCACTACGTCACCGCCGGCGAGACCACCCTCGGCCTCGTGCCCGTCGGGTACGCCGACGGCATCCCGCGCCACGCCTCCGGCACGGGCCCGGTGCTGGTCGGCGGCAAGTGGCGCACGGTCGCGGGCCGGATCGCGATGGACCAGTTCGTCGTCGACCTCGGCGGCGACGAGCCGGAGACCGGGTCCGAGGCCGTGCTGTTCGGACCGGGCGACCGCGGCGAGCCGACCGCCGAGGACTGGGCGCAGGCGGCGGGCACCATCGCGTACGAGATCGTCACCCGCATCGGGACACGCGTCCCGCGCGTCCACGTGAACGCGACGGACGAGAGCGGCGGGGCGGAGGGCCCGGCGGACCTCTGAACCGGGCCCGGCCGACGAGGAGCGGCCCCGCCGCGTCCCCCAGGAGGCGGCCCACGGCCCCGGGTGTCCTTCCGGACAGCCGCCGGACCGGTCACACAGCCACACAGTCATACAGCCACACGGAGGAGCGGTAGGTGAGCGAGAGCAGTGCGGCGGCCGGCGCCTCGGGGGCGTTCGGCGGCTGGCGCAGGGCGACCGGCATCGCGGGCGCCGCGATAGGCGTCGTGGCGGCGGGCGCCGCCGCCACCGTCGCCGTCGAGCGGATGACCGTCGGCCGGGGCATGCGCAGGAAGGCCCGGCTCGCCCTGGACTCCGCCGGCCCGTACGGAACCCTGCGCGGCACCCCGGGCCGCGCGTACGCCGACGACGGCACCGAGCTGTACTACGAGGTCGACGACCTCGACCCCGTCCCTTCCGCGGATCTCTCCCCGCGCCGCCGCCGCCTCTTCGGACGCAAGGACCCCGCCCCCGTCACCGTCGTCTTCAGCCACGGCTACTGCCTCAGCCAGGACTCCTGGCACTTCCAGCGCGCCGCGCTGCGCGGGGTCGTGCGGACCGTGCACTGGGACCAGCGCAGCCACGGCCGCTCCGGGCGGGGCGTGGCCCAGAGCCGGGACGACGTGCCGCTGACCATCGACCAGCTGGGCCGCGACCTGAAGGCCGTGATCGACGCCGCCGCGCCCGAGGGGCCGATCGTGCTGGTCGGGCACTCCATGGGCGGCATGACCGTGATGGCCCTGGCCGCCCAGTACCCGGAGCTGATCCGCGACCGCGTCGTCGCCACCGCCTTCGTCGGCACTTCTTCCGGACGGCTCGGCGAGGTCAACTTCGGGCTGCCGGTCGCCGGGGTCAACGCGGTGCGGCGGGTGCTGCCCGGCGTGCTCAAGGCGCTCGGGCAGCGCGCGGAACTCGTGGAGAAGGGGCGCCGGGCCACCGCCGACCTGTTCGCGGGAATCATCAAGCGCTACTCCTTCGCCGGGCGGGACGTCGACCCGGCCGTCGCCCGGTTCGCCGAGCGCATGATCGAGAGCACCCCCATCGACGTGGTCGCCGAGTTCTACCCGGCCTTCACCGACCACGACAAGACCGGCGCGCTGGCCCTGTTCACCCGGATGCCGGTACTCGTCCTGGCCGGGGTGCAGGACCTGGTCACGCCCAGCGAGCACAGCGAGGCCATCGCCGACCTGCTGCCCGACGCGGAGCTGGTGCTCGTGCCGGACGCGGGCCACCTGGTGATGCTGGAGCACCCGGAGGCCGTCACCGACCGCCTCGCCGACCTGCTGACCCGCGCGGGGGCGGTCCCCGCAGGCGCTACCGTGGGTGGACATGGAAGCACCAGCAGCACCGCACAGCCCGGCTGACCCCGAGTCCGTCGAGATCACCCTCACCTCCGCCGAGCAGACGCGCGAGTGGGGCCGCCGCCTCGCCGAGCTGCTGCGGGCGGGGGACCTCGTGATGCTCAGCGGAGAACTCGGGGCGGGCAAGACCACGCTGACCCGCGGGCTCGGCGAGGGCCTCGGCGTGCGCGGCGCGGTCACCTCGCCGACCTTCGTGATCGCCCGCGTCCATCCCTCCCTCGGGGATGGCCCGCCGCTCGTCCACGTGGACGCCTACCGCCTGTCCGGCGGGCTGGACGAGATGGAGGACCTGGACCTCGACGTCTCGCTGCCGGACTCGGTGATCGTCGTGGAGTGGGGCGAGGGCAAGGTCGAGGAGCTGACCGACGAGCGGCTGCAGATCGTCATCCACCGGGCCGTCGGCGGCGCCCCCACGGGCGAGACGCCCGGCGCGGACACGGCGACGGACGGGCCGACGGCACCGGAGACGGCGACCGGGACGGACGAGGTGCGGCGCCTGACGGTGACCGGGATCGGCCCGCGCTGGTCGGCCGTCGACCTCGGCGTACTGACTGCTTGATCGCCTGGCCGCCTGCGCCTCACCGCCTGCTGATCGCCTGATTCCCTGACCGGCGTGCGCCGGCGCGCCCGCCTCACGCCCGCGGGCGGCCCGCCGGCCCGTCCCGGTTCCGTCAGCCGGCCCTGGCGCACGCCTCCGGCTCCGGCAGTCGTCCGGGTGCGCCGGGTGCCGTGTTCCCGTCCCCGGCCGGTTTCCCCCGGCCCCGGGGTTCCGGGACCGGAGCCCGGTCCTGCGTGCCGACAGCGTGTCGGCAAGCCTTGCGTCCGGTGCGCCGGGCGTGGTCACATGGGGTCCAGTCCGTGGTTAGGTCTGCCTAACCGCGCCCGCCCCCGAGCCCCAGGAGGCGTCCATGTCGGCTGCCGAGAACCAGCCACGGCCGTACCCGGTCGCCGGTGTGAGCATGCGGGACCTGCTGGCCTCCTGTGCCGCGGCGGAGGCGGTCTCGCGCCCGCCGCGCGCCCCGGAGCAGGCGCCCGCGCGGCCGGTCACCCGTTCGGGGCAGGGGCACCGGCGGGCGGCGTAGGGCCGCGGCCGCCCTCGCCCTATCGGATGACGACGACCTTCTGGCCGATCGTCGCGAACATCCACATCGTGTCGCCGTCCGGCCGGGACTCGCGGATGCCGCCCGTCTGCAGGGCCGGGTCGGGGTCGGGCTGCTCCGCGTTGTCCACCGCCGCGCTGAAACCGATGACGACGCCGTTGACACTGGCGAAACGCACCACGTGCTCGACGGGCACGCCGTCGGTCCCGGTGACCGCCTTCGACCGCGAGGTGACGGTGTAGGTGCCCGGCGCCGGGTCGACGGTGCCCGGCGTGACCTGGAAGGTGTTCTCCACCCGGCCGCCCGCGCCGACCAGCCAGACCCGGTCGTCGTCCACGGAGTACACGACCCGCTCGCCCGTCCCCGAGCCGGCGGGCAGCGCGGCCGGGTGGCGCCGGTCGCGGGGCGCCTTGCTGACGCCGGCCGCGGGGCTCGCCGAGGTGCCGGGCCTGCCGCCGAGGCCGGGCGGTACGTCCGCCTGCGCCCGGTAGGTGAGGAAGCCGATGGTGGCGACGGCGGTCGCGGTGAGCCCGGCCACGAATCCCGAGCTGCTCCTTGCCACGGTCGCCCACCTTCGTGTCGGTTGCTCCAGCACATGTCTGTCTTGCGACGGTAGCAGCCGGATTGTTCACCGCCGGGGCGGCCGTGCCGTCACCGGCGCCCGTGTCGGGCCGCGGGTCCCGCGCCGGGCCGCGCGGCCGCCCGCGGCGCCCGGCACGGCCCCCCGGCGCCGTAGGCTGTTCGCGTGCTCTTGCTCGCTCTGGATACCGCCACCCCCGCCGTCACCGTCGCCCTGCACGACGGCACGGCCGTCATCGCCTCCTCCAGCCAGGTCGACGCGCGCCGGCACGGGGAGCTGCTGCTGCCGGCCGTCGACCGGGTCCTCGCCGAGGCCGGGCTGAAGCTGGACGCCGTCACGGGCATCGTGGCCGGCATCGGTCCCGGCCCCTACACCGGACTGCGCGTCGGCCTGATGACCGCCGACACCTTCGGGCTCGCGCTCGGCGTCCCCGTGCACGGTGTGTGCACGCTCGACGGGCTCGCCTACGCCGCCGACGTCCCCGGCCCCTTCGTGGTGGCCACCGACGCCCGCCGCAAGGAGGTCTACTGGGCGCGCTACGCCGACTCCCGCACCCGGCTGACCGACCCGGCCGTGGACCGGCCCGCCGACATCGCCGCGCAGGTCGCGGGCCTGCCCGCGGTCGGCGCGGGCGCGCTGCTCTACCCGGACACGTTCCCGCAGGCGCACGAGCCCGAGCACGTCTCGGCCGCCGCGCTCGCCTCCCTGGCGGCGGAGCGGCTGGCCGCCGGCGAGGAACTGCCCGCCCCCCGTCCGCTGTACCTGCGCCGGCCCGACGCCCAGGTGCCCAAGAACTACAAGGTGGTCACCCCGAAGTGACCGGACCGACGACGAACCAGGCGGGCGGGCCCCAGCTGCGCGAGATGCGCTGGTGGGACATCGACCCGGTGCTGGAACTGGAGAAGGACCTCTTCCCCGAGGACGCCTGGTCACGGGGCATGTTCTGGTCCGAGCTGGCCCACTCGCGCGGCCCCGAGGCGACCCGGCGGTACGTCGTGGCCGAGCAGGACGGCCGGATCGTCGGCTACGCCGGACTGGTCGCCTCCGGTGACCAGGGCGACGTCCAGACCATCGCGGTCGCCCGCGAGCTGTGGGGCAGCGGGCTCGGTGCCCGGCTGCTGTCCGAGCTGCTGCGGGCCGCGACCGCCTTCGAGTGCACCGAGGTGATGCTGGAGTGCCGTGTGGACAACCTCCGCGCGCAGAAGCTCTACGAGCGCTTCGGCTTCGCCCCCATCGGCGTCCGGCGGGGCTACTACCAGCCGGGGAACGTGGACGCCCTGGTGATGCGCCTGTCCGACCCCTCCGCCTGCGTACAAGGAACCTGAAGACCCATGGCTGACCCACGCGACGAGCCTCTCGTACTCGGTATCGAGACCTCCTGCGACGAGACCGGCGTCGGCGTCGTCCGCGGCACCACCCTGCTGGCGGACGCCGTCGCCTCCAGCGTCGACGAGCACGCCCGCTTCGGCGGTGTCGTCCCCGAGGTCGCCTCGCGGGCGCACCTGGAGGCGATGGTGCCCACCATCGACCGCGCGCTGAAGGAGGCCGGGGTGAGCGCGAAGGACCTGGACGGCATCGCGGTCACCGCCGGCCCCGGCCTGGCCGGCGCCCTGCTGGTCGGCGTGTCGGCGGCGAAGGCGTACGCCTACGCGCTCGGCAAGCCCCTCTACGGCGTCAACCACCTCGCCTCGCACATCTGCGTGGACCAGCTGGAGCACGGCCCGCTGCCCGAGCCGACGATGGCGCTGCTGGTCTCCGGCGGTCACTCCTCGCTGCTGCTGTCCACGGACATCACCTCGGACGTGCGTCCGCTCGGCGCGACGATCGACGACGCGGCGGGCGAGGCCTTCGACAAGGTCGCCCGGGTGCTGAACCTGGGCTTCCCCGGCGGCCCGGTCATCGACCGGTACGCGCGCGAGGGCGACCCGGCGGCGATCTCCTTCCCGCGCGGCCTGACCGGTCCGCGCGACGCCGCCTACGACTTCTCCTTCTCCGGGCTGAAGACGGCCGTGGCCCGCTGGATCGAGGCCAGGCGGGCGGCGGGGGAGGAGGTCCCGGTGCGCGACGTCGCTGCCTCCTTCCAGGAGGCGGTCGTGGACGTCCTGACCCGCAAGGCCGTACGCGCCTGCAAGGACGAGGGCGTGGACCACCTGATGATCGGCGGCGGGGTGGCCGCCAACTCCCGGCTGCGCGCCCTCGCCCAGGAACGCTGCGAGGCCGCGGGTGTCCGGCTGCGCGTCCCCCGTCCCAAGCTGTGCACGGACAACGGCGCGATGGTGGCGGCCCTCGGCGCCGAGATGGTCGCCCGTAACCGCGCGGCCTCCGACTGGGAGCTGTCGGCGGACTCCTCCCTGCCGGTGACGGACCCGCACGTGCCGGGCGAGGCGCACCGCCGCCACTCGCACGGCCACGACCACGTGCACGAGGTCAGCAAGGAGAACCTGTACTCGTGACCGTCGCGCTGATGTGGGAGGCCCGCGCGGTCGCGGGCCGGGGCGGTGAACTCCTCGACTGGGCGCGCCGTCAGACGCTCGCCCAGGAGCCGTTGCGCCGCGAGACGTTCCGCGCCCCGCAGGACCGGGTGCTGGTCGTCACCTGGTGGGACGCGGCCTACGACGCCGAGCTGCCCGAACTGCCCGAGCCGGACGGCTCGTTGGTGACCCGGACCGTCCACCGCTGGCGGTTCGAGCAGGTCGCGGACGCGCCGGCGCCCGGTTAGCCGGGGCGGGGGCGGGTTCAGGGCGCCGAGTGGTGCGCGGCGCCTGCGGTGCGCTATGATCATCACACAGCAAGCGGCCGGAACAACGGCCCGCGAGCAGTGCGTTGGTGGTCCAAGGAAAGACGTCCCGCTTCCTGCGGGGAGATGCAGGTGCAAGGCCTGCCCGGCGCTCGACCAGACCCCGTCCCGGTTCTCCGGGGCGGGGTCTTGTGCGTGTCCGGCGCGCGGCCGCCGGGCGGGCCGGGTCCCGGTCCGCCCCCCCGTGGGTGATCGCGGACCGGGACCCGGGGCTCAGCCTTCCCGCGTGACGAGCGTGTCGCAGCGCAGCCGCCGCTCCGTCCCCACCTCCCGCACCGGGCCCGTCAGGGTCAGCCGGGCCGTGTGGCGGACGTCCGCGCTGGAGGCGGCCAGCCGCAGTTCCAGGTCGCCCGGCTCGACGATCCGGCGCCCCGACCGGTCGGTGAACGCCGACAGGTCCGCGTGGAAACGGAACGTCACCCGGCTCGACTCGCCGGGGGCCAGCTCCAGCCGCTGGTAGCCGACCAGCCGGACGTCGGGCCGGGTCACGGCGGCCACCGGGTCGTGCAGATAGAGCTGCACCACCTCGGCGCCCGCCCGCTCACCCGTGTTCCGCACCGTCAGCGAGAGGTCGTGGGCGCCGTCCGTGCCGATCACGGCGCTCTCCTGGCCGGTGAAGTCCTCCCAGGCGAACGTCGTGTACGAGCGGCCGTGCCCGAACGGGTACAGCGGTGTCGGGTCCAGGCTGCTCACCTCGTCGGCCAGGCCCAGCGGCGGCTGGAGGTAGGTCCAGGGCTGGCCCCCGGGACCGCGCGGCACGCTCACCGGGAGGCGGCCCGACGGGTTCACCCGGCCCGAGAGCACACCCGCGACCGCGGGGCCGCCCTCCTCGCCGGGGAAGAACGCCTGGACCACCGCGCCGAGCCGGCCCTCCCAGCGGCCCAGCGCGTAGGGGCGGCCGGTGAGCAGCACCAGGACGACGGGGACGCCGGTGGCGACCAGCGCGTCCAGCAGTTCGCCCTGCACACCGGGCAGCGCCAGGTCCGCCACGTCGCAGCCCTCGCCGGAGGTGCCGCGGCCGAACAGTCCCGACCGGTCGCCGAGCACCGCCACGCACACGTCGGCCTCCGCCGCGCGGGCCACCGCCCGGGCGAAGCCCGAGGTGTCCGCATCCGCCACGCCGCAGCCCTCGGTGAACGACACCTTGGCGTCCGGCAGTTCGCCGCGCAGCGCGTCCAGGACGGTGGGGATCTCGATGCCCAGCGGCACCTCGGGGTGCTGGGTGCCCACGTGGGAGGGGAAGGAGTAGCAGCCCAGCATCGCCAGCGCGTCGGCGGCGCGCGGCCCGACGACCGCGATCCGCGTGCCGGACGCGAGGGGCAGCACCCCCTCGGGGTTGGACAGGAGGACCACCGACTCCTCGGCCAGGCGGCGGGCCACGGCCCGGTTCCCGGCCGAGTCGAGGTCGACGGGCCCGGCGGGCACCTCGGGTTCCCAGCCGGCGTCCAGGAGGCCCAGTTCGCACTTCTGGAGCAGGACCCGGCGGGCGGCCCGGTCCACCAGCTCCTCGGGGACGGTGCCCGCGCGGACGGCGTCGGCCAGGCCGGTGCCGTAGCACTTGACGGTGGGCAGTTCCACGTCGATGCCGGCGGCGAGCGCCAGGTGCGCGGACTCGGCGGGGCTGCCGGCCACCCGGTGCAGGGTCTGCAGGAAGTCGATGCCGAAGTAGTCGGCGACCACCGTGCCCGTGAAGCCCCACCGTTCGCGCAGCAGCCCGGTGAGCAGGGCGGGGTCGGCCGAGGCGGGCACGCCGTCGGTCTCCGTGTACGCCGCCATCACCGAGCGGGCGCCGCCCTCGCGCAGCGCCATCTCGAAGGGCACCAGCGTGACGTCGGCGAACTCGCGGGTGCCCGCGCGGACCGGGGCCAGGTTGCGGGCGCCGGAGGAGGACGCGTATCCGGCGAAGTGCTTCAGGGTGGCGACGACGCCCGCCGACTGCAGGCCGCGCACGTAGGCGGTGCCGATCGTGCCGACGAGGTAGGGGTCCTCGCCGATGGTCTCCTCGACGCGGCCCCAGCGCGGGTCGCGGACCACGTCCAGGACCGGGGCGAGCCCCTGGTGGACGCCGAGCGCCCGCATGTCCCGGCCGATGCGCGCCGCCATCTCCTCCACCAGCGGCGCGTCGAAGCTCGCGCCCCAGGCCAGCGGGACCGGGTACGCCGTGGCGCCCCAGGCGGTGAAGCCGGCCAGGCACTCCTCGTGGGCGACGGCGGGGATGCCGAACCGGCCCGCCCGGGCGATGCGGCGCTGGGCCCGGCTCAGCGCGCGGGCCCCGGCCGCGGGGTCCACGGGCGCGGTGCCGAAGGAGCGGGTGAGCTGGCCCAGCCCCTGGGTGATCAGCTCGTCCCAGTCGTAGTCGGTGTTCATGTGCTGCTGGAGCGGGGCGACGCCCTCGCCGTCCGTGGCGGCACCCACCCACACGCCGTACAGCTGGGCCGTCTTCTCCTCCAGGGTCATCCGGGACAGGAGGTCGTCGACGCGGTCGGCGGCGGGCAGGGCGGGGTCCTGCCAGGAACGGGTGGTCATGGAACTCCTGTCGGAGACGTCGGTGGTGGGTGAGTTCACTTGCCGCCCACCCCCATCAGGCCTCCGACGAGGGCGCGCCGCGCCACCAGGTAGACGGCGAAGACCGGGATGCCGGAGAGGACGACCGAGGCGAGCAGGGCGGGGATGTTCACGCCGAACTGGCTCACGTAGTTGAACAGGCCGAGGGTGAGCACGCGCGGGCCGTCGGACTGGGTGAAGATCAGCGGGAAGAGGAAGCCGTTCCAGGCCTGCAGCGCGGCGTAGACGACGACCGTGCTGATGCCGCCCTTGGCCATCGGGATGACCAGCTGGAACAGCATGCGGGTGGTGGAGGCGCCGTCCAGCGCCATCGCCTCGTACATCTCCTCGGAGATGTCGCGCAGGGTGCCGGTGAGGATCAGCACCGAGACCGGCATGGCGAAGGCCGCCGTCGGCAGGACGACCGCGAGCAGGCTGTCGTACAGGTTCAGCTTGGCGATCATCAGGTAGAGCGGGACGACCACCGCCTGCGCGGGGATGGCCACGCCCAGCAGGAACAGCCGGAAGGAGGCGCCCGACCAGAAGGTGCGCGAGCGCACGGCCACGTAGGACAGCGGGACGCACAGGAGGAGGACGATGGCCACGACCGCGGCCGCGACGATCACCGTGTTGAGCAGCAGGTGGCCGAAGCCGTTGTGCAGGACGGTGTTGTAGTTGGCGAGGGTGGGGTGGGCCGGGGGCTTGAGGGCGTTGCCGCCCAGCGCCTCGTCCTGGCGGGTCAGCGAGGCCGAGATCATCGCGTAGACCGGGACGATGACGACGACCAGCCACACCACCGAGCCGAGTCCGGCGAGCGGGTTGGGGCGCCTGGTCCAGTGGCGGCGGCGGCGCGCGGGGCCGCCGGCCGGTGTGCGCGGTGCGGTCCGCACCGGACGCGGACGCCGCAGCGTGTCGTGTGTCACCGCGTCACATCCCTTCCCTGGTGCTGCGCATGGCGCCGAACCCGGAGAGCCGGACCAGCACGAGCGACAGTGCGGTGGCGGCCACGACGAGGAAGGAGGCGACGGCGCTCGCGTAGCCGAAGTCGTAGCTCTTGAAGCCCGCCTCGTACATCAGGTAGGGCAGGATCGCGGTGTCGGTGCCCGGGCCGCCCTGGGTGAGGATCAGCACGGTCTCGAAGTACGTCAGCGAGCCGACGACCATCAGCACGCCGGACGTGGTCGCCGTGTTGCGCAGCTGGGGCAGTGTGATCGAGAAGAACTGACGCAGGCGGCCGGCGCCGTCCATCGCCGCCGCCTGGTAGAGGACCTCGGGGATCTGCCGGGCCCCGCCCTGGTAGATCAGGGTGTGGAACGGGATGAACTGCCAGCCGCCGACGAAGACGATCGCCAGGAAGGCACCGGAGGTGGTGCCGAGCGTGTCGCCGTGGATGATGCCGAAGTTCGGGTCGAGCAGCGCGTAGAAGAGCAGCGAGATCGCCGTCGAGGAGAGCAGGAACGGCACGAAGAAGATCGCCGAGAGGATCGCGCGGTTGCGCTGGCGGCCCGCGGCCCAGACCCCGAGCAGCAGGGAGACCACCGTCTGGAAGGCCCAGCTGACCGCGGTCAGCACGACGGTCACCGTCAGGGACTGGGACAGGCGCGGGTCGTGGATCAGCTTCTGCCAGTTGGCGAGGCCGACGGGCTGGGGGTCGCCCAGGCCGTTCCACTTGGTGAAGGACAGGTAGAAGGCCAGCGCCATGGGGGCGACGGCGAAGACCGTGAAGAACAGGACGGCGGGCAGCGCCCAGGCGGCGTGCGGGCGGCCGGTCCGCACGCCCCCGCCCGGGCCGCCCTTCGTCCGGGTGGTGACCGCAGAACTCACTTCAGCCCCTTGAGCGCCGAGACGAACTGCTCCGGCGACGACTTGCCCACGAACAGCTTGTTGATCTCGGTGAGCATCGGCGTCTGCCAGCTCGGGTCGACCGCCTGGTCCCAGCTCAGGGTGAAGGCGGGTGCCTGCTGCACCATCTGGTACTGGAACTTGGCGAAGGCGGGGTTGGGGGAGGAGTCCAGCAGGGTGGCGGCCTTGGTCGTGGTCGGTACGTCACCGTTGGCGATCAGGTCCTTGGTGTAGGCCTCGGAGGCGCAGTCGCGCAGGAAGGCGACGGCCGCGTCCTTGTCGGAGACCCGGGTGTTCACGGACCAGTAGTTGGTGGGGTTGCCGACCACGTTGCGGATGTCGCCGGCACCGCCGTCGTACTTCGGGAAGGCGCACCAGCCGAGTTCCTTCCTGGCGAAGTCGGGGAACTTGCCGAGCTGCGTGGAGTACTCCCACGAGCCCATCAGGTGCATCGCCGCCTTGCCCTTGGCGAACACGGCGGGCGCGCCGCCGTTGTTGTACGACACCGAGCTGTAGCCCTTGCCGAAGGCGCCGTCGTCGATGAGCTGCTTGACGGTCTCGGCCGCCTTCAGCACGGCCGGGTCGCCCCAGGCCGAGGCGTCGCCGCTCCTGATCTTCTCGAAGACCTGCGGGCCGCCGATGCGGTCGAGCAGGTACTCCAGCCACATCAGCTCGGGCCAGGTGTCGGCGCCGCCGAGGGCGAACGGGGTGATGCCCGCCTTCGTCAGCTTGGCGTTGTTGTCGAGCAACTGGTCCCACGTGGTGGGCGGTTGCAGCTTGTGCTCGGCGAACAGGGACTTGTTGTAGAAGAGGATCACCGGCTGCATGCCGCGCATCGGGATCCCGTAGTTGCGGCCACCGAGCCCGCCCGCGGCGAGCACGGAGGGCAGGAAGCCGCCCTTGAGCGTCGCGTCGGACGTGATGACGTCGGTGAGGTCGACCAGTTGGCCGGCCTCCTGGTAGGCCTTGATGGAGCCGCCGCCCCAGTTGTAGAAGACGTCCGGCGCGTTGGGCGAGCCCATGGCGGTGCGCAGCTTGGCCGGGTAGTCGGAGGCGGGGATCTTCTGCAGTTCGACCTTGGCCTTGGCCTGCTTGGCCGTGGCCGACGCGTTGAACCGGTCGACCGCCTTGACCTGGATCTTCACCGCGTCGTCGCCGTACACCATCGCCGTGATGGTGCCGCCGCCCGAACCGCCCGAACCGCTGCCGGAACCGCAGGCCGTGAGCCCCGCGGCCGAGATCAGGGTGGTGGCGCCGGCGCCGAGGAACCAGCGCCTGCTGTAGGACTCCATGTGACGGCACCTCTCACGAAGGATCGCTCGGGCCGGACGCGGTGCCGTCGGCACCGGGAACACGCCGGTTGCCCGAATGTTTCGGATGTGATTTCGAATGTTCCGGGAACGTAAGGCGTGCCGGGGGGTTCGTCAAGGGGTCGCGCAGAGATACGATCCCGGCCATGAAGCCGACCAAGACCCCCGCAACCCGCACCGCCACCCTCGCCGAGATCGCCCGCGAGGCCGGGGTGTCGGCTCCGACTGTTTCGAAGGTCCTCAACGGGCGTGCCGACGTGGCCCCGGCGACCCGCAGCCGCGTCGAGGACCTGCTGCGCGCCCACGGCTACCGGCGCAGGCGCGCCGAGGCCACCCGCTCGCCACTGATCGACGTCGTCTTCCACGAGCTGGAGAGCGCCTGGGCGATGGAGGTCATCCGGGGCGTGGAGAACGTGGCGCGGGACGCGGGTCTGAGCGTCGTGCTCTCCGAGAGCGCGGGCCGGCTCACCCCCGGCCGGACCTGGGCGGACCAGGTCGCCGCCCGCCGCCCGCACGGCGTGGTCCTGGTCCTGTCCGACCTCGACGAGTCCCAGCGGGCGCTGCTGACCAGCCGCTCCATCCCGTTCGTGGTGATGGACCCGGCCGGCGACCCGGGCACCGACGTGCCCTCGATCGGCGCGACCAACTGGCAGGGCGGGCTCGCCGCCACCCGGCACCTGGTGGAGCTGGGCCACACCCGCATCGGCGCCATCAGCGGGCCGTCCCGGATGATGTGCAGCCGCGCCCGGGTCGACGGCTACCGGGCGGCGCTGGAGACGGCGGGGGTGCCGGTCGACCCGTCACTGATCGTCACCGGCGACTTCCACCACGAGGCCGGCTACCGCCTCGGCCTGGAGCTGCTGCGCCGCCCGGACCGCCCGAGCGCGGTCTTCGCGGGCAACGACCTCCAGGCGCTCGGCCTGTACGAGGCGGCGCGGGAGCTGGGCCTGCGCATCCCGGAGGACCTGAGCGTGGTGGGCTTCGACGACCTGCCCGTGGCGCGCTGGGTCGGGCCGCCGCTGACGACCGTACGGCAGCCGCTCACCGAGATGGCGGAGGCGGCGGCGCGGCTGGTGCTCGACCTCGGACGGGAGGAGGAGCCGCCGGCGGCGACCCGGGTCGAGCTGGCGACGAGCCTGGTGGTGCGCAGCAGCACCGCGCGGCCGGCGGAGTGAGAGGTCAGCGCCGTCTTCGAAACTTTCGAAGACGGCCGCCGGAAGACGCCGGGGGCGCCGGAACGTACAGGAAGGTGCAGGAAGGCGCCGGAAGAGCCACCGGCGGGCGGAGCCGGCGCCCGGCACGCCGTGGGGGTGGCCGCGGCGGGGAGGCCTCCCGCCGGGCGACGGCGAGGCCTTCCGCTACGCGGCAGGGGCGGGATGCCCCAGCAGCATCGTCGGGGCGCCCGCGACCCGGGTGAGGAACACCGTCATCGTGCCGCGCCCGTGCGGCTTCGGCAGCACCTTGCGGCGCAGCTCCTCCGGCTCCACGGCCGAGCCGCGTTTCTTCACGGTGAGCGTGCCGATCTCGTGCTCCCGCAGCAGCGCCTTCAGCTTCTTGACGTTGAAGGGCAGCCGGCCGGTGATCTCGTAGGCGGTGGCGTACGGGGTGGGGCGGAGCTCGTCGGCGGTGACGTAGGCGATGGTCTCGTCGACGAGGCCGCCGTCGAGTTCCTCGGCGACCTCGGCGACCAGGTGGGAGCGGATGACGGCGCCGTCGGGCTCGTACAGGTAGCGGCCCACCGGCCGCACCGGCGGGTCGGGCAGGCCGCGGCCGCGCAGGCTGTGCGGGCCGGGCAGCAGTGTCGCGCGCACCGTCCCCGGTTCGGTGCCGAACCACAGCACCGCTTCCTTCACGTCCCCGCCGTCGGAGATCCACTCGGCCTCGGCCTGCGGCGCGACCGCCTCGTGCGGGATGCCGGGGGCGACCTTCAGGGCGGCGTGCGGCGCCCTGAGCGCGGCCGCCACGGCCCAGGACAGCGGCGGTGAGTACGCCTCGGGATCGAAGATCCGCCCACCCGTCGCCCGGCCGCCCCCTCGTCCGCCGCCGCGCCGGGCGGGATCCACGAACACGGCGTCGTACGACGAGGTGTCGACCTCCGTGACGTCCGCCTCGCGGACCTCGATGAGGGCGTCGAGCCCGAGCGCCGCCGCGTTGGCGCGGGCCGCCGCGGCCGTCACAGGGTCCCGGTCCACGGCCAGGACGCGGATCCCGGCGCGGGCCAGCGCGATCGCGTCCCCGCCGATGCCGCAGCACAGATCCGCCAGGCAGGACACGCCCAGTTCCCTCAGCCGCGCCGCGCGGTAGGCCGCCACGCTCGCCCGGGTGGACTGCTCCACGCCGTTCGGGGTGAAGAACATCCGCTCCGCGTCCGCCGCCCCGAACTTCGCCGCCGCCCGCTGCCGCAGCCGGGCCTGTCCGAGCGCGGCCGAGACCAGGCCGGCGGGGTGCTCGCGGCGCAGCCGGGTGGCGACGGCGAGTTCGTCGGCGGGAGCGGTGCCGCGCACCTCCTCCAGGAGGGCGCGGCCCTCGGGGGTGAGGAGCGAGGCGAAGGCGTGCAGCGGGGCGAGTGGGTCGGTCACCGCCTCATTGTGGGCCAGTCGGTGGACGGTGCGGCGCCGGCCGCGGTGTCGCCGCGGGTTCGGGGCGGTGGCCTGCGAGGATCCGGCGCCATGAGTTCAGTAGTACAAAATGACAAAAATCGCCTCCCGTGCCTCGCGGGTCTCGCGGGTCTCTCGGGTCTCCTGGGCCGTCCTGGCCGTCCGGGACGCGGGGCCGCCGTCCGTGCCTCACTCGCCGCCCTCGCCGTCGCCGCCCTCGTCTGCGGCTGCGACCGGCCGGGCACGCCGGTGGCCCCCGCCCCGGGCCAGCAGCGCCTCCAGGCGCCCCCCGCCCGGGCCCTCGACTCCTACGCCACCCGGCTCAAGGTCTCCGCGGCGGCCCGCACCGCCGCCGCCAGGCGCTGGGGCCTGAGCCAGGCCCCGCTCCTGCCCCCGCCGCCACCCGCCGTCAAGCCGAGGATCCACGCCCGCCCCGGCTTCGAGGTGGACCACCAGGAGGAGTGGGACCTGCCCCCGGTCTTCACCACCGTGCCCACCAAGGACAAGATCCTCTTCCTCACCATCGACGACGGCGCCGAGAAGGACCCCGCCTTCCTGCGCATGATGAACGACCTGAAGGTCCCCTACACGGCCTTCCTCAGCGACTACCTCGTCAAGGACGACTACGGCTACTTCCGCAAGGCCCAGTCCCTCGGCAACACCCTGAACAACCACACGCTGCACCACCCGTACCTGCCGGGCCTGTCCTACGACGAGCAGCGGCACGAGATCTGCGACATGCAGGACATCATGCTCAAGCAGTTCGGCAGGCGCCCGCAGCTCCTGCGCCCGCCCTACGGCAACTACAACCAGGACACCCTGCGCGCCGCCAAGTCCTGCGGCATCAAGTACGCGCCGATCTGGAACGAGGAGGTCTACGTCGACCACTGGGAGTTCCGCGAGGACGACAAGCGGCTGCGCCCGGGCGACATCGTGCTCACCCACTTCCGCGGCCGCGGCGAGTGGGACGGCACCATGGTCGACGACATGCGCCGCTTCCTGAGCTACGCGACCGCCAAGGGGTACGCGGTGGCCCGGCTGGAGGACTACCTGTGAGACCGCGGCCGTGGCCGCGGCGCACGGCCGCGGCACTGCTCGCGGCCGTGCTGCTGCTCCTGGCCGGCTGCGCCTCGTCCGTCGACCCGATCGAACGGCTGGGCCGCAAGGCCGCCCAGCGGGTGCGGCCGACCGGCCCGGCCGCGCCCCCGCAGCCGTACCGCCGCTGGGGCCTGACCGCCCCGCTGCCCGCACCCCCGCAGCCGCCGGCCCGCCCCCTCTCCCGTGCGACGGCAGCCGCCGGCCGGGCCTTCGCGCCGCCCCCGGTTCTCGACCACGTCGACACGCCCGACCGGGTCGTCTTCCTCACCTACGACGACGGCGCCGAACGCGATCCGCGGTTCGTCGACATGGTCCGCGAACTGCGGCTGCCGGTCAGCATGTTCCTCACGGACAGCGTCATCGGGCCGGAGTACGGGCACTTCGCGCGCCTGCTGTCGGTCGGCGCGGCCCTGGAGAACCACACCCTGGAACACCCGGCCCTGCGCGGCCTGCCCTACGCCGGCCAGCGCGCCGAGATCTGCGGCCAGCGCGACAAGCTGCACGCCCGTTTCGGCGTCCGCCCCCGCCTCTTCCGGCCGCCCTACGGCGTCTACGACGACACGACCCTGCGCGCCGCCGCCGACTGCCAGGTCTCCGCCGTGGTGCTGTGGCGCGCCTCGATGACGGAGACCCGCCTGCGTTTCACCCGCGGCCGCCCCGCGCTGCGCCCCGGCGACATCCTCCTGGTCACCTCGGACGACGACGACCTGGACGGCCCGACGCTGCGCGAACGCACCACACGCCTGCTGCGCGACATCGAGGCGGAGGGGCTGACGGTCGGAAGGCTGCAGGACTACCTGTGACGGGTCAGCCCGTCCGGCCCTTGAGGACGAGGCCGTCCGGACCGGCAGCGGGGGACTGGGGGCGGCGGCTCCCGGGCTGCCCGCCGCAGTTGGACGGCACCTGCGCGAGCACCCCTGAAGAGCCCGTCCTCCTCCGACGCGCCGCACGGCAATTGGCACTCCGCTTGACCGAGTGCTAATCGCGGTCATAGTCTCGGCTCTGGCACTCCCCACCGGAGAGTGCCAACAACGCGACGGGCAGGTCCGGCACCCGCGACGACGGATCGACCTGGTCGCCACCTCAGACAGTTAACCCCGTGAGATCTCCGAAGGGGGAGGTCGGATCGTGACGACCGCCAGCTCCAAGGTTGCCATCAAGCCGCTCGAGGACCGCATCGTGGTCCAGCCGCTGGACGCCGAGCAGACCACGGCCTCTGGCCTGGTCATTCCGGACACCGCCAAGGAGAAGCCCCAGGAGGGCGTCGTCCTGGCCGTGGGCCCGGGCCGTTTCGAGGACGGCAACCGTCTTCCGCTCGACGTCAAGGTCGGCGACGTCGTGCTCTACAGCAAGTACGGCGGCACCGAGGTGAAGTACAACAACGAGGAGTACCTCGTCCTCTCGGCTCGCGACGTGCTCGCGATCATCGAGAAGTAAGTCACCTCAGCATTCCTGCTGTGAGCTGCGCCCCTGGCCCCCGCGACCGTTGAGAAGCCGGGCGTCCGGGGCGCAGTCTCTTTTTCACCCAAGATTTCCGAGAGGGCTCCCGCTGCCATGGCGAAGATCCTGAAGTTCGACGAGGACGCCCGTCGCGCCCTCGAGCGCGGCGTCAACAAGCTCGCCGACACGGTCAAGGTGACGATCGGCCCCAAGGGCCGCAACGTCGTCATCGACAAGAAGTTCGGCGCCCCGACCATCACCAACGACGGCGTCACCATCGCCCGTGAGGTGGAGATCGAGGACCCGTACGAGAACCTCGGCGCCCAGCTGGTGAAGGAGGTGGCGACCAAGACCAACGACATCGCGGGTGACGGCACCACCACCGCCACCGTGCTCGCCCAGGCGCTGGTGCGCGAGGGCCTGAAGAACGTCGCCGCGGGTGCCTCCCCGGCGCTGCTGAAGAAGGGCATCGACGCCGCGGTCAAGGCCGTCTCCGACGACCTGCTCGCCTCGGCCCGCCCGATCGACGAGAAGTCCGACATCGCCGCCGTGGCCGCGCTGTCCGCCCAGGACCAGCAGGTCGGCGAGCTGATCGCCGAGGCCATGGACAAGGTCGGCAAGGACGGCGTCATCACCGTCGAGGAGTCCAACACCTTCGGTCTGGAGCTGGACTTCACCGAGGGCATGGCCTTCGACAAGGGCTACCTCTCGCCGTACTTCGTCACCGACCAGGAGCGTATGGAGGCCGTCCTCGACGACCCGTACATCCTGATCAACCAGGGCAAGATCTCCTCGATCGCGGACCTGCTCCCGCTGCTCGAGAAGATCATCCAGGCGAACGCCTCCAAGCCGCTGCTGATCATCGCCGAGGACGTCGAGGGCGAGGCGCTCTCCACCCTCGTCGTCAACAAGATCCGCGGCACCTTCAACGCCACCGCGGTGAAGGCCCCCGGCTTCGGCGACCGCCGCAAGGCGATGCTCCAGGACATGGCCGTCCTCACCGGCGCCACCGTCATCTCCGAGGAGGTCGGCCTCAAGCTCGACCAGGTCGGTCTCGACGTGCTCGGCTCCGCCCGCCGCGTCACCGTCACCAAGGACGACACCACGATCGTCGACGGTGCCGGCAACAAGGCCGACGTCGAGGGCCGCGTCGCCCAGATCAAGGCCGAGATCGAGTCCACCGACTCCGACTGGGACCGCGAGAAGCTCCAGGAGCGCCTCGCGAAGCTGGCCGGCGGCGTGTGCGTGATCAAGGTCGGCGCCGCCACCGAGGTGGAGCTGAAGGAGAAGAAGCACCGTCTGGAGGACGCCATCTCCGCGACCCGCGCCGCGGTCGAGGAGGGCATCGTCTCCGGTGGTGGCTCCGCGCTGGTCCACGCCGTGAAGGTGCTCGAGGGCAACCTCGACAAGACCGGCGACGAGGCCACCGGTGTCTCGGTCGTCCGCCGCGCCGCCGTCGAGCCGCTGCGCTGGATCGCGGAGAACGCCGGCCTGGAGGGCTACGTCATCGTCTCCAAGGTCGCCGAGCTGGAGAAGGGCAGCGGCTACAACGCCGCCACCGGCGAGTACGGCGACCTGGTCAAGGCCGGCGTCATCGACCCGGTCAAGGTCACCCGCTCCGCCCTGGAGAACGCGGCCTCCATCGCCTCCCTCCTCCTGACGACCGAGACCCTGGTCGTCGAGAAGAAGGAAGAGGAAGAGCCGGCCGCCGCGGGCCACAGCCACGGCCACGCCCACTGAGGCAGCGCTCTGACCCGAGCCGCTCAGCGACTCGGGCGGACCACCGGTGCCCGGCACCCCTTCGGGGGGGTGCCGGGCACCGCGCGTTCGGCCGGCCGGCTAACGGGTCCGTGCGGCGGCTCTCGCACCGGCCGGGCGATCGCACCGTGAGCGGCGGGTGACCACGCTGCCCACCGGGCCGCCGCGGTCGTACGCGAAGAGCACGCGACGCCGCCCGCCCGCCACGGATCGGCGAGGGCGCCGCCCCGCTCACCACAGGCCCACGCACCCCCGTCGGCACACCGGCCCACCGGTCCTGTCGGCCCCTGCCCGGGGCCGCCCGCCGGACGACGCCGGCCCTCGGTCAGACCGCGCCTCGGCGCAGGCGGTGAGTGAGGATGCCCTGGACGTCCGTGAGCCACTGGCGCAGTGGGACGCCGTCGGGGGGGTAGACCATGAGGCCAAGGATCTCTGCAGCACGTTCCAGTTCCTTGTCCGATGAGACGCAGGAAAGGAAGGCGCCGAGTTCTTCGGCGGCTTCGGCGAGATATTCCTCCGGGTTTCCGTCGAGATAGTCGTCGAGGGCCTCCCGATGGGACCGGTAGAACCTCGGGTGGTCCTGGTGGAAGTAGCCGCCCAGCAAAGAGGAGAGCTCCGGGAACTGCTTTCTCCACTCCCAGTCGGTCTGGGGAAGCCGAGCCTGTTCCCAGACACCGGTCGTCCTGATTCGTTCCAGGTGCGAGCGGATGGTGGCGAGGCACTGCTCGACGCTGCGCCCGGCCGGGGGCTCGACGTGAGGCAGAAGGTCCACGTCGTCGGCGATGTCGTCGTTGAACAGGCCGGCCCGCAAGAGGTCGTCGATCTCTGCGATGACCGCGTCCAGGACTCCCGGCGTGCGCATGGCCTGTCGCACATACGCTTTGAGGGCTGCGCCGGGCTCATCGGGGGTGTCCGTGAAGGAGTTTCCGGAGAAGGCGTAGGAATCGAGCAGTTCGTGCAGCGCGGGAAACCGTTCGTCTCTGTCCAGGAACCCTTCCGGGTAGTGGTGGGTCACAGCGTGTTCCTTGCGCTCACGAGGTGGGATAAGACGTGTGGATACGGTAGCCGCTGGGCATGTCGGGGTCGCGTCGCAGGAGCAGGAAGACCTTGTGCACATTGTGCGGTCCTGTGCCCCTGATGAAGTCCTCTCGGGACAGGCTCCTCCCGGTGACCTCGTCCCCGAAGTCCACCCTGAACGTGAGTTCCGGCTTCCTGGTGTTCTCAAGCCAACGCCTGACCTCGTGCTGACGCTGGATGATCGCGCGGTCCGTCAGGTTCTGTGCGGCCTCGGGACTGACGAAGCTGGAACTGCCGGTGATCCTCTTCTCCGCGCGCAGGCGGGCCCGGAGTTCCCGGTCGGTCTTCTCGACGTGCTTCTCCAAGGTATGGGAGTGCGATTTGGCAGTCCCCTTGCCCTCGTCTCCCGCCAAGTCCGCCCGGTACCTCGGCTTGACCGCGCCCTTGCGTTTGCTGCGCGGCCAGGCGTTCGGTTCGCCGTCACCCTTCATCAGCAGGCCGAGGTCGTCCGCTGACGCCGTCACACCACCCGGCAGGGCGAACTCGGGGGACAGGCCGGGCAGCCGGACCCCGCCCAGGAGTTCGGTCCAGCCACCTTCCCTGTCGGCGGCCCTGACGGCGGCGCCTCCGCCGCCGAGGGCGCCGCCCAGGAGCGCGCCGTACACCCCGGCCTCGCGTGCCTCGTCGAGGCTGAGGCCCTTCTTCTCCCCCAGAGCGATGGACAGGGGCTGGGCGACGGCGAGGTCGACGGTGACGGACTCGATGCCCGCGAGGGCCGCGGTGGCCAGGGTGGTCCCCGCGATGGAGGCGACCTCGGCCGTTACGGTGACGCCTAGGCCGGCGGCGACCTCTGTGACAGTCGCCGCGGCCGCGACGGCCGCTCCTTCGGATAGGCCCGCGGTGAAGACGGCCAGGAGGGTTCCACCCACGAGGGTGGCGCCGACGATCTCCAGTTCGTGTTCGAGTTTCTTCTTCGCGGCGTGCACAGCGTCGGCGTAGGCGTCCAGGGCTTTCGCCATGTCGTGGGCGCCGTCGGACAGGTCCTTCAGCCAGCCGTGCTTGTCGTGGTAGTAGCGGCGCCAGAAGGGGTCCTCGAACGCGGAGATGGCCTCGCCCTTGTTGTTCTCGATCAGGGAGCGGGCGGCCTTGTTGACGGCAGCGGTGACGTCCTCGACGTCGTCGGCGAAGTCACGCCACGCCTTCGCGGCGTCCCGTAGCCCGTCGACATCGGCCGCGGGCCACCACATGCCCGTCAGGTCCTGGACGACCTTGCGGGCTTTGTCGGCGACGCTCACCTGTCGTGGCCCGTGGTGTCGTGGGGCACGTCGATCCGGCTGAACATCGAGCGGATCAATTGTTCGTTTTCGATGTGGCCGTCGGCCATGTCGTCCATCGCCGTGTGGATGCTCGCCAGGCCGGCGGCCAGAATCTGTGCGGACTGCTCGATCCGCTTGACCAAGGGGCCGTACGTCTCGTGGAACGTGGTGCCCTGCTCATCGTCGCCCCAGGGTGCGCCAGCCTCTGACAGACCGGTCTTCAGCTTGGTCAGCGCCTGTGCGAGCGCAACGCTCTCGTGGCTGAAATGAGGTGCTGTCCGCTTGATGTCGGCGGTCTTGATGTCGAGTATCTCGCCATTGTCACCCATGACTTGGTGTCCGCCCCCTCCGTCGGCCGCCCGGATCGTTCGACTCTAACCGGGAAGCACTGTGCGCAAGTTCGATCACCGCAAAGGGGAAGCAAAGGGGGCCGGTGAGTTCTGGACGGGTCAGTTGCTGCGGTTCGGAGAGGCGCTGTGTGATCCGGGTGTGGAGTGGGACACGCACTGTGGGCAGAGAACTTAGGAACCGAGGGGCCGGAAGAGAGTGGCCTGGACATGGTCGCCCTCGCATTCGCGGAGAGCGGTGAGCCGGGGCGAGAGGCCGGGGAGCTGCTACGGGGTGCGCGGAGGGTTGGTGCGCGGTGGCGACGAGGCGGGCGCGGGCTGCGCCGGCGGGACCTCGCCGAGCAGGTAGCGCAGGAGGCCGCCGGGGCGGTGGACGCGGGTCTCGTCCGCGGTTCATGAGCAGCTGCAGCACGGGGAATTGGGGGCGACTGCGGCGAGGCCGCGGAAGCCGGTACGGCCGTGCTGGTTCGTGGCTGCGAGCGGCCGGGGGAGCGTTCGTCTGCGTCGGCGCCGGTGAGCGGGCCGCGTTCGTGCGGGTGGCGGCGCGACGCCGAGGTGAGCGGGGAGGGGCGGCCGGCAACCGGCCGCCCCTCCCCGCTCACTCGGCCGGCAAGCGGCTCACCGCGGCCCGTACTTGCGGCCCGTCTTCGAGGTGACCCCGCCCAGCAGGCCCCGCGGCGTGACCTTGACCAGGCCCATCAGCGCCTTGTAGCGGGGGTCCGGGATCGACACCGTCCGGCCGCGGGCCAGGTCCGTCAGGGCCGCCGCGACCAGCTTGTCCGCGTCCAGCCACATCCAGCCGGGGATGTTGTCCGTGCCCATCCCGGCCCGCTGGTGGAACTCGGTGCGTACGAAGCCGGGGCACAGCGCCATCAGGCGTACGCCGCTGCCCGCCAGGTCCCGCGCCGCACCCTGGGTGAACTGCACGACCCACGCCTTCGACGCCCCGTAGGTGCCGCGCGGCACGAACGCCGCGACCGACGCCACGTTCACCACGCCGCCCCGGCCGCGCTCGCGCATCGCCGCGGTCGCCGCCGACGTCAGCCGCAGCACCGCCTCGACGTGCACCTTGAGCATCCTCAGCTCGTCGGCCATCTCCACGTCGAGGTAACGGCCCTTGTTGCCGAAGCCCGCGTTGTTGACCAGCAGGTCGACGGGGTTCTTCCGGTCGCCCAGCCGGGCGGCGACCTTCTCGATGCCCTCGTCCGTCGCCAGGTCGGCCGTCAGCACCTCGGCCTCGATGCCGTGCCGGTCGTGCAGCTCGGTCGCCTGCTCCGTCAGCCGTCCGGTGTCACGCGCCACCAGGACGAGGTTGTGGCCGTCCGCCGCCAGGCGCCGCGCGAACGCGGCGCCGATGCCCGCGGTCGATCCCGTAATCAGAGCCGTTGTCATGGCGAAAGGTTAGTGGCCCCGCCCCCTCGTCCCCGATCTCTGCACAGGGCCTGCCGATCGGTGACGGACCGGTGTGACCGGCCCGCCCGGCCACGCCTGACGATCCGTCAGTCAGCCTTCCCGGCGCCGTACCGAGCCGCGTACCGGCGGGCCGCGGCCAGCGACTCCGGGTGCAGCGCCGGACCGGCCGCCAGCAGGCGCGGCAGCAGGGAGCGCTCCGTGGTGGCGGCCCGGAACTCGAGGGCCACCGTCACGTCGTGGTCCGGGCGGTGCACGATCTCCACCGGGTCCCCGCGGCGGATCTCACCGGGCTCGATCACCCGCAGGTACGCACCCGGCGCACCCTTCCGCGTGAACCTCCTGACCCATCCCCGCTCGCCCAGATGGCCCTGGAAGGTCCGGCACGGGATCCGCCCGCAGGTGACCTCCAGCACCACCGAGGGACCCTCCGGCGATCCGAGGCGCCAGCGCTCCCCGATGCGCGCGCCGGATATGTCGATGCCCGTGGTGGTGAGGTTCTCGCCGAACGAGCCGTTGGGCAGCGCCCGGCCCAGCTCGCGCTCCCAGTCGTCCAGGTCCTCGCGCGCCACGGCGTACACCGCCTGGTCGTCACCGCCGTGGTGCCGCGTGTCGCACACCGCGTCCCCGGCCAGCCCGCTCCCGCCGACGCCCTTCGGGCCGGGCGCCGCGACCCGCACCGGGTGGTCCACCGGCTGCTTGCCGATACCGGTGAGACCCTCCGGCTGATCGGTGTACGGCACGGCCACGGCACGGCCCAGGTTGACCGAGAGAAGCTTCATGCCGGAACGGTAAAGGACCCGAAGTCAAAGTGTCGACGCGTTTTCCGCTGCTTCGCCCAAGCCTGCCTTATGCTCGAAGGGTGATCGAGGCCCGTCATCTGCGTGTCCTGCGCGCCGTCGCCGCCACCGGCTCCTTCTCCGCCGCCGCCCGCGAGCTGGGCTGCACCCAGCCCGCCGTCAGCCAGCAGATGAAGGCTCTGGAGGGATCGGCCGGCACCCCGCTGCTCGTGCGCACCGGCCGCGAGATGCGGCTGACCGAGGCCGGCGAGGCCCTGGTGCGGCACGCGGGCGGCATCCTCGCCGGGCTCACCGCCGCCGAGGAGGAGGTCGCCGCCATCGCCGGTCTGCGCGCCGGCCGCGTCCGCCTGGTCTCCTTCCCCAGCGGCAGCTCCACCCTGGTCCCCACGGCCCTCGCCGCCCTGCGCGCGGCGCACCCCGGCACCCGCGTCTCCCTGGAGGAGGCGGAACCGCCGCGCTCCGTGGAACTGCTGCGCGCCGGCGACTGCGACGTCGCCCTCGCCTTCCGCTACGAGGGCGCGGCGGGCGCCGAGGAATGGGCGGACCTGGTGGTGCGCCCGCTGCTCACCGACCGGCTCGTCGGACTCGTACCCGAAGGACACCCGCTGGCCCGGGCCGAGTCCGTCGCCATCGCGGAACTCGCCGACGAGCCGTGGATCGCGGGCTGCCCCCGCTGCCGGGGCCAGCTCGTGGAGGTGTGCGCGGGCGCCGGGTTCACGCCCCGCATCGACTTCGCCACGGACGACTACCCGGCCGTGGCCGGGCTGGTGGGCGCGGGGCTGGGCGTGGCCGTCCTGCCCCAGCTCGCCATCGAGTCCGTACGGCCCCGGGGCGCCAGCACCGTGGCACTGGAGCCCGCGGTGCGCCGCGAGATCGTCGCGCTCACCCTGCCCGACCTGGCCCAGGTGCCGGCCGTGGCGGCGACCCTCGACGAACTGGTGCGCGCCGGGTCCAGGTGAGCGCGGCGCACCGGCCGCGTACCGAAGCGAAGGGCACGCGCGTGCGTGCCCTGATCGCCGTAGTACGTCCGTATGGGTAAGAAGAAACGTTCCTTCAGGTATGTGAAGCGGTGTCGCCGCTTGATGACGAAGCCGTCACCAGTCGGTTCCGTGCCCGCCCCATGAGCTCCTCGCGCTCGTCCTCGGTGAGGCCGCCCCACACTCCGTACGGCTCGCGCACCGCCAGGGCGTGTGCCGCGCACTCCGCACGGACCGGGCACCTCATGCAGACCTCCTTGGCCGAGTTCTCTCGAGCGCTCCGAGCCGCCCCGCGCTCGCCCTCGGGATGGAAGAAGAGCGAGCTGTCCACTCCGCGGCAGGCAGCCAGCAGCTGCCAGTCCCACAGGTCCGCATTCGGTCCGGGAAGGCGGGAGAAATCTGCCATTGCGTGACCCCTTGTAGCCGTTCGGTGGCGGATACGGTGCCAACGACCGTACATCTCCGATCTAAGGAGATGAAAATATGACTCATTGCGAATCTAGCCCTAGACACCTAGAAACGGGAAGAAAAGGGGCTGAATGGGGCATAGCTTGTGATGAAAAGTTGAGGGTATGACGTCTGTGTCTGCACCGTGTCCGCTCCCTCACGTAGAGTGCCGAAAACGGCGTACGGCCCCGTAACTCTTTCGAGTGACCGTCGTTGAGAGTGCGGAGGCGGTTGAAAACACAAGTGCTCGGGCAGGCGTCCGAGACGGTCGACCGCACAGGTGACGATTTCGTACCAGCCTGGAGGCTCAAGGTGACGCGCATCAGCTGCGGAGGGCGGCCATGACATCCGTCCTCGTCTGCGACGACTCCCCGCTTGCCCGAGAGGCGCTCCGCCGCGCGGTCGCGACCGTGCCCGGCGTCGAGCGTGTGACGACGGCGGCCAACGGCGAGGAAGTCCTCCGCCGCTGGGGTGCCGACCGCTCGGACCTCATCCTCATGGACGTGCGCATGCCCGGACTGGGCGGTGTCGAGACGGTCCGGCGGCTGCTGTCCGCCGACCCCGGTGCGCGCATCATCATGCTCACGGTCGCCGAGGACCTCGACGGTGTCGCGCTCGCCGTGGCCGCCGGCGCCCGCGGCTATCTGCACAAGGACGCCTCCCGCGCGGAGTTGCGCGCCACGGTGACCCAGGCCCTCGCCGACCCCACCTGGCGGCTCGCCCCGCGCCGGCTGCGCTCGGCCGAGATGGGCGCCGCGCCCACGCTCACCGCGCGTGAGATCCAGGTCCTCGAAGGCATGAGTCACGGCCGCTCCAACGCGGAGATCGGCCGTGAGCTGTTCCTCTCCGAGGACACCGTCAAGACACACGCCCGGCGCCTGTTCAAGAAGCTCGGCGCCTCCGACCGCGCGCACGCGGTGGCCCTCGGTTTCCGGTGGGGCCTGGTCCGTTAGGGCCGTCCGGCGGATCAGGGCACGAAGCACGCACGGCAGGTGATCGGGCCAGGTCAGCCGGCTGGTGCGGGCAGCGGCAAGGCGGCGGAGGATGCCGGGCGAGAGGGGTCCTCCCGCGCGAGCGGAGTCGAGCGTCGGGGAACCGGCGAGTGACGACGCCGCCGCGGACGGGCGGGCCGCGCCTCACGTCCGCGGCATGAGCCGCCGGACCGGACCTGAGTCTCGCCGCGAGGACCCGGGATCCGCGCGGCGCGTGCCGCCCGGGCCCGCCCCCAGGGCGAGTCGCCGTGCAGCCAGCCGGCCAGCCGGTCGCGCGTACGCCTGTGCCGGTCGGGCGTACCACTGTGCCGGGCCGGGCCTGTACGGCTCCGCCGGTCGTGCGTACGCCTGCGTCCGTCGCGCGTATGCCTGTGCCGGTCGAGCGTACGGCTGTGCCGCGGTCGTGCGGACACGGGTGCCGCGGCCGCAGCCGCACCCCGGCCGCCGTCCGGACGGGGCGCCCTCCCGGGCACGCGCAGGCCGGCCGGGGGGCGAGGAGACGGGGCCCGCGAAGGGTCCTTGAGCGGGGGCCCGGCGGTGTCGCCCGTCGCACCCCGGGTACCACCGACCGTGCGGCCCGCCGGGCGGCCGGTGCTCGTTTCGCCGCGGATGCCGCATCCTTGGAGGTGTGGAGTTCCTCGGGGACGAGTCGGTCGAGCGGAATGGGAGGGTGCAGGGGATGGGTTCCGGCGCACCCGCTCATAACGCTTCGGTGCACAACCGCGAAGGCGGTGCCGCGGAGCAGACGACGCCAAGGCACGATGGACCGATGCGCGACGACGAGGCGGCAGTTGCCCCAGGGGCGATCGGTGCGCTGGTGCACCGGGCCGTCGACGGCGACGAGCAGGCCACGCACGACCTGCTCGCCCGCGTCCACCCCCTCGCGCTGCGCTACTGCCGCACCCGCCTGTCGCGGCTGCCGGGCGACGCGCGCCACTTCGTCGAGGACCTGGCCCAGGAGGTCTGCGTCGCCGTCCTCCTCGCCCTGCCGCGCTACCGCGACACCGGCCGCCCCTTCGAGGCGTTCGTCTTCGCCATCGCCTCCCACAAGGTGGCCGACCTCCAGCGCGCGGCGATGCGCCACCCCGGTTCGACGGCCGTGCCCTCCGACGAGATGCCCGAGCGCCCCGACGACTCCCTCGGCCCGGAAGAGCGCGCCCTGCTCAGCAGCGACGCCGAGTGGGCGAAGAAACTCCTCGCCAACCTCCCGGAGAACCAGCGCGAGCTGTTGCTCCTGCGCATCGCGGTCGGCTTGACCGCGGAGGAGACCGGGCAGATGTTGGGAATGTCACCGGGAGCCGTCCGGGTGGCCCAGCACCGGGCGCTGAGCAGGCTGCGGGCCCTCGCCGAGCAGTAGCCGGACGTCCGTTGGACCGGCCGCGCGCCGGTGTCGTAGGAAGATACGAAGCCCGGGGCGGTCCTTCGTCGTGGAATGAGACGCCTCCGCTTCCCGTTAGCATGGACATCCGCACCGATCAAGGCCATTTGGGGAAGGTGTCATGACTGCAAACGTCGACGGAGTGCCCGAGAAATTCGCGACACTCGGGCTGACCTACGACGACGTGCTGCTGCTGCCGGGCGCATCCGAGGTGCTCCCCAACGCGGTCGACACCTCGTCCCGCATCTCCCGCAACGTCCGGGTGAACATCCCGCTGCTGTCGGCGGCGATGGACAAGGTGACCGAGTCCCGCATGGCGATCGCGATGGCCCGGCTGGGCGGCGTCGGCGTGCTGCACCGCAACCTCTCCATCGAGGACCAGGCCAACCAGGTCGACCTGGTGAAGCGGTCGGAGTCCGGCATGGTCACCGACCCGATCACGGTGCACCCGGAGGCCACGCTCGCCGAGGCCGACGCCCTGTGCGCGAAGTTCCGCATCAGCGGTGTCCCGGTCACCGACCCGGCCGGCAAGCTGCTCGGCATCGTGACCAACCGCGACATGGCCTTCGAGAGCGACCGCGGCCGCCGCGTGCACGAGGTCATGACCCCGATGCCGCTGGTCACCGGCAAGGTGGGCATCTCCGGCCCCGACGCCATGGAGCTGCTGCGCAAGCACAAGATCGAGAAGCTGCCGCTGGTGGACGACGACGGCGTCCTCAAGGGCCTGATCACGGTCAAGGACTTCGTCAAGGCCGAGAAGTACCCCAACGCCGCGAAGGACGCCGAGGGCCGGCTGCTCGTCGGCGCCGCCGTCGGCGCCAGCCCGGAGGCGCTGGAGCGCGCCCAGGCGCTCACCGAGGCCGGTGCCGACTTCCTCGTCGTGGACACCTCGCACGGCCACAACAGCAACGCCCTGAGCTGGATGTCCAAGATCAAGTCGAGCGTGGGCGTCGACGTGATCGGCGGCAACGTCGCCACCCGCGACGGAGCCCAGGCACTGATCGACGCCGGCGTGGACGGCATCAAGGTGGGCGTGGGCCCGGGCTCCATCTGCACCACCCGCGTCGTCGCCGGCATCGGCGTTCCCCAGGTCACCGCCATCTACGAGGCCTCCCTCGCGGCCCGCGCCGCCGGCGTCCCGCTGATCGGTGACGGCGGTCTGCAGTACTCCGGTGACATCGGCAAGGCGCTGGCCGCCGGCGCCGACACGGTGATGCTGGGCAGCCTCCTCGCCGGCTGCGAGGAGTCCCCGGGCGAGCTGCTCTTCATCAACGGCAAGCAGTTCAAGTCGTACCGCGGCATGGGCTCGCTGGGCGCCATGCAGTCCCGCGGCCAGGGCAGGTCGTACTCGAAGGACCGCTACTTCCAGGCCGACGTGACCGCCGACGAGAAGCTCGTGCCCGAGGGCATCGAGGGCCAGGTCCCCTACCGCGGACCGCTCGCCAACGTGCTGCACCAGCTCGTCGGCGGCCTGCGCCAGACCATGGGGTACGTCGGTGCCGCCACCATCGAGGAGATGGAGTCCAAGGGCCGGTTCGTCCGGATCACCTCGGCGGGCCTCAAGGAGTCCCACCCGCACGACATCCAGATGACCGTCGAGGCGCCGAACTACAGCAGCAAGAAGTGAGCCGGAAGTCCTCCCCGCGCGCGTAGAGCCGCGCTCGGGGAGCACCGCCGGCGACGTGGAGGGCGGCCCCGGGCGCACCGGGGCCGCCCTTGTCATGGGTGTCGGCGATACTGGAAGACGCTGCAACGCATCAGGGAAAGGCCACAGACGTGACTGAGATCGAGATCGGGCGCGGCAAGCGCGGCCGCCGGGCGTACGCCTTCGACGACATCGCCGTCGTCCCCAGCCGCCGTACGCGGGACCCGAAGGAGGTCTCGATCGCCTGGCAGATCGACGCCTACCGGTTCGAGCTGCCCTTCCTGGCCGCCCCCATGGACTCCGTCGTCTCCCCGGCCACCGCGATCCGCATCGGTGAGCTGGGCGGCCTCGGCGTGCTCAACCTCGAAGGCCTGTGGACCCGCCACGAGGACCCGCAGCCGCTGCTGGACGAGATCACCGAGCTGCCCGCCGAGGCCGCGACCCGCCGCCTGCAGGAGATCTACGCCGCTCCCATCAAGGAGGAGCTGATCGGTGCGCGCATCAAGGAGGTGCGCGACTCCGGTGTGGTCACCGCCGCCGCGCTCTCCCCGCAGCGCACCGCCCAGTTCTCCAAGGCCGTCGTCGACGCGGGCGTGGACATCTTCGTCATCCGCGGCACCACGGTCTCCGCCGAGCACGTCTCCTCCTCGCACGAGCCGCTGAACCTGAAGCAGTTCATCTACGAGCTGGACGTCCCGGTGATCGTCGGCGGCTGCGCCACCTACACCGCGGCCCTGCACCTGATGCGCACCGGCGCGGCCGGCGTGCTGGTCGGCTTCGGCGGCGGCGCCGCGCACACCACGCGCAACGTGCTGGGCATCCAGGTCCCCATGGCCACCGCCGTCGCGGACGTGGCCGCCGCCCGCCGCGACTACATGGACGAGTCCGGCGGCCGATACGTGCACGTGATCGCGGACGGCGGCGTCGGCTGGTCCGGTGACCTGCCCAAGGCGATCGCCTGCGGCGCGGACGCCGTGATGATGGGCTCCCCGCTCGCCCGCGCGACCGACGCGCCCGGCAAGGGGCACCACTGGGGCATGGAGGCCGTCAACGTGGAGCTGCCGCGCGGCCAGAAGGTCGACCTCGGCACCGTCGGCACCATCGAGGAGGTCCTCACCGGCCCCTCGCACACCCCGGACGGCTCGATGAACTTCTTCGGCGCCCTGCGCCGCGCCATGGCCACGACCGGCTACAGCGAGCTGAAGGAGTTCCAGCGCGTCGAGGTGACGGTGGCGGACGCGCAGCACAAGCGGTGAGCGCCGAGATCGAGTGAGACCGGGAAGGGCCGGTCGCCCCGGGTGGGGCGACCGGCCCTTCCGCATGCCCGAGTGGCCCTGGTCGGGGGCGTGCCCATGGGCCGTCACCGCAGGCCCACCCGCTGGGATCGCCTCCGGCTTCGGCTGGTGAAGTTCCGGAGGAGGTGGATCTTGCGGATTACAGCCGCTGGGCGGCCACCCCTATGTCAACTAGGGGTGGACACTCCGAGTAGCGGCCAGGAGCCCGTTGCTGTAGCCCCTGCGGTGGGCTCCACCTTGTCGGCGTGATGGTGAGAGGCCGTCCCCGCGAGACCTGGGGGCGGACACTCCCTGATCCATCCGCGGGCCTGCCGTAGTGGCCTGTTCGACCGGCCCCGCCTGTCTCCGCAAGGTACCCGCGCAGCGCCCCGCGTGCCACCATCGCCGACCGCCCAAGCACCCACGCGCCCCCTTTCACAACCGATGCGCCGCCCCCAGCGGGGCCGCGCCGCGGGTGTCGAGGAGCAGCTGCGCCTTCACCGACAGGCCTTGCAGGTCGTACGTCCGGTGGTGCTGGAGCAGGATCGTCAGGTCGGCGTCGGCCACCGCCTCGTAGAGGGCGTCCGCGCGGGGGACGGGGCGGTCCTGGACGCTCCAGGCGGGCACGTACGGGTCGTGGTAGCTGACGCAGGCGCCCAGGCCCGTCAGGCGGTCGGCGATCTCCTCGGCAGGCGTGCCCTGGAGGTCGGCGAGGTCGGGCTTGTAGGTGACGCCCAGGAGGAGGACGCGGGCGCCGCGCGCCGACTTGCCGTGCTCGTTGAGCAGGGCGGCGGCGCGCTGGACGACGTAGCGGGGCATGCGGCTGTTGACCTGCTGGGCGAGTTCCACCATGCGCAGGCCGCGGCCGGCCGTGCCGGACATGTCCTGGGGAAGGCCGGGGCCGCCCACGCCGGGGCCCGGGCGGAAGGCCTGGAAGCCGAACGGTTTTGTCTCGGCGCAGCGGACCACGTCCCACAGGTCGACGCCGAGGTCGTGGCAGAGCACGGCCATCTCGTTGACGAGGGCGATGTTGACGTGCCGGTAGTTGGTCTCCAGGAGGTGGACCGTCTCCGCCTCCCGCAGGCCGCGCGCGCGGACCACCTTGTCGGTGAGGCGGCCGTAGAAGGCGGCGGCGGACTCGGTGCAGGCCGGGGTGAGGCCGCCGATCACCTTCGGCGTGTTGGCCGGGGTGACGTCGCGGTTGCCGGGGTCGACGCGGCTGGGGGAGTAGGCGAGGTGGAAGTCGCGGCCGGCGAGGAGCCCGGAGCCCTCCTCCAGGAGCGGGCGCAGGAAGGCGTCCGTGGTCCCGGGGTGGACGGGTGACTCCAGGATCACCGTGGTGTGCGGGCGCAGGTGTCCGGCCAGAGCGCGGGCGGCGGTCTCCACCTGCCCCAGGTCGAACCCGCCGTCGGCGCCGCGCGGGGTGGGCGCGCAGATCACGGCGGTGCGCACCCGGCCCAGCTCGGCGGGGTTGGTGGCCGGCCGGAAGCCCCCCGAGAGCATCCGGCGCAGTTCGGCGGCGCTGAGCGAGCCGGGTTCCTCCCCGATGCGGTACCCGAGCGTGGGGACACCGGCGGCTACGGCGGCCTGGGCCAGGGGCAGGCCGAGAGGACCGAGTCCGATGACGGCGAGATCTGCGGGCATGGCGTGGGCCGTCCTTCCCAATAACCGAGGTGGTGCGGGCACGCAAGTCCGGTGGACAGGACGAGCGATTGCAATGTCAGACTAGGAGTAAATATGACCGTTTTGCGGGATTGACCAGCGTGTTTCTGGGTGAACCGGTGGGAGTTGTCCACAGGCTGGGGGCGACTGGTGGCTGAAGACGGGCAACCCGGTCAGAATTTGGGCAGGGGAGAACGCGAGGGGTACTGGAGACGGATGGGACGGGGCTTCGCCCGACGGGTGCGGCCGGCTCGACCGAGAGCGGGAGGCAGCAGTGAGGACAGCGACACTGGGGCCGGCGCAGCGCGCCGAGTCACTGGCGGCAATGGCCGGGCGTGAGCTGGACATTCTGGTCGTGGGTGGCGGCGTGGTGGGCGCGGGCACGGCCCTGGACGCGGTCACGCGCGGTCTGTCCACCGGCATCGTCGAGGCGCGCGACTGGGCGTCCGGCACCTCCAGCCGGTCCAGCAAACTGATACACGGCGGCCTGCGCTACCTGGAGATGCTCGACTTCGCCCTGGTGCGCGAGGCGCTGAAGGAACGCGGCCTGCTGCTGGAACGGCTGGCTCCGCACCTGGTCAAGCCGGTGCCGTTCCTGTACCCGCTCCAGCACACCGGATGGGAGCGGCTGTACGCGGGCTCGGGCGTCGCGCTCTACGACGGCATGTCGATGGCCCGCGGCCACGGCCGCGGACTGCCCCTGCACCGCCACCTGAGCCGCCGTCACGCCCTGCGCGTGGCCCCCTGCCTGAAGAAGGATGCCCTGGTCGGCGCCCTGCAGTACTACGACGCCCAGATGGACGACGCCCGCTTCGTGGCGACCCTGGTGCGCACCGCCGTGTCGTACGGCGCGCTGGCCGCCAACCGCGCGCGGGTCACCGGGTTCCTGCGCGAGGGCGAGCGCGTGGTCGGCGCGCGGGTGCGGGACGTCGAGGGCGGCGACGAGTACGAGGTCCGCGCCCAGCAGGTCGTCAACGCGACCGGCGTGTGGACGGACGACACGCAGGCGATGGTGGGCGAGCGCGGCCAGTTCCACGTCCGCGCCTCCAAGGGCATCCACCTCGTCGTGCCCAAGGACCGCATCCACTCCTCCACCGGTCTGATCCTGCGCACCGAGAAGTCCGTCCTGTTCGTCATCCCCTGGGGGCGCCACTGGATCATCGGCACCACCGACACCGACTGGGACCTGGACAAGGCCCACCCGGCCGCCTCCAGCGCCGACATCGACTACCTGCTGGAGCACGTCAACTCGGTGCTCGCGGTGCCGCTGACCCGCGACGACGTGGAGGGCGTCTACGCGGGCCTGCGGCCCCTGCTGGCCGGCGAGTCCGACGCCACCAGCAAACTCTCGCGCGAGCACACCGTGGCGCACCCGGTGCCCGGGCTGGTGGTCGTCGCGGGCGGCAAGTACACCACCTACCGGGTGATGGCCAAGGACGCCGTCGACGAGGCGGTGCACGGCCTGGACATGCGCGTCGCCGACTGCGTCACCGAGGAGACCCCGCTGTTCGGCGCGGAGGGCTACCAGGCGCTGTGGAACGCGCGGGCGCGCATCGCCGCCGAGACCGGGATCCACGTGGTGCGCGTCGAGCACCTGCTGAACCGGTACGGGACGGCGGCGCGGGAAGTCCTCGACCTCATCGCCCAGGACCCCTCCCTCGGTGCGCCGCTGAAGGCCGCGGACGACTACCTGCGCGCCGAGGTCGTCTACGCGGCCTCCCACGAGGGCGCCCGGCACCTGGACGACGTGCTGACCCGGCGCACCCGCATATCCATCGAGACCTTCGACCGGGGCACGCGCAGCGCGCGCGAGGCCGCCGAGCTGATGGCGCCCGTCCTGGGCTGGGACGAGGACCAGATCGAACGCGAGGTGGAGCACTACCAGAAGCGGGTCGAGGCGGAGCGGGAGTCGCAGCGCCAGCCCGACGACCTGACGGCCGACGCGGCGCGGCTGGGGGCACCGGACATCGTGCCGCTGTAGGCGCGGGCCGCCGGGGCCGGGCCCGGAGGGCTCCGAGTCACTCCAGGGCCCGGCCGGAAGGGAATTCGACGCACTTCGAGGGCGGGTCTGAGGCACGGTTCGCAGGCGCGTCCCGGAGGCCGGTCCCGGGGTCGTGCGTACGTGGGTCCCGGATGCGGGTTCAGGGCGGTTCGGACGCAGGTCGGCGGGCGGTCGGCAGGGCGGTTAGGACGCCGGTTGCGGGGCGGTTCGCGGGACCGCCGGGGGAGGAGAGGGGGGAGGAAGCGGGAGAGAAGGGGGCGACGTAGAAGGGTTTCGTCACCGGCCGTCATCACGCCGTGTCACACGCGCTGTTCAGCGGCGGTCCCGCCGCGCCCCGGCGGGTCCGCACAGGGCACCCTGGGCGTCGAGCACTTGTCGGGTGAGGGACAATGGAGCCTCTGTCAGGGCGGGTTGCATGAGGGGACGCATGTCGGAGGCGGAGCGGGCGGGGGCATCCCGTCAGGACACTCGTCAGGACAACAGCGAGCGTCTTCTCGCCGGGCGGTACCGGCTGGGAGACGTGCTCGGCCGCGGCGGCATGGGCACGGTGTGGCGGGCCGAGGACGAGACCCTGGGGCGGACGGTCGCCGTCAAGGAACTGCGGTTCCCGTCGAACATCGACGAGGAGGAGAAGCGGCGCCTGATCACACGGACGCTGCGTGAGGCCAAGGCCATCGCGCGCATCCGCAACACCAGCGCCGTGACCGTCTTCGACGTGGTCGACGAGGACGACCGGCCGTGGATCGTCATGGAACTGGTCGAGGGCAAGTCCCTGGCCGAGGTGATCCGCGAGGACGGCCTGCTGGAGCCGCGGCGGGCCGCCGAGGTCGGGCTCGCCGTCCTCGACGTGCTGCGTTCCGCGCACCGTCAGGGCATCCTGCACCGCGACGTGAAGCCCTCCAACGTGCTCATCGCGGAGGACGGCCGGGTCGTGCTCACCGACTTCGGCATCGCCCAGGTCGAGGGCGACCCGTCCATCACCTCGACCGGCATGCTCGTCGGCGCGCCGTCCTACATCTCCCCGGAGCGGGCCCGCGGCCACAAGCCCGGCCCGGCGGCCGACCTGTGGTCGCTCGGCGGTCTGCTGTACGCGGCGGTGGAGGGCTCCCCGCCGTACGACAAGGGATCGGCCATCGCCACGCTGACCGCGGTGATGACCGAGCCCCTGGAGGAGCCCAAGAACGCGGGGCCGCTGCGGGACGTCATCTTCGGCCTGCTCAACAAGGACCCGGAGAAGCGCCTCGACGACGCGGGCGCCCGCGCGATGCTCAACGCCGTCATCAGGGCGCCCGAGCGCGGTGCGGCGGCGGAGCCCGAGCCCCCGGCGGACGCGACGAAGGTCGTACCGCTGCCCGGGCAGCCGGACCGGCGGTCGGGCAAGGGCGGTACGAAGAAGTCCGGGGCCGCTGCGGGGGCGGCAGGCACTGATTCCGGTTCCCGCTCGGGTGCCGGTGCGGGAGGCAAGCGGGGCGAGGAGGCGGCCGACCGGCTGCGCGGTGCGCTGCGGTCCGTGCGCAAGGCGGCCGGGACGGCGACCGCGGGCGCCGCGTCCCGTACCAAGCAGGCGGCGGACGGCCCCGGCACGGCGGCCTCGGGGGCGGCTGGCGCGGGCCGCGCGGCCGGCGGGACGGGGACCGCGGGCGGTTCCGCCGCCGGCGGTGCCACCGGAGCGACGGCCGGGAACACCACGGGCAGCGGCAGCGGGAAGGGAACCGGGAGCGGGGGCGCGGCCGGGACCGGCAAGGGGGCCGGTGCGGCGGCGGGCGGGACGCAGACCGGGCGGGCCGGTGGCGGCTGGCCCGTGGTACCGCCGCCGGACCTGGACCTGCCCCCGCGTCCGGTGCCCAGGGCGCCGCTCACGGACGTGGTGCCCAAGCGGACCCTGGTGATCATCGCCGTGGTCGTGGTGCTCGCCGTGATCGGCACGGTGCTGACCATCGCCTTCAGCGGCGACGACGACAAGGACTCCAAGAACGGCGGCGCCGGTACGTCGGCCGGCGCGACGGCCACCGGGAGCGCGGCGGCCGGGCACGGCAAGGGCAACGCCGGGGGGACGGACGGGAAGCAGACCGGTTCGGCGACGGCCACGGACGCCTCGCGGACCGCGGGCCAGGGCACCGGCACCCCGGGCGGCGACGCCTCCGGCACCTCGGACACCGGCTCCGGACCGGGCTCCGGCCACGGTTCCGGTGACGACGGCGCGGCCACCACGTACAAGGGCGACCAGGGCTTCTCCATCGGGCTGCCCAAGGGCTGGAAGTACACGACCACCGGGTCCTCGGGTGCCCGTTTCACCGGTCCGGACGGGCAGAAGCTGCTCGTCGCCTGGACGTCGACGCCCAAGGACGACCCCGTGGCCGACTGGCAGAGCCAGGAGGACTACATGCGGCGCTCCGACTACCACCGCGTCCGCATCGAGAAGGTGGGCTACCGGGGGTGGAACGCCGCGGACTGGGAGTTCACCTACACCGAGGACGGCACCAAGTACCGCACGGTGGACCGCGGTTTCGTGGTCGGCGACCACCTCGGCTACGCCCTCATGTACACGGCGAAGGCCGACAAGTGGGACAGCGACCTGCGCAGGAACACCTGGCGGACACTGGCGAAGACGTTCGAACCCAAGTGAGATCCGGCTTCCCCTCTTGCGGGTTGCCTGCGGCACGTATCGTGAGTGGTTGCGGACCGTGAGCATCGGGAACGGGACGCGTGGCGAACGCATTTGACCGAACGTGCGGCCGGGGGAGGCAACGTGGACGACTACGCGGGCCGGGTTCTCGCCGACCGCTACCGGCTGCCGCTGCCCCCGTCCGACGCGTACGAACTCACCGAGACGCGGGCCTTCGACACGTACAGCGGGCAGGAAGTCCTGCTGCGCCAGGTGCCGTTGCCCGAGGTCGTCGAGGCGGAGGTACTGGACGCGGACGGGCTGCCGGAAGGGTTCACGGCCCGCGACGGTGTCTTCCGCAGGCCCGGGGGGCCGGGTGAGCCCGCAGGCCCCGGCGGCCCTGGGGGGCGTACGGGGTGGGGCGCGCCCCCGGCGCGCGGCTCCCGCGCGGACTCCGGGGCCACGCGGCAGCCCGCCGACCCGGCGGTACGGCGGGCGGTAGAGGCCGCACAGGCCGCCGCGCGGATCCCCGACCATCCCCGGCTCGACCAGGTCTTCGACGTGTTCGCGGAGGGCGGCTCGCTGTGGATCGCCAGTGAGCTGGTCGCCGCGCGCCCGCTGGCGGCGCTGCTGGCCGAGCGGCCGCTGACGCCCTACCGTGCGGCCGAGGTGGCCTCCGACATACTCATGGCGCTCAGGGTCCTGCACGGCCACGGCTGGGTGCACCGCAACATCACCTCCCGCACGGTGATGGTCTGCGACGACGGCCGGGTGATGCTGACCGGCCTCGCGGTCGGCGCCGCGGAGGAGGCGCTGTGCGGGTACGACCCGGTCCCCGCCCCGGACGACGAGGCGGGCGCGGACGGCGGCCCGGCCGACGCGGTGGGGGCGGCCCCGCACCCGGCGGTGGGTCCGGGCGCAGAGCCCGGACCGTACGGCGGGCCCGGCGGCGCGGTCGCGGGCGGTGCACCGGCGGCCGCCGCGGGCGGTGAGGGTTTCGGCGGCGGTGCGGGACACGGCGCGACCGGCCGCGAGTGGGGGAGGACGGATGCTCCGGGCGGGGCGGGTGGCTGGGATGCAAGGGGTACCGGTGGTGCCGGTGGCCCGGGCCTGAGCGGCGCGGGCGGCCCCGGTGGCGCGGGCGGCCCGGGTACGAGTGGCGTCGGCGGTGCGGGTGGACCCGGTGGCTCGCGGGGCTTCGGCAAACCGGAGTCCGCCGCCGACCCCGAGGCGGCCCGGCGGGCCGCGATCGAGGCGCGGGCGGCCGGTGCGCTGCCGCTGCCCGGGGGAGAGACGGAAAGCGGCGCGGGCGCGGCGGGAGCGCTGGTGCGGCGCACGCCGGAGACCGGCGACGACATCAGGGCGGCGCGCGCCGGCGCGATCGCCGCGTACCGCGCGGGCGCGCGAGCGGCGGCCCGCGTCCAGGAGGCACAGCAGAGCCCACGCACCGCCCTGCCCGGCGCCCGCCCGCCCGCGGAGAGCCAGGGGCAGGGCACACCGCCCGGTGCCCGTCCGCCCGCCGGGAACCCGGGAGTTCACGGCGCGTTGCCCGGTGCCCGGACGCCGGACGGGGGTGCGGGGCGCGGTGTGCCGCCCGGTCAGATCGCCGATCCCTACGGGGTAGGGGCGGCGCCCTGGGGCGGAGCCGCGCCGCGGCCGGGGGGTGCCGAGGACGGCAGGACGCCCGCCGGGGGCCCCGGGAGCGGTGCGCAGGGACGTACGGCCCTCCCGGCGGCCGGCCCCGAGGGCGCCCCGCCGGGCGCGTCCGGCCCGGCCCGTTCCGTCTTCGAGCCGCCCGCCCTGGGCCCGGCCGTCGCGGACCGGCCGGCCGGAGGACGGCCCGCAGCCCACCCGCCCGCCGCCGCCCCGCCACCCGGCGCGCCGTACGCCGGCGGCCCGTCCGCGGGCGACCTGCCCACCGGTGCTGTGGCGCCCGGCGCCGGCACCCCCTCCGCCGCCCGCTGGGACGACCGCTCCACCGGGGGCGGCGGGGCCGCCGTACGGCGGGGGCCCGGGACCGCGCTGGCCGCCGAGCGGGCGCGGCAGGCGCGGATGACGGTGGTGGGACCGGTGACCGAGCGCTGGGCGCCCGAGCAGGCCGGGCCGGTCCACGCGAACTGGCAGCTCGCCGCGCCGATCGGGCCCGCCACCGACCTGTGGGCGCTGGGCGCGCTGCTCTTCCGGGCGGTGCAGGGGCACGCCCCCTACCCGGAGGAGTCGACCGCCGAGCTGGTGCAGATGGTGTGCGCCGAGCCGCCCGCCTTCGCGGAGGAGTGCGGTCCGCTGCGCCCGGTGGTGGAGTCGCTGCTGCGTCAGGATCCCACCGACCGGCTCGACTTCGAGGAACTGGGCGGCTGGCTGCGCTCGCTGGTGCGGTCCGCGCCCGAGCCGGAGGCGGGGGCGCATGTCGTGTCCGCACCGCCCGCCGACCCGGCCCGGCTGCCGATCGTGCGCCGCCGCGGCGAGCTGGTGCGCAGACGGCGCGCCGCGCTGCCCGCCCACCACGGGCGGCACAAGCGGGCCGGACAGGAGACCCGTTCGCCGCGCAGCCTGGGGCGGCTCCTGCTCCTGCTGGTGCTGGTCCTGCTGGCCGCGGCGGTCGCGTACGCGATGCTGTTCCTGCCGAAGTCCGACCGCTCCGGCGACGGCGGCAGGCCCGGCGGTGACCGTACGGGCGCCGCGGGACGGGAGAGTCCCGCGCCTGAGTCCTCGGGCGGCTCCGAGGTGAGCGGCGCGCCCGGGACCGGCCGGAGCACGGCCGACGGCGGCGGCAGTCCCTCGCGGTCGTCCGGCGCGGCCGGGACGCAGACCACCGGCGCCGGCGTGCCCGGCGGCTTCACCCTGCGCAAGGACGCCGCCGGATTCCGGATCGCCGTCGCGAACGGCTGGAGCCGTACGCCGAAGAACAGCCTGGGCCAGGTGGTCTACGCGCACGGGGACTTCGAGCTGATCGTGGTGCCCGGACGGGACAGCGCGGCCCGCTTCGGCAGCGACCCGATGGTGTACCAGCGGGAGTCGGAACGCGAACTGCAGGGCTACCGCGACTCCAGCTGGGCCACCTCGTCCGGGATGCGGACCATCCAGGTGGGCGGGAAGACCATGGCCGAGGGGCAGTTCACCTGGAGCGGCGCGGGCGGCCGGCAGCTGTTCGTGCGCAACCTCGCCGTCCTCCTCGACGGCCGCTACCACGTCGTGCAGGTGCGGGGTCCGGAGTCCCAGCGGGACCAGGTGAGCAAGTTGTACGACCAGGCGTCGGCGACGTACCGGTACACCGGGTGAACCCCAGGCGTCCCGTCAGTTCCCCCGAACCTCGGGAAGCGACAACTGTCACAGTGCGGTTTCTTGGCACCCCCGCCGGTTCCCTGCCGGAGGGCCGGTCCCTACGCTGGCTCCGTCAAGAACATTGCGGGGAAACGTGAATCAGATGCAGGGCCAGCTGCTCGCCGGACGCTACCGGCTCGCCGACTCGATCGGCAGCGGCGGCATGGGCCGGGTCTGGCGCGCGCACGACGAGGTGCTGCACCGGGCCGTGGCGATAAAGGAGTTGACCGCCGCGCTGTACGTCTCGGAGAGCGACCAGGCGGTCCTCCTGGCACGTACCCGGGCCGAGGCGCGCGCGGCGGCACGGATCAACCACTCCGCCGTGGTCACCGTGCACGACGTGCTCGAACACGACGGCCGCCCGTGGATCGTGATGGAGCTGGTCGAGGGCCAGTCGCTGGCGGACGCGGTCAAGGAGCAGGGCCGGCTGGAACCGGCCGAGGCCGCACGCGTCGGGCTGTGGGTGCTGCGCGCCCTGTGCGCCGCGCACGCGGCCGGTGTCCTGCACCGTGACGTCAAGCCCGGCAACGTCCTGCTCTCCCAGGACGGCCGGGTCCTGCTCACCGACTTCGGCATCGCCCAGATCGAGGGCGACACCACCATCACCCGCACCGGCGAGGTCGTCGGCTCGGTCGACTACCTCGCCCCCGAGCGGGTCCGCGGCCACGACCCGGGCCCGGCCTCCGACCTGTGGGCGCTGGGCGCCACGCTGTACACGGCGGTGGAGGGCCTGTCGCCGTTCCGCCGCACCTCCCCGCTGACCACCATGCAGGCGGTCGTCGACGAGGAGCCCCGTGAGACGACCCACGCCGGTCCGCTCACGCCGGTCATCGCCGCGCTGCTGCGCAAGGACCCGGCCGCCCGGCCGGACGCGGCGGCGGCCGAGCTGATGCTCGCGGAGGCCGCGGAGGGGCGGCGGCCGAGTCACGCACAGGCGTACGTCCCGACCACCCAGCAGTCCGGCTACCACCCGGGGACGGGGCAGCACGCGACGACCGGGCAGCACGGGACCACCGGCCAGCACGGGACGAACCCGCAGGGAGCGACCGGCGGCCACGACGGGACCGGGCCGTACGGGACCGCCGGTCAGCACGGCGCGGCCGGGCCGTACGGGACCGCGGGAGGGCACGGCGCGGCCGGGAGCCCCTACGGCGCCGCCCCCTTCGGGGAGGGCGGGCAGCCCGGCGGCGCACCGGGCGGTGCCCCGGCCTTCGATTCGGCAGCCTCCGCCGCTCAGGGCCAGGTCCCCGCCCCGGGGCCCGGGCCGCACCGGCCGGGGACCGGCGTCACCGTCGTGGGTCCCGGCCACGGCACGGCGAACGGCGGCGCCCGGCGCCGCAGGCTGCGCAACATCGCCCTCGTGGTGGTCCTCGCCGCGGTCGTCGGCGGCGGCACCGCGGTGGTGCTGCAGAAGTGGGGCCCGGGCGGCCGGCAGGGCGACGGCCCCTCCGCGTCCGCGCCCGCGCAGACGTCCCCCTCGCCCCACCCCACGAAGACGGGGAAGTCCGGCAAGTCCGGGAAGTCCGGGGGCGGCGCGGCGGACAGCCTCCCGGCCGGCTGGACGCGGGTCAAGGACCCCTACGGGTTCAGCATCGGCCTGCCCGGCCCGAACTGGCAGCGGGTGGTGTCCAACGAGGCGCTCCGCCAGGTCGACTACACCCCCGACGGCGGCCGGCACTTCATCCGCATCGCCGTCTCCGACTCGCCGCAGTTCCCCAGCGCGTACGACCACCAGGTCGACCTGGAGAAGCAGTTGCGGCGCCTGGTCGACTACCACCAGGTGACGCTGCGGGCCGAGACCTTCCGGGACCGTCCGGCCTCGCTGTGGGAGTACACCTGGACCGCACTGCCCAAGGACACGCCCTATCCGGGTCCGCGGCACGCCGTCGAGGAGACGTACTTCTCCCGCGACAACGTCGAGTACGCGATCTACATGTCCTCGCCCGAGGCGAGCTGGCCGGTCACGCGCAGTCAGTTCAAGTCGGTGCTCCAGAGCTGGCGGCCCACCTCCGGCTGACCCCGCCGACCGGGCAGAAAGGCCTGATGAAGCCCCCTGCTTGGCCGGTCGGCGCCCCGGAACCGGGCCGTCCGATGCGGCATCATGGGGCGCATGGGGACCGAGGGGGCCGACTGCCGTGTGATCGCGGGCCGTTACCGCCTTCAGGAACGGATCGGGCGCGGCGGCATGGGCGTCGTGTGGCGGGCGACCGACCAGCTGCTGGGACGGCGGGTCGCGGTCAAGGAACTCCCGTTCGACGAGACGCTGTCCGCACAGGAGGCCCGCCACCTGCGCGACCGCACGCTGCGCGAGGCGCGCGCGGTCGCCCAGTTGCGGCACCCCCACGTCATCGTGGTCCACGACATCGTGGAGCAGGACGGACGGCCCTACATCGTCATGGAGCTGATCGAGGGCGGCTCGCTCGCCGACCGGATCGCCGCGGACGGGCCGCTGGACGCCGCCGGGGCCGCCCGCGTCGGGATCGCCCTGCTGGGCGCTCTGCGCGCGGCGCACGCGGCCGGGGTGCTGCACCGCGACATCAAACCCGCGAACGTCCTGCTGGAGTCCGGCACCGGCCGGGCCGTCCTCACCGACTTCGGCATCGCGCAGGTGTCGGGCGCCCCCACGCTCACCGAGAGCGGGTCCTTCGTCGGTTCCCCGGAGTACACCGCGCCCGAACGGATGTCCGGCGCCGGTACCGGCCCGCAGTCCGACCTCTGGTCGCTGGGCGCGCTGCTGTGCACGGCGCTGAGCGGTGAGTCGCCCTTCCGGCGCGACTCGCTGGGCGGGATCCTGCACGCGGTCGTCTCCGACGAGATCCGGCCGCCCGCGCAGGCCGGGCCGATCCTGCCCGTCGTCCGCGGGCTGCTCGAACGCGACCCGCGACGGCGGCTGGAGAGCGCGGAGGCGGAGCGGATGCTGCGCGCCTTCCTCGACTCGGGCCGTACGCCCCAGCCGTCGGACCGGTGGACGCCGGCCCGGAGCCACGTGCCCGGGCCGACGCACCCGGTGCCGGGGCGGTACCGGTCGGTCCGGCCGCTGCGCCCCCGCTGGTTCGCCGGGCCGGCCGGCCGGGGCGGGCGGACCGGCTTCGGCGGGCGGACCGGGCCCGCCGAAGCCGCCCTCGCGCCCGCGATGCCCGGGACGCAGGGGACACCTGCGATCTCGGGGGCCCCCGCCACGCCTGCGCCCCCTCTGTTCTCCGGGGCGCCCGTCCCGGACACCGGCGCCGCGCAGCCGCCCGCCCGGCTCTCCACCCGGGGCCTGCTGATCGCCGCGCTGCTGGTGGCCGCGACGGCCGGAGCGGGGGTCTCGGCGGCGACGCTGCTGATGAACGGCGGCCCGAAGGGCTCCGGTACGCCGGCCAGTTCGGCACCGGGGCGCGGCCCGAGTGCCCCGGGCGGCGGCCCGGCGGCCACGTCCGCGGGAGCGTCGGCCGGGACCGGCTCCCCGGCGGCGCCCCGGTCGCCGGCCGCGTCGGGCCGTCCGTCCTCCACCGCGCCCCTCGGCCCGTCCTCCACCGCGCCGGCCGGGGCGGGCGCCGCCGGTGGTCCCGCCGCGCCCTCCGGCTACCACCTGGCGCAGGACCCGGCCGGCTTCTCGGTGGCCGTACCGGACGGCTTCACGCGCTCGCCGCAGGGCGTGCGGACCTTCTACCTGTCACCGGGCCAGGTCTTCCGCCTCGGCATCAAGGCGGCCGCCCCGGAAGGCGGCGGCCCGCTCGCGGTGATGCGCCGCGCCGACGCCGCCGGACCGCGCACCAACCCCGGCTACCACGACGGGCAGGTCACCGCCACCACGCACGACGGACACCCCGCCGCCCTCTGGGAGTTCACCTGGAACGGCTTCAGCGCGGCGGAGGGCGCCCGGCACACCTACGACCTGTGCTGGGAGCAGGACGGGCGGATGTACGACGTGTGGCTGTCGGCGCCGGTCGGCAAGGTGCGGGAGGCCCGGGAGCACTTCGACGTCGCCGTCGGCACCTTCAGGCCCGCCTGAGCGGCGGGCACGTACCCGCACGCCCGCCCCGCGCCCCCGCCCCGCGCCCGCCGTGCCCTCGTCCGGCGGCGGATGCGCGGCGGGGGCGCGTGATCCATGAAAGGACCCCCTGATCAGCGCATTCGTTGCCAGTGATCGCTGGCGCCGTGTGTGCACTCGGTGAATCCCCGTTACCGACGGGTACACAAAGTCCGGGACACGTCATACGCTGCGCTGCATGACGGACGCGCAGGCCCCGGCACAGACCGGCACGAATCCTCTGGCCCCCGCCCCCGCGGGCGCCCGTACCGCCGCCGACGTGGTGACGCCCGAGCTGGTCGCCCGGCTCACGAAGGGGGTCGCCGGATACGGCCGGACCGCCAACCACACCCCGTTCACCGGTGAGAAGCTGGCCGACCTGCCCGAGTCCACCCCCGAGGACGTGGCCCTCGCCTTCGAGCGCGCCCGGGCCGCGCAGGACGTCTGGGCGCGGACGCCGGTACGGCAGCGTGCCGCCGTCCTGCTCCGCTTCCACGACCTGGTGCTCGCCCGGCAGGCCGAGGTCCTCGACCTGATCCAGCTCGAGACCGGCAAGGCGCGCCTGCACGCGCACGAGGAGGTGCAGGCCGTCGCCGTCGCCGCCCGGCACTACGGCCGCCGCGCCGCGGCGTACTTGAAGCCCAGGCGGCACACCGGCGCCGTCCCGGCCCTGACGAAGGTGACCGAACTGCGCCATCCGCGCGGTGTCGTCGGCCAGATCGCCCCCTGGAACTACCCGCTGGAGCTGTCGGTCGGTGACGCGCTGCCCGCCTTCGTCGCGGGCAACGCGGTCGTGATGAAGCCGGACACGGAGACCTGCCTGACCGCCCTGTGGGCCCGGGACCTGCTCATCGAGGCGGGGCTGCCCGCCGAGGTCTTCCAGGTCGTCATCGGTGAGGGCCCGGTGGTCGGCCCCGCGGTCGTCCAGCACGCCGACTACGTCTCCTTCACCGGCTCCACCCGCACCGGCCGCGAGGTCGCCCAGGGCGCCGCGGCCCGCCTGGTCGGCGTCTCCCTCGAACTCGGCGGCAAGAACGCCATGCTCGTCCTGGAGGACGCCGACCTCGACAAGGCGGCGGCCGGCGCGGTCCGCGCCTGCTTCTCCTCCGCCGGGCAACTGTGCATCTCCATCGAGCGGCTGTACGTCCACGAGGCCGTCGCCGACGCGTTCCTGGAGCGCTTCACCGCCCGCACGAAGGCGATGCGGCTGGGCACCTCGCTCGCCTACGGCGCCGACATGGGCTCCCTCGTCGGAGAGCGCCAGCTGAAGACCGTCACCCGGCACGTGGAGGAGGCCGTCGCCAAGGGCGCCCGGGTGCTGGCCGGCGGCGTCGCCCGCCCGGACATCGGTCCGTACTTCTTCGAACCGACCGTCCTCGACGGCGTCGAGGACCCCATGGCGGTGTGCGCGGAGGAGACCTTCGGCCCGGTCGTCTCCGTCTACCGCTTCGCGAGCGACGACGAGGCGGTCGAACGCGCCAACGCCACGCCGTACGGCCTGAACTCGTCGGTGTGGACCAAGGACGCCCGCCGGGGCCGCGAGATCGCCACCCGCCTGCGCACCGGCACGGTCAACCTGAACGAGGGGTACGCGCCCGCCTACGGCAGCGTCCAGTCGCCCATGGGCGGCATGAAGGACTCCGGTCTCGGCCGCCGGCACGGCTCCGAGGGCATCCTCAAGTACACCGAGGCCCAGACCATCGCCCACCAGCGGCTGCTGCCCATGGCCCCGTCGCTCGGCATGGACGACGAGAAGTACGCCGCGTTCATGAGCCGGAGCCTGCGGGCGATGAAGGCACTGCGGCTGAAGTAGCCGCTTCCGGGGCGCGGGGAGCCGCGCCCCGCCGCAGCCGGCCCGCGGAGCACGTCCGAAAGCGCGCACACAAAGGGGAGAAGGCACGTGTCTCAAGACGGCTACGACTACGACGTCATCGTCGTGGGCTCCGGCTTCGGCGGCTCCGTCACCGCGCTGCGCCTGACCGAGAAGGGCTACCGCGTCGGCGTCCTGGAGGCGGGCCGCCGCTTCACCCGCGAGAGCCTGCCGAAGAACTCCTGGGACCTGAAGAACTACCTGTGGGCGCCCAGGCTCGGCATGTACGGCATCCAGCGCATCCACCTGCTGGGCAACGTCATGGTGCTGGCCGGCGCGGGGGTCGGCGGCGGCTCCCTCAACTACGCCAACACCCTCTACGTGCCGCCGAAGCCCTTCTTCGACGACCCCCAGTGGCGGCACATCACCGACTGGCAGGACGAACTCGCCCCCTACTACGACCAGGCCAGGCGCATGCTCGGCGTCCGGCTGAACCCGACGATGACCCCCTCCGACGTGCACCTGAAGGCCGCGGCGCAGCGCATGGGCGTCGGGGACACCTTCCACATGGCGCCGGTCGGGGTGTTCTTCGGGGACGGGAAGGACGCCGACGGCACGGCGAAGGCCCAGCCGGGCCGACAGGTCGCCGACCCGTACTTCGGCGGCGCCGGACCGGCCCGCAAGGCCTGCACCGAGTGCGGCGAGTGCATGACGGGCTGCCGGCACGGGGCGAAGAACACCCTGAACGAGAACTACCTGTACCTGGCCGAGAAGGCGGGCGCGGTGGTCCACCCCATGACGACGGTCGTCTCGGTCACCGACGACTCGCGCGGCGGATACGCGGTCGCCACCCTGCCGACGCACGACAGGAAGAAGGGCGCGGGACGGATCTACACCGCCCGCCGGGTGGTCCTGGCCGCCGGCACCTACGGCACGCAGACCCTGCTGCACCGCATGAAGGCCGGCCGGCAGCTGCCGCACCTGTCCGACCGGCTCGGTGAGCTGACCCGCACCAACTCCGAGGCGCTGGTGGGAGCGCAGACCGACGACCGGCGCTACCGCGCGGCGACCGGGCGGCCCCGGGCCGACTTCACCCGCGGCGTCGCCATCACCTCCTCCGTCCACCCGGACGAGAACACCCACATCGAGCCGGTCCGTTACGGCAGGGGATCCAACTCGATGGGCTCACTGTCCATCCTCCAGGTGCCGTTCACGGACGGCGGGTCCCGGGTCGCGGCCTGGCTGGCCAACGCAGCCCGCCATCCGATGCTGGTCCTGCGCTCCCTGTCCAACCGCCGCTGGTCGGAGCGCACCATCATCGGCCTGGTGATGCAGTCCCTGGACAACTCCCTGACGACGTACCTGAAGGCGGACGGCGTCGGCAAGGGCCTGCTCACCGCCCGCCAGGGCCACGGCTCACCCAACCCCAAGCAGATCAGGGCAGCCACCGAGGGAGCCTCCGCGCTCGCCGCCGAGATCAACGGCTTCGCCGGGTCCAACGTGGGCGAGCTGATGGGCACCCCGCTCACCGCGCACTTCCTCGGCGGCTGCCCGATCGGCGACTCGCCCGAGACCGGCGTCATCGACCCGTACCACCGCCTCTACGGCCATCCCGGCATCTCCGTCGTCGACGGTGCTGCGGTCTCCGCGAACCTCGGCGTGAACCCGTCCCTGACCATCACCGCGCAGGCCGAGCGGGCGATGTCGTACTGGCCGAACAAGGGCGAGACGGACCCGCGCCCGGCACAGGGCGCGGCCTACGAGCGGCTCGAGCCGGTGGAGCCCCGTGACCCGGTGGTCCCGGCGGACGCGTTCGGCGCCCTGCGCCTGCCGTTCCTCGGCATACCGGCGGTACCGCCGAAGAAGAAGTGAAGAAGGACCTGCGCCCCCCTCCTGGCGCAGGTCCTTCCCGTTCTGCCGGGCGACGGACCGCCCTACGCTCCGGCACCGCCCTTGCGGCGCCGCACCGCGACCAGCGCGCCGGCTCCGACCACGACCGCGAGGCCGCCGACGAGACCGATGGTCGGCACCATCGAGCTGGAACCCGTCTCGGCGAGGCTGCCGGTGGGCGGGATCTCCTCGGCCCCGCCCTGCGGACGCTTGCCGCCGGAGGGCTTGTCACCGTCCTGCGGCTTGGCGTCCCCGGGGTTGTCGTTGGTGCTGCCGGGCTTGAGCACGGTGAACGTGTAGTAGTCGAACGCGCTGTGGACGCAGTTCTTCTCCTGGTCGACGTATCCGCCCAGGCCCACGGTGTAGCCGTCGCCCACGGGCGCCTTCGCGGTGATGTTCACCCGCAGCTGGATGTCGACCGTCTGCTTCGGGCCGAGCGGCGTCTCACCGAAGTAGATGCCGCCCCCGATCTCGTCCGTGAGGGACTCCCACTTCTTGGTCGTGGGGTTGAGGTACTCGAGCAGCGCGTAGGTGCTCAGCCAGTCCTTCTCGTTCTCGCTCATCGAGTCGTTGTCGATGAGGGCGAGCCACTGCACCATGCCCAGGGAGCTGTCGCTGTGGTTGGCGGCGGTGAGCTTGAAGGCGTGCCAGCCGCTGCCCGCGACGATCTTGCCCGGCAGACCGGAGACCGAGATCGTCAGCTGGGAGTCGGGGTCCACGTCGTCCTCGGTGCAGGGCGTCGGCTCGTCCGAGGGTTCGGCGGACTGGCTCGGCGAGGCGGAGGCCGGTGCGGAAGCGGAAGCGGAAGCGGAGGCCGATGCCGAGGCGGACGCGGAGGCGGACGGCGAGGCCGAGCCGGTGGCGCCGGTCGACGGGGCGGTCTCCGCCGGGCTGGACGGCGGGGTGGACTCGGGCGTGCTGCCGGCCGGTGCCGACTCCGGGGCGCTGGGCGCAGTGGACTCGGAGGAGGCGGACGCGGACGCGGACGTCGGGGCGGTCGGTTCCTCGGCGAAGGCGGCGGGTGCCGACAGCAGCGCCAGCGGGGCTATAGCGGTCGTCGCGGCGGCGGCTGCCAGGGCGCGGCGAAGCTTCATGTAGACCTCGGGGAGTCCGGCGTGCTGCGGTGGACGCAGCACGGAGGTTGCGGAGGCCCCCGCGATGGGACGCGGGTGTGGCCGTGGGTTCCGCTGGTGTGACCCGGGGCTCACGTGAATGGTTGTGCGGTGTTTCACAGGATCCTTATGTGTCCTGCGTCACAGGCGGTGCGGCGGGGGTGCGCGGCCGGCCGGGTCCGGGTGCGGTGAGCACGGACGGCCGGGTGGACGGCCGGTCGCGGAGTGGGGTGGGCGCGGCCGCCCTGGAGGAGCGGGACAGCCCGCCACGCGGAGCGGGCGCGGCCGGCCCGGAGGAACGGGGGCGGGGCCGGTCGCGAGGTGCGGGGACGGCCGGTCCGGCGGGACCGGGCGGACAGCCCGGGTGGGCGGAAACAGCCTGCCGGGCAGGGGGTGGGGCCGGTCGCGTGGAGCGGGGGCGGCCGGCCCCGGGCGTCCCCGGAGCCGGCCGTCACCTGGTGACCGGGCTGCTGTCCCCTGCCGTCCGGTCACTTCCCCGGAGCGGGGTCCCACGACGCGCGGCACGATCCGCACGTCTCACCGCTCCGGAGAGCCACGCGTGGTCCTCTCGGTCCGTCCCTGGCTGGCACGGCCACCCCGACCAACGAGGCGGCGCCCGCCGCGGTAACGCACCGTACGGGTGAGAGATCCCGAGCGGTCAGATCTTGCCCCGGCACAGCTCCAGCAGGGTCATCGCCAGTGCCGTGCCCGGCTTGCCGAGGGCGTCCCGGTAGCGGCCGAGGATCTCCATCTCGCGGGAGAGGTTCACCCGTCGGCCGCCCGAACCGATCCGGGCCTCCTGGACCACGGCGGACACGGCCATCCGTTCCTGGACCAGACCCATGATCCGGTCGTCGAGCGCGTCGATGCGTTCTCGGGCGTCGGTGATGACGCCCACGGCCTCGTCGGTACGCGCGCCGGTCCTCTCGGCCGCGGTGACGGTCGTACCGGTCTTCTCTGCTGCGCTGGCGGTCATCTCGCCGGGCTCCTCACTGGAAGGCGGGTGCGGAGCCCCGGAGCGGCAAGGACCGGGAGAACGACAGGCGCCCCGGGCCTTGTCGGCCCGGGGCGCCTGGGAAGTCGCTTGTCAGTAGCTCAAGCAGCACGACCATGGCAGCCGGCGGGCCGGGTGCCATAGGTAAAGACGAAGGTCGTCGCGTACGTGAGCATGCTCCCAGTATGCCGCGGCGGACGCGGTCGTCCAAGGCGGTTCGGATGCTGAGACGGGCCGCGCGGGGCCGGCGGCCCGGAGCACGGGGCGGGTCCCGCCGCCGTCTCGGTAGAATCGCAGGTACAACGACCCGCCCGAACCGCCGGAAGGCACCCCGTGTCATCAGCGACTCCCGCTGCCGCCGCCCCCGACACCGTCCTGGTCGTCGACTTCGGCGCGCAGTACGCCCAGCTCATCGCCCGTCGCGTCCGCGAGGCCCGGGTCTACAGCGAGATCGTGCCGAGCACCATGCCGGTGGCGGACATGCTCGCCAAGAACCCGGCGGCGATCATCCTCTCCGGCGGACCCTCGTCGGTGTACGAAGAGGGCGCGCCCCGCCTGGACCGCGAGCTGTTCGAGGCCGGCGTCCCCGTCTTCGGCATGTGCTACGGCTTCCAGCTGATGGCGCAGGTCCTCGGCGGCACCGTCGACAACTCCGGAGCGCGCGAGTACGGCCGCACCTCGCTCGCCGTCTCCAAGCCCTCCTCCACCCTCTTCGAGGGCACCCCGGACGAGCAGGCCGTGTGGATGTCGCACGGCGACGCCTGCTCCGCCGCCCCCGAGGGCTTCACCGTCACGGCCGCCACGGACGTCGTCCCGGTCGCCGCCTTCGAGAACGACGAGAAGAAGCTCTACGGCGTCCAGTACCACCCCGAGGTCATGCACTCGACGCACGGCCAGCAGGTGCTGGAGCACTTCCTGTACCGCGGCGCCGGTCTCACCCCCTCCTGGACCACCGGGAACGTGATCGAGGAGCAGGTCGCCGCCATCCGCGAGCAGGTCGGCGACAAGCGCGCCATCTGCGGCCTGTCCGGCGGGGTGGACTCCGCGGTCGCCGCCGCCCTCGTCCAGAAGGCCATCGGCTCCCAGCTGACCTGCGTCTACGTCGACCACGGTCTGATGCGCAAGGGCGAGACCGAGCAGGTCGAGAAGGACTTCGTGGCCGCGACCGGCGTCCAGCTGAAGGTCGTCGACGCCGAGGAGCGCTTCCTCACCGCACTCAAGGGCGTCTCGGACCCCGAGGAGAAGCGGAAGATCATCGGCCGCGAGTTCATCCGGGTCTTCGAGCAGGCCCAGGCCGAGATCATCGCGGACGAGGGCCCGGCCGTCGAGTTCCTGGTCCAGGGCACGCTCTACCCGGACGTCGTGGAGTCCGGCGGCGGCACCGGCACCGCCAACATCAAGTCGCACCACAACGTCGGCGGCCTGCCCGAGGACCTGGAGTTCCAGCTCATCGAGCCGCTGCGCAAGCTGTTCAAGGACGAGGTCCGCATGGTCGGCCAGGAGCTGGGCCTGCCGGAGGAGATCGTCCAGCGCCAGCCCTTCCCCGGCCCCGGCCTCGGCATCCGCATCGTCGGCGAGGTCACCAAGGAACGGCTCGACCTGCTGCGCGAGGCCGACGCCATCGCCCGCGAGGAACTGACCGCGGCCGGTCTCGACCGGGACATCTGGCAGTGCCCCGTGGTCCTGCTCGCGGACGTCCGCAGTGTCGGCGTCCAGGGCGACGGCCGCACCTACGGCCATCCGATCGTGCTGCGCCCGGTCTCCAGCGAGGACGCGATGACCGCCGACTGGTCGCGGCTGCCCTACGACGTGCTCGCCCGGATCTCCACCCGGATCACCAACGAGGTCAGCGACGTCAACCGCGTCGTCCTCGACGTGACGAGCAAGCCGCCGGGCACCATCGAGTGGGAGTGACCCCCACCCGGTAGGGATCAGGTCCGCCTGAGCGCACGCACCGGCGCTCCGGGCCGCCAGACCTGGACGACCAGATACCGGTCGTCCTCGACGAAGGTCCGCACGACCTCCGTCAGCTCGGTGCGGAAGAGGTGGAACGGCTGCGGCGGTTCCACCTCTTTCACGTACGCGCCCTTCGCCTCCGGGTCCGTCACCTCGACCGCCCGGCCGCCGATCCGCACGTCGCCCTCCTCCATCCCGGTGCCGGACCCGGGATTCGACTGGAGCACGAACCTCGCGTCCCGCCGCAGGTCGCGCGCCTTCAGCGAGTCCTGCATCATGCCGAGCCACAGCTCGCCGCCCAGGAAGCGCACCTCCAGGCCGCTGGTGCGGGGCGAGCCGTCCGCGCGCAGCGTGACGAGCACATGGTGCCGGAAGGCACCGAAACGCTTCTCGGCCAGGCCGGCCAGTCCGGGTTCCGTCGCGGCGAAAGCCGCCCAGTTCGTCGCCATGCCGGTGAGTGTGGCGCGGAAACCGGACACCTCTTGTCGGGTATGGGAGAGGTCCGGCGGGGAGCACCGCATCTTCACGCACCGGCGCTGCCCTTCCCGGACGCCCACGGGTACCTTCCGCCCGTACGCCGATCACCCGCCGGAGGACCCCATGCACGGCCGCGGCCCCACACCGCCCCCACCCCTGCCCACCGACACGCTGCGCTTCGCCATGCCGCCGAGACACGAGTCGGTCGAGGACGAACGCCGGCACCGCAAGGAACGGCTCGCGGGCGCCCTGCGGGTCTTCGGCCGGTACGGCTTCGAGGACGGCGTCTCGGGACACATCACCGCCCGCGACCCCGAGTTCAGCGACTGCTTCTGGGTCAATCCCTTCGGAGTGCCCTTCCGGCACGTCACCGTGAGCGACCTCGTCCTCGCCAACCAGGACGGCCAGGTCGTCGAGGGGCGCTATCACGTCAACCAGGCGGCGTTCACCGTGCACGCCCAGGTGCACGCGGCCCGCCCGGACGTCGTCGCCGTCGCCCACTGCCACTCCGTGCACGGCCGGGCCCTGGCCGCCCTCGGCGAACTGCTCGACCCCCTCACCCAGGAGAGCTGCGCCTTCTACGAGGACCACGCCCTCTACGACGCCTACACCGGCGTCGTCGTCGACGCGGAGGAGGGCCGCCGGATCGCGGCGGTGCTGGGCTCCCGCAAGGCGCTGGTACTGCGCAACCACGGACTGCTCACCGTCGGTGGCTCGGTGGACGCGGCCGCCTGGTGGTTCCTGTCGATGGAACGCTCCGCCCAGGTGCAGCTGACCGCCCGCGCCGCCGGCCGGCCGGTCCTCATCGACCACAGGGCCGCGGTGTCCACCCGCGAACAGCTCGGCGGCGACCTGGTGGCCTGGATCAGCTACCAGCCCCTGTGGCAGGCCGTCTGCCGCAGCGAACCCGACCTGCTGGACTGACACCGCCGCCGCCGCCGCCTCCGCCGCCTCCGCCGCCGCGGCACCGGCACGATCCCCACCGCACCGCCGTCCGATGCCCGGGCCGCCTCCCGCCGGACGATCCCGGCCGTCCGCCGGCCGCCCCCACCGGGTCAACACGGTGGTCCGGACTTCACCCGCCCTGACCAGACCACGCGGACGCGCACGGCGTGGTGTAGGGCACAATGCGCAGTCGGCGTAGGGGTGTTGTCCGCAGGGCGGCTGCGGGTTCCGGGGAAGGCGGGCGTCGGGCGTGGCGGTGCAGGAAGCGAGAGACGGCGCGGGTTCGGGGGCGCACGCCCACGCGGGCGGCTGCACCTGCGGGGACTGTCCGCACGGGGCGCGTGCGGGACACCGGCAGGCCGTGGCCGCGTTCCTCCTCAAACGGGACGAGTTCGCCGCGGGGCAGGGGCTGCCGGCGGCCGTGGCCCACTCCGTGTCGGCCTCCCGGCAGTGGGTGTCGGAGGAGCTGACGCAGTCCGCCGAACTCGTCGCCGCCCGCCGCCGGGCCGAGGGCGACGCATGGCTGGTACGGCTGTGGCGCTGGACGGCGTACACGGTGTGGGCCGCGGTGGTCGTACTGCTTCTGGTGCAGGCGCTCACCGCGATCGGAGCGGGCTGGAGCAGCGCCCGCACGGCGGGCCTGCTGGCGGCGGTGACCGTGGCCGCGGCGCTGACGGCCGCCTCCTGGTTCCACCGGGCGCGCGGCGGCGCGCTGGCCCCGGTCATCGGTGAGGACAACAGACTCTCCACCTCTCGTTCGGTCGCCGCGTCGTGGGTGCTGTTCGTGGCGTACGCGGTGCTGGTGCTGGTGGGCCAGCTGGCGGCCGCCTCCGACCACGCGGAACGCGATGCCCTCATCTCGGGCCTGGAACTCGCCCGGGGCGCCGGTGCGGTCACCGTGCTCGCCGTGGTGTGCGGGATCGCCGTGCTGGTACGGCGGGTGGTCGGACTGCGGGTCCTGGGCCAGCGGCTGCAGAAGGTGCGGGCGGACCGGCCGCGCTCGGCCGACCTGCTGACCGACGACGCGGGACGCGGCGCCTTCGCGGACATCCAGTACGTCCTGATCAACGCCGTCGCCCTGGTCTTCGCCGCGGTGCGGCTGGCCAGACGGCCCGATCAGCTGCCCGACCTGCCCTGGGGGCTGGCGGTGGTGACGCTGGTGTCCGCCGCGACCTACCTGGCGGGCAAGTACGCGGAGGGCGGGCGCCCGGTGATCCTCTCGGTGGTCCGGGCCCGGGAGGCCGGCGACCTGGACGCACCGGTCCGCACCGGTGACGACATCGAGATCCGCGGCGCCGGATTCGTCCCACCGGGTGCGCAGGGCGCCGACCGGCTGTCGCGGATGGTGGTCCGCATCGGCGCGGTCCATGTCCACGTGCCCCTGGTGCCCGTCACCGGAGGGTTCAGCAACCCGACGGACACGGTGCTGACCGTGCCGGTCCCGGCGGACGTGGAGCCGGGCCGCGTCGAGGTGCAGCTGGTGACCGCGGCGGGCGTGGAGACCAACCGGTACGCGATCGACGTGACGGAGTGACCGGGCCGCCCGGGTGACCGAGGCCTCGCGGTGACCGCCGTGTCGCCGTGCGGGCGGCGCCGGGCGCGCACGGCGCCGGGGGAACCGGACCGAACACCGAGGGGTGAGTGCCCGGGGCCAACCGGACGCCGAATCCATACGGACGCCGCACAAAAGTCCGGCCGGGTTGAGCGACTCCTTTCTCGCACACGTATGGTCTGTCGAGGGGTGAACGGCAGTGCGGTGAGAGGCGAGAGGCGGCTGGTAACGATGACTCACAGCCTTCGTACGGACATGCACACCTCGTACCTCGACCGGCGCGGCACCTGGCGGGACACCGCCGGCCGCTACGCCCTCCTTCCTCTCCGTCTCTTCCTGGGCGTCACCTTCGTCTACGCGGGCCTGGACAAACTCACCGACAGTGCCTTCATGAGGGCCGCCGGTCCCGGGTCGCTCGGCGACACGATGCGCGCGGTCCGCGGCTCCTCCGCCGTCCCCGCCCTTGTCGACCTGGCCCTGAAGAACCCGGTGGGCTTCGGCTACGCCATCGCCTTCGGGGAACTCGCCGTCGGCATCGGCGTCCTGCTCGGTCTGCTGGGCCGCCTGGCCGCGCTCGGCGGCGCGCTCATCTCCCTCAGCCTGTGGCTCACGGTCAGCTGGGCCACCACCCCCTACTACTACGGCAACGACCTCGCCTACCTCATGGCCTGGATCCCCCTCGTCCTCGCCGGCACCCCCGTGTTCTCCCTGGACGCCGTCCTGCCGAGGCGACGACGCCGCCGGGGCTTCGGGAACTACCGTTAGGACCTCTCGTCCGGATCATGCCGGGCTCGCCGGGTCCCTGATCCGGTCGGAAGACCCTAGCGGGCCCGGTCGAAATCCGGGCCGCGCGGTGTTCTGCGGCGGCGTACGGATTGGTTGACCACCGCCACCGCGCCCGCCAGGCAGAGGCCGCCCACCACGACGGGCACGGCCACGAACCACGGCGTCTTCCAGAGGCCGCCCGCGTCCCCGGCGTAGGCGACGGCCGCGCCGATGAGACAGACGCCCGCCACCAGCTTCCCGGGCTGGAACTCATGAAGCAGCACGGCTCACCTCCGCCTGTCCCACACCCACGTGCAGATCGAGATCGACCGTCCCCGCGCTCTTGCCGCCCGCTGCCGGCACCAGCGTGACCTGCTGGTGCCTGCCCGGTGCCACGTCCACGTCCTGCGAGCCGTCGCCCGGCAACTGGATGTCGCCGACGCCCACGTCGATGTTCGCCCGCAGGGTCACGTCCTGCGGGAGGACGACCCGGAGCCGTCCCACGCCCACGTCGGCCCGCGTCGTCACCGTCCGGCCGTGTCCCGGGCGTATTCGGGTCAGGTCGAGGGTGCCTTCGCCGGTGCCCAGGTCGTACTTCGGGCGGACCTCTGTCACCGCGGCCGGTTTCCAGGTCGCGTGCGACCAGTGGGCGGTGACGTTGCCGGGCAGAGCGGTGGACGCGGCGAGGAGGGCCGCTGTGACGACGGCCAGCAGGACCGAGCCCGCGCCGGTCCTCCCGAGGAACGCGCTGACCGCGAGGCCCGCTCCGAAGACGCCGAGCGCGCAGGCCAGCCCGGTCTGCAGACTGCTGCCCAGCGTGTGGTCGCCCCAGGTCAGGCGCGTACCGAGGCCGCCGGCCACCACGGCGAGCAGGAAGACCCAGCCGCCGATCCAGCGAGGGCCCCGGGGCCGGGGCGGTTGTGGGCGGGGCGGGCGCGCGGTCTCTCTTCCGCGCCCGTCCCGGCTGATGTTCACGGCCGCCGCGACGTCCCGGTCGCGTGTGTCCCGCGGGCCCCACAGGTAGCCGGTTCCGCCGACGTGGGTGCCGTCCTTGACGATCGGCTCCCGCCACCAGGACGGGTAGGAGGCGGGGACCGGGGGTGCCTTGGCCTCCGGCGGCGCGTCGGCGGCGGCCTGGGCGGCCAGGGGGTCGGGATCGGCAGACCCGCGGTGCTGCGACCAGTACCCCGCCCCCGCGAGGAGCAGGGAGAGGACGACGGCGAAACTGAGCACGTCGCCGTTGGTCAGCATCGAGAGGAACACCCCGCAGCCGACCAGGGCGAAGAGCACCGCGGCCAGTGCGGGGCCGTCCACCCGCCCGGTGAGGAGCTTGCGCACCTCGTTCTCCTCCTCGTCGTCGAACGGCAGGAAGAGCCAGGCGAACCCGTAGAAGATGAGGCCTATGCCGCCCGTGGCGGCGAGCACGGCCAGGGTGATCCGGAAGATCACCGGATCCATGTCGCACCGCCGCCCGAGCCCCGAGCAGACCCCGGCGAGCACCTTGTGCCGCCGGTCCCGCCGGAACCCCGGCGAGCCGCCCCCGGTGCCTACCGGGCTCCCGGCGGTCGCGGAGCCCGCCTGGGCCCCCGCCTCCGGCCCGCCGGCCGTCCCCGCTGTCCCCGTCACGTCCGCCCCTCCGGTCGGGCCGGGCCCGCCGCCCGGCGGCTCCGGTCGTCCGCCTGCACTTGATGCTCCGCTCGTACGCGGTCGTCCGCCCGCACCCGCTTCCGCGCCACTACCAGGCTCTCCGCGTGTGCCCGGTGGTCCGTCCGCGCCCGGCTCTTCGCCGGTACTCCGTTCTCCGCGTGCGCCCGGTGGTTCCTGCGCGCCCGGTCGTCCTTCCGTACTCCGCGGGTGCGTCCGCTCGCGCGGGCGCGGTTCCTCACCCGCACTCGCGCCGGGCGCGGCGGCTCCGGGCCCCGCACCCTGGACCGGGCGAGGACCGGGGCCGGGTTCCGGACCCGTCGCGGCGTACTGGTGATTCGTCATGCGTCCATGGTGACGGGCGCGCCGCCGCGGCGGCAGTCGGGAAGACCCTGGCAGAACCCTGATTCGCCCCTGAGCCTCGCCCGGGATCCGTTCGACGGCCGGCGCGGAGCCCCCGGTACGAACCGCCCGGCGCCCGGCCCCCGAGCCCGTTCCCGGGCCGCCCCTGCAAGGGGCGGGAAGATCAGGGGAGTCTCGGGGGCGGACCCTGATGCCTCCGTCCGGCGGGCATGTGACCATCGTTGGCATGCCGGAAGCCGCAGCCCTGCCCCTCGACGACCCGCGGCCGCCGCGCAAGCTCTACCGCAGCAGCGACGGACGCTGGCTCGGCGGAGTGGCGCGGGGCCTCGCCGGGCATCTCGGGCTGCCCGTGGTCTGGGTGCGGCTGGTCTTCGTCGGACTGTTCATGGCCGACGGACTCGGCGCGCTGCTGTACGCGGCCTTCTGGTTCTTCGTCCCCCTCGGGGTCGGCGGTGTCGGCGGCCAGAGACCGCCGTCCCTCGTCACGACGGAGACGTCGCCTGACGGCCGCCGCAGGATCGTCACCCGCAGACCGGACAAGGGCCAGCTCGTCGCCCTGCTGCTCATGGTCGTGGTGGCGTCGGTCTTCGTCGGCAGCGTGAATCTGGGCGGCGGTGCGAAGGTCTACCTCCTGCCGGCCGTCCTCGTCGCCGCGGGCGTCGCCCTGGTCTGGCGCCAGGCGGACAACGCGCGGCGGGCCCGCTGGGTCGAGGTCGGCCGCCGTCGCCGTACGCTCACGCTGCTGCGCGCCGGTGCCGGCGTCCTGCTGGTCACCGCGGGTGTCTCGGCCATCTTCGTCCTGCAGGGATCCGCCGCCCACCTCGGCTCCGTCCTCCAGGCAGGACTCGCCGTCCTCGTCGGCATCACGCTGCTCGCCGGGCCGTACCTGGTCCGGATGACCCAGGACCTCTCCGAGGAGCGGCTGATGCGCATCCGTGCGCAGGAGCGTGCCGAGGTCGCCGCCCATGTCCACGACTCGGTGCTGCACACCCTGACCCTGATCCAGCGCAACGCGGACAACGCGGGCGAGGTGCGCCGGCTCGCCCGCGCACAGGAGCGTGACCTGCGCGCCTGGCTCTACAACCCGGAGGGCAACGGCAAGGACGAGGACGACGAGCCGGCGACCCTGGCGGAAGCCGTGAGGCGCAACGCCGCCGAGGTGGAGGACAAGCACGGTGTGCCCATAGAGGTGGTCGTGGTCGGCGACTGCCCGCTCGACGAGCGCGTCGGCGCCCAGATGCAGGCCGCGAGGGAAGCCATGGTGAACGCCGCCAAGTACGGTGGCGAGGGCGGCGCCGTACAGGTGTACGCCGAAGTCGAGGGCAGGACGGTCTTCGTGTCCGTCCGTGACCGGGGGCCCGGGTTCGATCTCGACGCGATACCCACCGACCGCATGGGTGTCAGAGAATCGATCATCGGCCGCATGGAGCGCAACGGGGGAACGGCCCGGTTGCGCGCGGTGCCGGACGGCGGCACGGAGGTCGAGCTGGAGATGGAGAGGGCGGAGAACACGTGATGAGCGACCCGACCGAGGCGAACGGCACGGCGTCAGCGGACAGCGCGGAGGCGGCCGGGGCCGCGGGCGGCGCGGGCGGGCGGCGCGTGCGCGTGGTCCTCGTCGACGACCACCGCATGTTCCGTACGGGGGTCCAGGCCGAGATCGGGCGGACCGACGAGACCGGTGTCGAGGTCGTCGGCGAGGCGCCGGACGTCGACCAGGCGGTCGCGGTCATCACCGAGACCCGTCCGGAGGTGGTCCTCCTCGACGTCCACCTGCCGGGCGGCGGCGGGGTGGAGGTGCTGCGCCGCTGTGCCGCGCTGATGGCGGACACCGAGCGTCCCGTCCGCTTCCTCGCGCTGTCCGTGTCGGACGCGGCGGAGGACGTGATCGGGGTGATCCGCGGCGGGGCCCGCGGATACGTGACGAAGACGATCACCGGCTCCGACCTCGTCGACTCGATCTTCCGGGTGCAGGAGGGCGACGCCGTCTTCTCCCCGCGGCTGGCCGGGTTCGTCCTGGACGCGTTCGCCTCCACCGACGCCCCGCCGGTCGACGAGGACCTGGACCGCCTCACCCAGCGCGAGCGTGAGGTGCTGAGGCTCATCGCCCGGGGGTACGCCTACAAGGAGATCGCCAAGCAGCTCTTCATCTCCGTGAAGACGGTGGAGTCCCACGTGTCGGCGGTGCTGCGCAAGCTGCAGCTGTCCAACCGTCACGAGCTGACCCGCTGGGCGACGGCGCGGCGCCTGGTCTGACGCGCGCGGGGCGCGGGAAGTCCCGCCGTCACGCCACCCGGGTCGCGCCGGCGAACGGCATCTGGTCGACGGGGGCCAGCCGGACCGGCGCCGACGGGTTCGGGGCGTGGATCATCTGCCCGTTGCCCACGTAGATGCCGACATGACTGATCCCGGAGTAGAAGAACACCAGGTCACCGGGGCGCAGTGCGGAGCGGGAGACCCGACGGCCGGCGCCGATCTGGGCGTAGGTGGTGCGGGGGAGCGCGATGCCCGCGGAGCGGTAGGCCGCCTGGACCAGTCCGGAGCAGTCGAAGGCGTCGGGCCCGGTGGCGCCCCACACATAGGGGCTGCCGAGCTTCTGGTAGGCGTAGGCGACGGCCGCCGCCGCCCGGGAGGTGGGGGCTCCGGCCGCACGGACCGCGGGGGCCGCATCAGGTCCCGGGGCGCCGAGCGTGAGCCGGGACCCGGCCGTGGACCGGGACGCCCGCCCCCCGGCCGGGTCCTCGCCGATCGCCAGGCGCTGCGGCGGGGTGAGCCGGGCCAGCAGCCGCCTGGCCTCGTCCAGTTTCGTGTTGATCGTCTTCTTGTGCCGCCGCAGTTCCGCCTGGCGTGAGCGGAGCGAGGCCAGCTCGGTGCGTGCCGCCCCGCGCACCTGGTCGAGCCTCCTCAGCTCCCGGTGCACCCCGGCCACGGCCGCGGTCTGGCGGGCCCCCGCCCGCTCCGCCAGTTCGGCGCCTTCCAGGTAGTGCCGGGGATCGTCGGAGAGCAGGAACTGGACGGTGGGATCGATCCCGCCGTTCCGGTACTGCTCCGCGGCGATCGAGCCCAGGGCGTCACGCGCCGCGTTGAGCCGGGCCTGTCCGCGCGCCGCCTCGTCACCCAGCGTCCGCAGCCGTTTCCCGGCAGCGTCCGCCTGCTCCTGGGCGCCGTCGTACTTCTCGGTGGCGGCCTCCGCCTCCTGGTACAGCCGGTCCACCCGGGCCCTGACCTGCTCGGGTGCCGGCTGCGGTGCGGCATGTCCGGTGCCGTCGAAGACCGTGGCCGTCGCCGCGCCCGTGAGGACGAGGGTGAGGGCCGTACGGGCCGTGCTGCCGCTGAGTGAGCGTGGTCGGGGCTTGCGGTGCGAGGCCACGTGGACCGTCACGTCCCTTCGTCCGGCCGGCCGTGGAGGCGGGCTCTGCGCGTCCGGCGGCGGCCCGCACAGGGGGGACGGTCCGCCGCCGGACTTCTTGGCGGTGGTGCCCGGCTGCCGCCCCCAGGCCCTGCCCTCACCTCCCCCTCTGCCTCGGGACGCGGTGCACGCACTCTCGGGGCGGACGAGGGGCAGGGGACGGCGGGACCTGGCCCGGACGGCGGTGGGAAGCCGGTCACCTGGGGAAGGACGCTAGGACCCGCCGTGCCGCAGGAGTGACAGGTTGTACGGAACTGCCGTGACTGGACCGACCCGCGACCGGAAGTGACCGCGAGCGCCACCCGACGGCATCGTCTTCACGGAGAGCGATGACCGATGTGCCGGTTCCGGGGCAGAGGGGACCGGCAGGTGCTATGTGGCGCATATATGCACACCGGCGCGGCTGCCGGGGCCGGGCCGGCGGGGACCGTGTGCCCCCGGACCGGGCGCCCCCGGACCGCCGGGGCGTGCCGGTGGCCGGGCCGGTGTCCGGCGGCTCGGAGGCCTCTCGTTAGGCTCCGGCCTCATGGACGTACTCATCCATCTCTTCGTCGGCCTGCACATCATCGGGATCGCCGCGCTGCTCGGCGGCTTCCTCACCCAGATGAAGGCGATGGGCCAGGGCACGGCCCGGTTCGTGCCCGGCATGCTGCACGGCGCACTGACCATGCTGGTCACCGGCGTCGTCCTCGTCGGCCTCAACCAGGCCGACGACCACCACGTCAACACCGTCAAGATCGGCCTGAAACTGGCGCTGCTGATCGTGATCCTCGGCCTCGTCTACGTCAAGCGCGACGACGAGAAGGTGGACAAGAGCATGTTCGGGCTGGTCGGCCTGCTGACCATGGCGAACATCTTCATCGCGGTGCTGTGGACCTGAGCACGCCCGCCGGGGGCGTGAGGCTCAGGCCGCAGCGCCTCTGAGTTCGGTGCGCGCCTCCGCGACCGCCCCCGCCGCGACGGCCAGCCACGCCGCCACCGCGACCCAGACCAGCACCTCCCCCAGCCCTCTGAACTCGGGGACGTGCAGGGCGGCGGCGACCGAGAGCGCCGCCGTGGCCGTCATGCCCAGGGGGAAGACGGTCGACCAGCGGCGCACGTCGTAACGCAGCCGGGGCCGTACCACCTCGGCCACGAGCAGGACGGCGTACCAGGCGAGATCGAGCACCAGGAGCCCGAGGGTGACCGTGTGCAGGACGCCGTGGTCGTCGCCGTTCCACAGGTAGTGCCCCGCGCTCTCCGCGCCGATCAGTTTCGCCCCGGCGACGGCGGAGATCGCCAGTGCGCCGCCCGCGACCCAGTGGTCGCCGTGCCCCTCGAACACCTGTCGCAGGTCGAAACGGGACAGGGCGAACAGGTAGAGCACCAGGCCCAGCCAGAAGAAGACGAGCGCCGTGTGCGCGAGCCAGGCCGTGGCCTGCGCCCGGGCCAGCGACGCGCCGAGCACGGCGAGCCCCTCCGTGGCCACGCAGCACAGGAAGACGGCCCCCGGCATGGGCCGCCGGGAGTTGCGGACGACCCGCCAGAGCAGCCACGGCCACAGCACCACGGCCAGCGCGAGCAGCGCCTCGGCGAGCGGCTGCCACCCCAGGTTCGAGAAGCGCGTGCCCAGCACCGCGGTCGCGGCGACCCCGGTGAGCGCCGCCGGTGTCCCCGCCTCGGCCGCCCAGCGCGTCCGTTCGCGCGTCAGCCGCAGGACGAAGTCCGCGGCCAGGGCCAGCCACGCGGCGCACGCCACGGCGAGGACGGCGAGGGACAGCACCTCGTGGCCCGTCAGCTCCAGTCCGATCGACACGATGCCGCAGGCCATCACGGCGGCCCCGGCCGCGGGCGGACGCTGCGCCAGCCAGGCGCGCAGAGATGAGGTGACGGGCATGATCCCGATGCTAGTGCGGGAGCACGTCGCGCGAACGGGGCGCGCACGCCGGGACGCGAACCGCGGGCGGCGCGCGTAACCGGCGCGGGCGCGGGTGCGCGTCCCGCCCGGGGTGGTCCCGGTCGGGGGGAGTGCGCGGTGGTGCGGCGGGGGGGCGCGGTGGGCGGCGGGGCGAGCGACCCCGGCCGGTGAAACCGGTCACCTTTCCGGGGCGGCCCCGGGTTGTCGGTGGGGAGCCCTAGACTCGTAGAGCGATGAGCAGCCTCTTTGACGACAGCTTCCTGGCGGACCTCCAGACCCCTCGGGGTCCCGAGGACGAGCCCCCGCCGCCGCCCGAGGACGAGCACGCTCCGGAGCCGGTTCCGGACGATCTGTTCGGCGGGAAGTTCGACCTGCCGCCGGACCGCGAGGCCCACCGGGACGCCTACTACCGCGACGGCGCCCCCCGCCCCGTCGTGGACCCGGCCGCCCTCCTGGACGGGCTGAACGAGAACCAGCGTGCCGCCGTCGTCCACTCCGGCTCCCCGCTGCTCATCGTGGCCGGCGCCGGTTCCGGCAAGACCCGCGTGCTCACCCACCGCATCGCCCACCTCCTTGGCGAGCGCGGCGTCCACCCCGGCCAGATCCTGGCGATCACCTTCACCAACAAGGCCGCCGGTGAGATGAAGGAGCGCGTCGAGCAGCTCGTCGGCCCGCGGGCCAACGCCATGTGGGTGATGACCTTCCACAGCGCGTGCGTGCGCATCCTGCGCCGCGAGTCGAAGAAGCTCGGCTTCACCTCCTCCTTCTCGATCTACGACGCCGCCGACTCCAAGCGCCTGATGGCGCTGGTCTGCCGTGACCTGGACCTCGACCCGAAGCGCTACCCGCCCAAGTCCTTCAGCGCCAAGATCAGCAACCTCAAGAACGAGCTGATCGACGAGGAGGACTTCGCCGCCCAGGCCACCGACGGCTTCGAGAAGACCCTCGCCCAGGCCTACGCCCTCTACCAGTCGCGGCTGCGCGAGGCCAACGCCCTCGACTTCGACGACCTGATCATGACGACGGTCAATCTGCTGCGCGCCTTCCCGGACGTGGCCGAGCACTACCGCCGCCGCTTCCGGCACGTCCTGGTCGACGAGTACCAGGACACCAACCACGCCCAGTACGCCCTCGTACGGGAACTCGTCGGCACCGGCGAGCACCCCGCGGACGTACCGCCCGGCCCGGACGACCTCCAGCCCGCCGAGCTGTGTGTGGTGGGTGACGCCGACCAGTCGATCTACGCCTTCCGCGGCGCGACCATCCGCAACATCCTCCAGTTCGAGGAGGACTACCCGGACGCGACGACGATCCTGCTGGAGCAGAACTACCGCTCCACGCAGACGATCCTGTCCGCCGCCAACGCGGTCATCGAGCGCAACGAGTCCCGCCGCCCGAAGAACCTGTGGACCAACGCGGGCACGGGCGCCCGGATCACCGGGTACGTCGCCGACACCGAGCACGACGAGGCGCAGTTCGTCGCCGAGGAGATAGACCGCCTCACGGACGCGGGTGACGCCAAGGCCGGAGACGTGGCCGTCTTCTACCGCACCAACGCCCAGTCCCGTGTCTTCGAGGAGATCTTCATCCGCGTCGGCCTGCCCTACAAGGTGGTCGGCGGCGTCCGCTTCTACGAGCGCAAGGAGGTCCGGGACGTCCTCGCCTACCTGCGCGTCCTGGCCAACCCCGAGGACTCCGTCCCGCTGCGCCGCATCCTCAACGTGCCCAAGCGGGGCATCGGCGAGCGCGCCGAGGCGATGATCGACGCCCTCGCCCAGCGGGAGAAGATCAGCTTCCCGCAGGCGCTGCGCCGCGTCGACGAGGCGTACGGGATGGCCGCTCGGTCGACGAACGCCGTCAAGCGGTTCAATACCCTGATGGAGGAGCTGCGCACCATCGTGGAGTCGGGCGCCGGACCGGCCACGGTCCTGGAGGCGGTCCTCGAACGCACGGGCTACCTGGCCGAGTTGCAGTCCTCCACCGACCCGCAGGACGAGACCCGCATCGAGAACCTCCAGGAACTCGCGGCCGTCGCCCTCGAGTTCGAACAGGAGCGCGGCGAAGGGGAGTCGGTCGCGCTGTCCGAGTTCCTGGAGCAGGTCGCCCTGGTCGCCGACTCCGACCAGATCCCCGACGAGGAGGACGGTGACGGCGTCATCACCCTGATGACCCTGCACACCGCCAAGGGCCTGGAGTTCCCGGTGGTCTTCCTCACCGGCATGGAGGACGGCGTCTTCCCGCACATGCGCGCCCTCGGTCAGGTCAAGGAGCTGGAGGAGGAGCGCCGTCTGGCCTACGTCGGCATCACGCGCGCGCGGGAGCGGCTGTACCTGACCCGTTCGGCGATGCGCAGCGCGTGGGGCCAGCCGTCGTACAACCCGCCCTCCCGGTTCCTGGAGGAGATCCCGGCCGTGCACGTGGACTGGAAGCGGACGGGCGGCTCCGCGCCGGTGTCCTCCGGTCCGGCCTCCGGGGTGGCCGCCTCGCTGTCGTCGTCCCGTTCCCGGTCGTCGGCGGCCGGTGCCTCGGGCTTCGCCACCCGGCGCGCCGCGGAGAAGCCGGTGGTCTCCCTGGCCGTCGGAGACCGGGTCACGCACGACCAGTTCGGCCTCGGCACGGTGGTCGCCGTCAAGGGCACCGGCGGCAACGCGGAGGCGACGATCGACTTCGGTGACGCCAAGCCCAAGCGGCTGCTGCTGCGCTACGCGCCGGTCGAGAAACTGTAGGACCGGCACACAAGGGGGCCGCGCGGGACGGCCGGATCCCGGGACCGGAGCGACGGCCCCCGCCGAAGGAGGACTCCGGGCGGGAGGGCCGGCCCGGGGCCGGGCCGGCCCTCGGCGCCGTCGGCCCTACGTCGGGTTCAGGCCGTGGCTGCGCAGCCACGGCAGCGGGTCGATCGGTGCCCCGCCGGCCGGGCGCACCTCGAAGTGCAGGTGCGGGCCTGTGGAGTTGCCGGACTTGCCCGAGTACGCGATCGGCTGCCCGGCCTTGACGGTGGCCCCGGTGACGACCTGGTAGCGGGAGAGGTGGCAGTACCACGTCTCCGTGCCGTCCTTGGCGGTGAGGATCAGCATGTTGCCGTACGCGCTGTTGAACTGGGTACGGACCGTGCCGTCGGTGGCGGCCATGACCGTCGTCCCGTACCAGACGGGGAAGTCGATGCCGGTGTGCACGGACATCCAGTTGACACCGGCCTGGCCGAAGTAGGCGCTGAGCCCCCTCTGCGCCACCGGCAGCGCGAACTTGGGCCGCAGCCGCTCCTTGCGCGCCGCCTCCTCCGCGGCCTTCTTCCGCTCGGCCTCCTGCTGCGCCTTGAGGTCGATGCGCTCCTGGGTGCGGCTGGCCCGGTCGGCGAAGTCGTTCGCCCCGGCCGACAGGCTCTGGAGCTGGGTGTCCAGCTTGTTGTTGGCGGTGGACGCCTGCACGGGATGTGTCTCGGTGGCGGACGCCGAGGTCTCCTGGTCGTCGCCGGTGAAGCTGCCGACCGAGGCCGCGGCGATTCCGGCGACGCCCACCACGCAGACCGAGGGCACCGCCACGGTCAGCAGCGCGGACCGCTTGGCGGGCCGGCGCCGGGAACGGCCGCCGCTGCGCGAGGCCGCGCGCGGCGCGGGCACCCCGGTGGCCTCCTCCTGGTCCTCCGGCTCGGGGAGGGCGGGCAGCTCACCGGTCGCGGCCGGATCGGGGCCGGCCGACGGCTCCTCCGGTAGCGGAAGGCCCTCGTCGGCCGCACCGGCGCTGTTCCACTGGGTGGCGTCGTAGGCGCCGGTGTCGAAGGTCTGGGTGCCCCAGTCCCACTGCTGGGTCTGCTCGGCCGGGGCCGCCGCGGCCGGGTCCTGGAGCCAGGCGTTGGTGTCCCACTGGCCGGTGGCTTCGACGGGCGCCGGCTGCTGCGGCACGGCGGACAGATGCTGGTAGCCGGTGGACCACGCGGTCGTGTCGTACGCGCCCGTGTCGTAGGCGGCGTGGTGCTGGGCCGCGTACGCGTCGTGGGTCAGGGTGTGGTGGCTGCCGGTGGACCACTGGGTGGTGTCGTACGCGCCGGTCGTCCCGGCGTGCGCCGCGTGGGCGTCGCCGGTGTGCAGGTCACCGAAGAGGGGATCGGCGGGGAAGGCCGCCGTGGTGTGGGTGCCGGTGTGGAATCCGGTGGCGTCGTAGTCGCCGTACGTGGTGAAGTCACCGTAGGCGGCTTCCTGTCCGCCGTACGGCGCACAGGGCGCCGAGGCGTCGTCGGAGGCCGGGGCCGGGGGCGTCGCGGTCCCCGACGGGTGGCGGTCGTTCACCAACTTCTCTTTCGCCTCGACAACAGGGGCTGCCAGAGCAGTGCGGCGACTGTACCCGGCGGTACGTGGGCGCGACAATCTTCAGCAGGTTTCCCGTTCGCGGGAAACGGGCAATCGGCCGTGATTCGGCGGACCGCGGACACGGCCTTGGGTTTGTGTTCGAGGCCATGTTCGACCCTGATGGGTCAATGCGGGGCGAGGCGAGGGCCTGATCAGGCCACGGTCAGCCCCCCGCCCTGCGCCGCCGACGGATCCCCCGGCCGTACGGTGTCCAGGGCCTGCCGTATCCCGCTCGCCACGGCGGGGTGCACGGGGAGGGCGAGATGGCCGATGCCGCTCACCCGGATGTTCTCCGCCCGCAGGTCCGGGTGGTCGATGCAGGCCGACTCCAGAGGGTCCATCACGTGGTCGAGGTCGCTCCAGAAACTGACGAAGTGGGTGCGGCAGCCGGGCGCGGGAGAGGACAGCTCCTCGATCAGCTCGGACCCGGGCCGCATCTGACGGACGATCGGGTGCGCGTTGGCCAGCGGCGCGACCCGGGTCCCCGCGTGCGGGGTGCCCAGGGTGACGAGGGTGCGGATGCGGGTGTCGCCGCCGAGCCGCTGCACGTAGTAGCGGGCTATCAGACCGCCGAGGCTGTGTCCGACGACGTCGACCCGCTCGCTGCCCGTGCGTTCGCAGATCTCCTCTATGTGCCGGCCGAGCAGCTCGGCCGCGGTGCGGATGTCGCAGGTCAGCGGCGAGTAGTTGAGGGACTCCACCCGCTGCCGGCCGTGCTGGGCGAGGTTGCGGCGCAGCAGCACGAAGACCGAACGGTTGTCGATGAAACCGTGCAGCAGCACCACCGGCGGCTTCGCCTCGGCCGGCAGCTGGGCGGCGGCGCCCGGGGCGGGCAGCGGGGTCTCGGCGGCGCGGCGCTCCTGGACGATCCCCGACGGGTAGAGGAGGACGTGACCGGCGAGGATCGCCAGCTCCAGGGCCGTCGCCTTCAGCAGGCCCACCGACACGCCCGCGATTCTGCCCGGGATGAGGCGCTGGCAGAACGGGAGGAGGGGATCTGCGACGCTGGTGACCTTCATGGCCGACCTCCTGTCGGCACGCGGGAGGACGGCTCTGTCCTCCGGGTGCCCTCGTGGGCAGTCGCGGCAGCGGCCCCGGACGGGGCGCGGGCGGGGCGCGCGGAGCGGACCACCCGGCGTGCGGCGCGCACGGTGCCGCTGGTACGGCGGTGAGCGCCGCCGGTGTCCTTCCGTACGCCCCCGCTGCCGCGCCCTGTCTGCCCGGTGTGTCCTTCGTGCCCCGCGCGACGCGCCGGGCCCGTATGGCGCGCCGGGGCCGAGCGGCCCGTCGCGCTCGCGCGGCGCCCGGTCCGCTCCGTGAGGGTGCCGGTGGTACCCGCGAAGGGGCCGGTGGTGCGGGAGACACGAAGGGGTCGGACGCCGAGCCGCGGCCGGTGCGACGCTTGTTCCCGCCGCGGTTCCCGGTCCGCGGCGGGGAACCGTGCGCCGGGTGAAGATCCCCCCTGCGCGAGACGCCCGGGGAACTGTCCCTGTGTGTGATTTCCCCCTCGCTGCGCACCGTGAAACTGCCGGGTGCGGGATGCTGGCGATAACGTTCGTTCACTTCCCCGGACGATGTGGTGCGGGGCGTCCGTCCCGTGGTGGACGTATGTAGTCGCTTCATGGAGGCAGTGATGGGTGTGGCAGCCGGTCCGATCCGCGTGGTGGTGGCCAAGCCGGGGCTCGACGGCCACGATCGCGGTGCGAAGGTGATCGCGCGGGCCCTGCGCGACGCCGGCATGGAGGTCATCTACACGGGCCTGCACCAGACGCCGGAGCAGATCGTCGACACGGCGATCCAGGAGGACGCCGACGCGATCGGCCTGTCCATCCTCTCCGGCGCGCACAACACGCTGTTCGCCGCCGTGATCGAACTGCTCCGGGAGCGCGACGCCGAGGACATCGTCGTCTTCGGGGGCGGCATCATCCCCGAGGCGGACATCCCGCCGCTGAAGGAGAAGGGCGTCGCGGAGATCTTCACCCCCGGCGCGACCACCCAGTCGATCGTGGACTGGGTGCGGGCGAACGTCCGCCAGCCGGCCCAGGCGTAGCACCCCGGCCGGGCGGGCGCCGCCGGGCCCCCGCGGGTGCGCTCCTCCGTCGCGCCCGCGCCCGCGCGGCTTCCCGCTACGGCCGTCTCCGGACGGCTTTCCGCCGGGGCAGCCCCCGCGCGGACTTCCGCCGCGGCCGTCCTCGGGCGGCCTTCCGGTCCGGACGCTCCCGGGCGGTCCGCACGCAGACGCGTCACGGGGCGGCTCTCCGGCGTGCCCGCCACCGGGCGGGGCGGGGGTCAGCCGGTGGGCGCGTCGAGTTCCGCGGCCATCGCGGCGCGCAGGCGCAAGGTCGTCACCAGCCGCTGGAACGCCTCCGCCCAGTAGCCGCCGGCTCCGGGCGACGCGTCCTCCGCCTCGTCCGGCACCGCCAGCAGCCCGTCGAGCCGGGCCGCCTCCGCGGGGTCCAGACACCGCTCGGCCAGCCCCATCACTCCACTGAAACTCCATGGGTAGCTCCCTGCGTCCCGCGCGATGTTGAGCGCGTCGACCACCGCCCGTCCGAGCGGCCCCGCCCACGGCACCGCGCACACCCCGAGCAGCTGAAAGGCCTCGGACAGTCCGTGCGCCGCGATGAAACCGGCGACCCACTCGGCCCGTTCCGCACCGCTCAGCGTGCCGAGCAGCTTGGCCCGCTCGGCCAGCGACACCGCACCCGGACCGCCGGCCTCGGGCGCCGCGGGCTCGCCGAGCAGCGCCCGCGCCCACCGGGCGTCCCGCTGCCGCACCGCCGCCCGGCACCAGGCCGCGTGCAGTTCGCCCTGCCAGTCGTCGGCCACCGGCAGCGCCACGATCTCCTGCGGGGTGCGCCCGCCCAGCCGCGGGGACCAGGTCCCGAGCGGAGCCGCCTCCAGCAGCTGACCCAGCCACCACGAGCGCTCACCCCTTCCCGACGGAGCCTTGGCCACCACACCGTCGCGCTCCATGCTCGCGTCGCACTCGTGCGGGGCCTCGACGGCGATCGTCGGCGTGTCACGGGTGTGGTCGACGGCCACACAGGCCGCGGCCCGCTCCGCCATCCGTGCCGCCAGCGCCGATCCGGGCAGCGCCGACAGCAGCTCGGCGGCGGTGGAGCGGACGTTGCGGCTGCGGTCCGCGAGGGCCTGTTCCAGGAACGGCTCGTCGTCCGGGCCCAGGCAGGCCCGCAGCGAGTCGAGGAACATCAGCCGGTCCTCGGCCCGCTCGGTCGCCCACGTGCCGGCGAGCAGTTCGCGCGCCGCCTCGGGCCGCTGCTGCCGTATCGCCGCCAGGAGCGCGACGCGCTCGGCGAACAGGCCCTCCTCCCACAGCCGCCGGATGCGGGCGGTGTCCTCGGGGCCGGGCAGTGCGGCGCCGCCGCCGGGGGCCGCCCGCAGCGCGAACCGCCAGTCCGGGTTCAGCCGGGCCAGCCACAGCGCGCGCGGGCCGGCGAAGGCCAGCGCGGCGGGCCGCAGGTCCGTACGCCCCCGGGCCGCGTCCAGCAGGGCGGGCAGCGCATGCGCGGGTGCCGCGTAGCCGCGGGCGTTCGCCGCGGCCAGCCACTGCGGCAGCAGTTCCATGAGGTCCGGTGCCGTGCCCCTGCGGCCGCCTCCGGCCGTCCCGGACCGGTCGGCCAGCAGCTGGGTGAGCCTGCGGGCCGCGGCCGGCGGCACGACGGGGCGGGGGTCCGCGGGCGCCGGCCGGGGGCGCTCGCCCGCCGGTGCCGGGAGCAGGCCCGCACGGCGGCTGACGGTGAGCGCGGCCGCCGCGTCCAGCAGCGCCACCGGCGCGTCCCGGCCGGGGACTCCCGCCGGGGGCCTGCGGCGGTCCGTGCCGAGCAGCGCGGTGGTGACCAGCTCCTCCCAGGCGCCCGCTGCGGGCGCGTCCACCGGGGCGGAGGTCGTGATCATGAGCGTCCTTTCCGTTGCCGGGTGCCCGAAGAGGGTGGTCGGAGGGTCACCCGGTCCGGGTTTCCCCTGGGGTGGAAGAAATGCGTGTAACCGGTGAGAAAGGGCGGGCTCGTGGGGTGTCGTCGGGGTGCGCCTTTCGGGTGAGACTTCCCGCTCTGCCCCGAAGCCCTCGCTCCGTACGCCGACGTCACTCCGATGCCGGACACGACACCCCTGCCGACCGGGGCGGATGTCGCAGACGGTGTACAGGTGATCAGCACAGGGTCACCGCCTCGCCGTCACCCTGCGGCCATGCCGTCAAGGGGGTGAACCCGCGGTGGCCGCACTCCCCGAAGACCGTGACCGGCGCTCCACCCGAAAGGGCGACCAGCCGCCACAGGCCGGGCCGGGAACGGGCCAGGGGGGTCAGGGGCAGTGCGTGGTCCGACTCCGCGTCGGCCAGCTGCCAGGAGTCGCCGGCCGGGACCGGTACCACCTCGCCCAGCGTCACCGGGACCGACTCCAGCCAGGGGTCGTCACGCAGCGCCTCGCCGTAGCGGGCCACCGCCTGCGCCGTGCTCACGCCGGGCGGGCGGGTACGCGTCGGGGCCGGGGGCGCGAACTGCTCGCCCAGCGCCGCGCGCAGCTGTCCCGCGCCGGGATAAGGCGTCACCTCCGCCTCCAGGTACAGCCCCACCGGCAGCGCCGGCTCGGGTGCGCGGCCGGCCGCGCCGTAGGACAGCAGCAGGACCGTACGGCCAGAACCGGTGCCGTGCAGCCAGATCCGGCGCGTGGTCAGCTTCGCGTCCGCCGTGTCGTACTGGGCGAGGACGAGCCAGCGGTCGCGCACCGGCGGCCCCTCGGCGGAACCCGGCAGGCCGACGCGGGAGCGGACCGTCGCCGCCAGGTCCTGCGGCAGCCGCTCGCGATGCAGCCAGCCCTGGTCCAGGAGGTGCAGCAGCGCGCACTCCTCCAGCAGCCGCACCGGCCAGCCCGGACCGGAGGACGGTATCGCGCCCAGCTCACGCACCCGGGCCGCGAGCCCCGGGGCCTGGGCGTCGACCATCCGGGCCGCCGTCTCCTCCCACAGTCCGTACCCCGCCTGCTCGGCCGTGGCCAGGCCGCCGCGCAGGAGGTCGGCCAGACGCTGCTCCAGTTCCGTCGCGCCCGCGGTGATCCGCTCGGCCCGGCGCTCCGCCCGGCGCAGCGCCGCCCGCGGGTCCGCGGCGCCGCCCGCGGGCCCCGCCGCCTGCTCCGTCTTCTCCGAGGCCCGCTTGCGCCGGCCGGCCAGCCACTGCTCGGCCCACTGCGGTGTTCCAGCGGCGGGCACGGTGGCGACCGCGTCCTCGCCGCCCGCCCACAGCAGCAGCAGTCCGAGCGCGTGCTTGCACGGGAACTTACGGCTCGGACAACTGCACTTGTACGCCGGACCCGACGCGTCGGCGAGGTCGACGACCGTCTGATACGGCTTGCTCCCGCTGCCCTTGCACAGCCCCCACACCGTCCCCTCGTCGGTACTCCCCGCCTCGGACCACGGACCCGCCGTGCCGAGTTTGCTTCCCGCTTTGCGTGACGCGACGTCAGGCGCCAGTGCCAGCACCTGGTCCGCACTCCAGCGCACCCCCTGCTGAGTCATGCCGTCGAAGGTAGGCGCCCCCACTGACAATCGGCCCCGGCGAGCGCGTTTGTGCAGGTCGGAACGCATTGTCAGTGCCGTGGTGCACGGTTGGTGACAGATCCGAACCGGCCGAGCTGGAGGGGGCCTCAGCCATGTCTGTGACCGTAGAACCCACGTCCGCGGAACCGATCCGCACCGACTCCGCGCCCGCGAACACGGGCGGCGAGCACAGCGAGCAGGCGCTGCGGCCGCACGCCGAGGACGCCTTCGCCGCCGAACTCGCGGCCCTGGCCGCACAGGACGACCGTCCGCGCCCGGCGCGGTGGAAGCTGTCGCCGTGGGCCGTGGCCACCTACCTCCTCGGCGGGACCCTGCCGGACGGCACGGTGATCACACCCAAGTACGTCGGCCCGCGCCGCATCGTCGAGGTCGCCGTCACCACCCTCGCCACCGACCGCGCCCTGCTCCTGCTCGGCGTGCCCGGCACCGCCAAGACCTGGGTGTCGGAGCACTTGGCCGCCGCGGTCAGCGGCGACTCCACGCTGCTGGTCCAGGGCACCGCGGGCACCCCGGAGGAGGCGATCCGCTACGGCTGGAACTACGCCCGGCTGCTGGCGCACGGACCGAGCCGGGACGCCCTGGTGCCCAGCCCCGTCATGCGGGCGATGGCCGAGGGGATGACCGCCCGCGTCGAGGAGCTGACCCGTATCCCGGCCGACGTCCAGGACACGCTGATCACGATCCTGTCGGAGAAGACCCTGCCGATACCGGAGCTGGGCCAGGAGGTGCAGGCGGTCCGCGGATTCAACCTGATCGCCACGGCCAACGACCGCGACCGCGGGGTCAACGACCTGTCCAGCGCCCTGCGCCGGCGGTTCAACACGGTGGTGCTGCCGCTGCCGGAGACCCCCGAGGCCGAGGTGGACATCGTCTCCCGGCGCGTCGACCAGATCGGCCGCTCCCTCGACCTGCCGTCCGTGCCGGACGGCGTCGACGAGATCCGCCGGGTCGTGACGGTCTTCCGCGAACTGCGCGACGGCGTCACCACGGACGGCCGGACGAAACTGAAGTCGCCCAGCGGCACGCTGTCGACGGCCGAGGCGATCTCCGTCGTCACCAACGGGCTCGCGCTGGCCGCGCACTTCGGCGACGGAGTGCTGCGGGCCGGTGATGTCGCGGCGGGCATCCTCGGCGCCGTCGTCCGCGACCCGGCGGCCGACCGGGTCATCTGGCAGGAGTACCTGGAGACCGTGGTCCGCGAGCGCGACGGCTGGAAGGACTTCTACCGGGCCTGCCGGGAGGTGAGCGCGTGAGCGACGGCGTGAGCGGCACGGGACCGGACCGGTGACGGACGTGAGCGGAAGGGGAGCGGTGACGGGCGTGCGGGGGACGGGAGCGGTGACGGGCGTGAGCGGGCCGGGAGCGGTGAGGGACGGCCTGGTGCGGGCCCGCGACGACGACGAGCCCAGCTGGACGGGCAGCCGGGGCGGACGACGGGCAGTGGGGGGACGGCGTGCCGGACGCTGAGCGCGACGAGGGGAAAGGCAGGCGCGGATCCGACGCGGGGCCGCTGCTGCTCGGGGTGCGGCACCACGGGCCGGGTTCCGCGCGGGCGGTGCGGGCGGCGCTGGAGGCGGCCCGGCCGTCGGTGGTGCTGATCGAGGGCCCACCGGAGGCCGACGCGCTCGTCCCGCTCGCCGCGGACGAGGGCATGCGGCCACCGGTCGCCCTGCTCGCCCACGCCGTGGACGAGCCCGGCCGCTGCGCGTTCTGGCCGATGGCCGGCTTCTCCCCGGAGTGGACCGCCCTCCGCTGGGCCCTGGAGCACGGCGTCCCGGCCCGCTTCATCGACCTCCCGGCCACGCACACGCTCGCCTGGGAGACCGGCACCACCGCGACGCCCGAGGACGGCGGGGCGCCCGAGGACGGCGGGACGTCCGCAGACGGCGGGGAGCCACGGGACGGCGGGGAGCGCACGGGCGGGGAGGGCTCCGCGGAGGAGGGGACCGCGGAGCCCTCGGGAGGGCCGGCCGGCGCCGAGGTGCGAGTCGATCCGCTCGCCGTGCTGGCGGAGGCCGCCGGGTACGACGACCCGGAGCGCTGGTGGGAGGACGTCGTCGAGCACCGCGGCGCGGGACGGAAGGACGCGTTCGCCCCGTTCCTGGTGCTGGAGGAGGCCATGGGGGCGCTGCGCGAGACGTACGGCAGCAGCGACCGCGATCTCGTGCGCGAGGCCCACATGCGGCTCCAGGTGCGGGTGGCGCAGCGGGAGTTCACCGGCACAGTGGCCGTGGTGTGCGGCGCCTGGCACGTGCCCGCGCTGCGGCGCAGGACCACCGTCACCGCGGACCGGGCGCTGCTGAAGGGGCTGCCGAAGGTCAAGGCCGACATGACGTGGGTGCCGTGGACGCACCGCAGGCTCTCCCGGTTCAGCGGATACGGGGCGGGCGTCGACGCGCCGGGCTGGTACGCCCATCTGTTCGACGTGCCGGACCGCCCGGTCGAGCGGTGGCTGACGAAGGTGGCGGGGCTGCTGCGCGAGGAGGACCGGATCGTGTCCTCCGCCCACGTCATCGAGGCGGTACGGCTGGCCGAGACGCTCGCGGCGATGCGGGGCCGGCCGCTCCCCGGGCTGAGCGAGACCACCGATGCCGTGCGGGCGGTGATGGGCGACGGCTCGGACGTGCCGCTGGCCCTGGTGCACGACCGGCTGGTGGTCGGGGACGTCCTCGGCGAGGTGCCGGAAGCGGCGCCCGCGGTGCCGCTGCAGCAGGACCTGAACCGCCTCCAGCGCAGGCTGCGCCTCAAACCCGAGGCTCCGGAGCGGGAGGTGGAACTGGACCTGCGCAAGGAGACCGACGCCGCGCGCAGCAGGCTGCTGCACCGGCTGCGGCTGCTGGGTGTCGGCTGGGGCGAGCCGGCGGCCTCCCGGGGGAGCACCGGCACCTTCCGGGAGACCTGGCGGCTGCGGTGGGAGCCGGAGCTGTCGGTGCGGGTCGCCGAGGCCGGGGTGTGGGGCACGACCGTGTCCGCCGCCGCCACCGCCAAGGCCGAGGCGGACGCGGTCGGCACGGACGTCCTCGCCGAGGTGACGGCGCTCGCCGAGCGCTGTCTGCTGGCCGGGCTGTCGGAGGCGCTGCCGGTGGTGATGCGCGTGCTCGCCGACCGGGCGGCGCTCGACACCGACGTCGGGCACCTCGCCCAGGCCCTGCCGGCCCTGGTCCGCTCGCTGCGCTACGGCGATGTGCGCGGCACGGACACAAAGGCCCTGGCGGAGGTGGCCGCGGGTCTTGCCGAGCGGGTCTTCGTCGGCCTGCCCCCGGCCTGCGCCGCCCTGGACGCGGACGCCGCCGAGGAGATGCGGCGCCACATGGACGCGGTCCACACGGCCGTGGGTCTGCTCGGTGACACCCTCGGGGCGGGCCGCGGCGATCTGCGGGCCCGCTGGCACGGCGTGCTCGGAGTCCTGTCGGGCCGGGAGAGCGTGGCCGGGGTCGTCCGGGGCAGGGCGGCGCGACTGCTGCTCGACGACGGCGCCCTCGCGCAGGAGCGGGCGGCGCGGCTCATGGGGCTCGCGCTCTCCCCGGGCACACCGCCGCCGGACGCGGCCGCCTGGATCGAGGGCTTCGTCGGCGGCGGGGGCGGGATGCTGCTGGTGCACGACGAGCGGCTGCTCGGGCTGGTCGACGCCTGGCTGTCCGGTGTGCCGGCGGACGCGTTCACCGACGTGCTGCCGCTGCTGCGGCGCACCTTCTCGGCGTACGAGCCGGGGGTGCGCCGGACGCTCGGGGAACTGGTCCGGCGCGGTCCGGGGCAGGACGACCGCTCGGCCGGGACGGCTGCGGCCGGCGCCCCCGGTTTCGCGGCCGTCCTCGACCAGGAGCGGGCCGCCGCGGTGCACCCGGTGGTGCGGCTGCTCCTGGGACTGGACAGCCCCGGCTCCGGCAGGGGCACCGAGTCCGGCCGGGACACGGAGTCCGGCCGGGAGGCCGCGCCCGGTCTGGACGCCGAGCGTGACCCGCACGCCACCCCCGGTCGGGAGGCCCAGCCCGGCCGAGACACCGGGCCCGGCCCGGACAGCGGTGCGGGTGTGGCCTCCGGGGCCGGCGCCGCGGGGAAGAGTGGCGACCGGTTCGCGGGGGCGGCGGTGAGGGCGATACCCGAGCGGTACGACGGGGTGGCGGTATGACGGGGCTGGAGAGCCATGACGGGGATGGCGGTGTGTGATGCCGGTGGGGCGTGACGGGATGGCGGTGTGGCGATGCCGGTAGAGCGTGACGGATGGCGGTACGGCGATGTCGGCAAGGCGTGACGGGGTGGGGGGTATGACCGTGGCAGAGGGGTACGGCGCGGGTGGGGCGGACGCGGACCGGGAGCGGTTGCGGCGCTGGCGGCTCGTGCTCGGCGGGGACACGGCCGACGGCACCGGATGCGCCCTCTCCGGGCGGGACGCGGCGATGGACGGGGCGCTGGCCGCGCTCTACGGCAAGGGCGAAAGACCGCAGACGGGCCGGGCCGGGCGGGAGCGTTCCGCCGGGCTCGGGGCCTCGGCACCCTCCGTGGCGCGCTGGCTCGGGGACATCCGGACGTACTTCCCGGCCTCCGTCGTCCAGGTGATGCAGCGGGACGCCATCGACCGGCTCGGGCTGTCCGCGCTGCTGCTGGAACCGGAGATGCTGGAGGCGGTGGAAGCGGACGTCCACCTGGTCGGCACGCTGCTCTCGCTCAACAAGGCGATGCCGGAGACGACGAAGGAGACGGCACGGGCCGTGGTGCGCAGGGTCGTGGAGGACCTGGAGAAGCGCCTCGCCACCCGTACCCGGGCCACCCTCACCGGCGCTCTCGACCGCAGCGCCCGCATCAACCGGCCGCGCCACCACGACATCGACTGGAACCGCACGATCGCGGCCAACCTCAAGCACTACCTGCCCGAGTACCGCACGATCGTGCCGGAGCGGCTCATCGGGTACGGGCGTGCGTCGCAGTCCGTGAAGAAGGAGGTCGTCCTCTGCATCGACCAGTCGGGGTCGATGGCGGCCTCGGTGGTGTACGCGTCGGTGTTCGGGGCGGTGCTGGCGTCCATGCGGTCGATCAGCACGCGGCTGGTCGTGTTCGACACGGCGGTCGTCGACCTGACCGACCAGCTCGACGACCCGGTGGACGTGCTCTTCGGTACCCAGCTCGGCGGCGGAACGGACATCAACCGGGCGCTGGCGTACTGCCAGTCGCAGATCACCCGGCCCGCCGAGACGGTGGTCGTGCTGATCAGCGACCTGTACGAGGGAGGCATACGCAACGAGATGCTGAAGCGGGTGGCGGCCATGCAGGCGTCGGGGGTGCAGTTCGTGACGCTGCTCGCGCTCTCCGACGAGGGGGCGCCGGCGTACGACAGGGAGCACGCCGCGGCGCTGGCGGCGCTCGGCGCCCCGGCGTTCGCCTGCACCCCCGACCTGTTCCCCGACGTGATGGCGGCGGCGATCGAGAAGCGTCCGCTGCCGGTCCCGGAGACGGCGTGAGGCGTACGGGCCGCGGGCGCGGCGGGCGGGCCGGCACAGCTCCCACCCCTCGGTGACAGGGGCTTGCGCGAGGGCGGGCGGAGCGTGCAAGGATCAGTGCCCCGTCGGCCCGCGCCCGGGTCCGGAGCGGCCCGCGGCAGCCCGCGAGACCTCGTGCGTACAAGGATCAGTGCCTCCTCGGCCCGCGCGCCGGGCCCGCGGCAGCCCGCGAGGCCTGGCGAACCCGGTGGGACCTGGCGAACCCCGTGGGACCGGTGGGCCCGGTCGGCCGAAAACCGTCGGTTTCTCCGGACGTCCGCCCGGCAACCCGCGGAAGGGCCGGCTGGTCCCCATTGGGGTGGGGATCAGCCGCCCGAGCCCCCAAGGGCTCTTCCAGGGGTCTCACCGGGTCAACCCCAGCCCGGTGAGATCCCGACGGAAGCCTCGCCGCAGGCCCGCCGCGACCTCACACGCGGCACGCGGTGCCAGTGAAGGCGGCATCATGTGACAGGTATCACCGCTCAGGTGTGACCCTCGATTTATGGCGCCCCCGCAAGCGGCGATAACCTGCGAGATGGACATGCCGCGCGCTCGGACACCGTGTGCGCCTCCCTTGTGACAAGCGGACGTCACGTTGCCCTTCGCGGCACGCCCACGCATCCAACGAACCGCGAGATCACTGATAGGGACGGAAGCGCGTGGACCTGTTCGAGTACCAGGCGAGGGACCTCTTCGCCAAGCACGATGTACCGGTGCTGGCCGGTGAAGTCATCGACACGCCTGAGGCGGCGCGCGAGATCACCGAGCGTCTGGGCGGCAAGTCCGTCGTCAAGGCGCAGGTGAAGGTCGGTGGTCGCGGCAAGGCCGGCGGCGTGAAGCTCGCCGCCACCCCGGACGAGGCCGTCGCCCGCTCGACGGACATCCTCGGCATGGACATCAAGGGCCACACGGTCCACAAGGTCATGATCGCCGAGACGGCCCCCGAGATCGTCGAGGAGTACTACGTCTCCTTCCTCCTCGACCGTGCGAACCGCACCTTCCTCTCCATCGCCTCCGTCGAGGGCGGCATGGAGATCGAGGAGGTCGCCGCGACCCGCCCCGAGGCCGTCGCCAAGACCCCGATCGACGCCATCGACGGTGTGACGCCGGAGAAGGCCCGCGAGATCGTCGAGGCCGCCAAGTTCCCGGCCGAGGTCGCCGACAAGGTCGCGAACGTCCTGGTCAGGCTCTGGGACACCTTCATCAAGGAGGACGCCCTCCTGGTCGAGGTCAACCCGCTGGCCAAGGTCGCCTCCGGTGAGGTCATCGCCCTGGACGGCAAGGTGTCGCTCGACGACAACGCCGAGTTCCGTCACCCCGACTTCGAGGCCCTCCACGACAAGGCCGCGGCCAACCCGCTCGAGGCCGCCGCCAAGGAGAAGAACCTCAACTACGTCAAGCTCGACGGTGAGGTCGGCATCATCGGCAACGGCGCGGGTCTCGTCATGAGCACCCTGGACGTCGTGGCGTACGCCGGTGAGAAGCACGGCAACGTCAAGCCCGCCAACTTCCTGGACATCGGCGGCGGCGCCTCCGCCCAGGTCATGGCGAACGGCCTGGAGATCATCCTGGGCGACCCGGACGTCAAGTCCGTCTTCGTCAACGTCTTCGGTGGCATCACCGCCTGCGACGAGGTCGCCAACGGCATCGTCCAGGCCCTGAAGCTCCTGGAGGACCGCGGCGAGAAGGTCGAGAAGCCGCTCGTCGTCCGCCTCGACGGCAACAACGCCGAGCTGGGCCGCAAGATCCTCACCGACGCCAACCACCCGCTGGTGCAGCGCGTCGACACCATGGACGGCGCGGCCGACAAGGCCGCCGAGCTGGCCCACGCCGCCAAGTAATCACTCAGGACGAGGACACCAACACACCATGGCTATCTGGCTCAACAAGGACAGCAAGGTCATCGTCCAGGGCATGACCGGCTCCACCGGCATGAAGCACACCAAGCTCATGCTCGGCGACGGCACCAACGTCGTGGGCGGCGTGAACCCGCGCAAGGCGGGTCAGACCGTGGACTTCGACGGCACCGAGGTACCGGTCTTCGGCACCGTCAAGGAGGCCATCGAGAAGACCGGCGCCGACGTCACCGTCATCTTCGTGCCGGAGAAGTTCACCAAGGACGCCGTCGTCGAGGCCATCGACGCCGAGATCCCGCTGGCCGTCGTGATCACCGAGGGCATCGCCGTGCACGACTCGGCCGCCTTCTGGGCGTACGCCGGCAAGAAGGGCAACAAGACCCGCATCATCGGCCCGAACTGCCCCGGCATCATCACCCCGGGCCAGTCGAACGTCGGCATCATCCCGGGCGACATCACCAAGCCGGGCCGTATCGGCCTGGTCTCGAAGTCCGGCACGCTGACGTACCAGATGATGTACGAGCTGCGTGACATCGGCTTCTCGACGGCCGTCGGCATCGGTGGCGACCCGATCATCGGCACCACGCACATCGACGCGCTCGCCGCGTTCGAGGCCGACCCCGAGACCGACCTGATCGTCATGATCGGCGAGATCGGCGGCGACGCCGAGGAGCGCGCGGCCGACTTCATCAAGGCCAACGTGACCAAGCCGGTCGTCGGCTACGTCGCGGGCTTCACCGCGCCCGAGGGCAAGACCATGGGCCACGCCGGCGCCATCGTCTCCGGTTCGTCCGGCACCGCCCAGGCGAAGAAGGAGGCCCTGGAGGCCGCGGGCGTCAAGGTCGGCAAGACCCCGACCGAGACGGCCAAGCTGGCGCGCGCCATCCTCAGCGCCTGAGTCCGGTTCCGCGCGGCGGAACGGCGGACATCGGTGGGCCCGTCCCCGGCGACACGCCGGGTGCGGGCCCACCGCCGTCTCCGGACCGCGAGCCCCGACCGGCGAGGACTGGCCGCGAGCCTCGACCGGCGAGGACCTGGCCGACGGGGTCCCGGTCGGCGAGCCCCGACCGGCGAGGACCGGCCGCGAGCCCCGGCCGACGCGGCCCTGACCGGCAAGGCCCTGGCCGCCGGGGCCCGACCGGCGCGGCCCTGGCCGGCCGAGCCTCGACCGGCGCGGCCCCGACCGCGAGCCCCACCAGCGTGGCCCCGGCCGGCGCCCCCGGCCGTGAGCCCTGGCCGGCGCCCCCCGGCCGTGCGCCCTGGTCGGTCCGTGGCCTGCCTACCGGGTCTCCGGTGCCAGTCGCTCCGGGCCTGACGTCACCTCCTTCTTCAGTTCGGTGCGCAGCTTCTGCTCCTGCTGCGACAGAGGGCCGAGCAGGCCCTGCACCGGCAGGCCCTGGACCGCGTGGCCGGGGGAGACCGGCGCGAAATAGCGCGTGGGCGCCGTCTGCAGGGTGAGCGCGGTGGCGCCGATGACGGTGACCGTGAACGCGATGGCGGACCGCGTCCAGAAGCGGGTGCTGCGCTCCCCGGCGGTCCGTACGGCAGCGGGCGCCGCGGGCCCCGCCGGACCCGGAACCGACCCCGCGGCCGGCACCCGCACCGCCGCCCCGGCGCAGGTCACCGCGGCCCCGGCGGAGGTCACCGCGGCCCCCGCCCCCACCGCGCCACCGGCCCCCGCCACGGCCCGGGCACCGGCACCGGCACCGGTCCCCGGCCCCACCACGACACCGGCCCCCGCGGCCACCGCGGCCCCCGCTCCCATCACCGTGCGCGTCGCGTCGCCGGCCAGGTGCCAGGCCGAGCCGAGCCGGACCAGGCGCCGGTGCAGTTCCGCCGGGTCGGCGAGTTCCGGCAGGCACGCGGCGACGGCCTCGCGGGCGTGCATCAGCCGGTTCGCCGCCGCCGGGGTGCTCGCCTCGGTCTCCGCCGCGGTCTCCGGCAGATCGAGGCCGACACCGTCGTAGAGGACCAGGGTGCGGCGGTACGAGGGCGGGAGCCGCAGCAGGGAGTGCTGGAGCGCGCGGTCGGCCGGGTCCGGGGGCGGGTCGGGGACGCGGTTGCGCGGCAGGCAGCGGTGCCAGGGGGAGAGCGCGCAGTCGTACGTCGTGGCCCTGACCCAGCCGGCCGGGTCGCGGTCGTGGGCCACCTCCGGCCAACGCTGCCAGGCCAGTTGGAAGGCCCGCTCCACCGCTTCGCGGGCCCGCTCGCGACGGCCGGTGAGCAGGTAGGCCTGGCGTACGAGGGCCGGTGCGCAGAAGGCGTAGAGCGCGTCGAAGGCCTGAGCGGGTGTCAGGGGCTCCGCCGCGCTCGCACCGGTCTTCCGTTCGATCTGAGTGCGCGTCAGCGTGGCGCCCGGACCCCGGTGTCGGTCCGCCGGGCGTGGTGGCCGTGGGTTCGCATGACTGGTCGTCACCGTGCGTCCCTCCGTGTGAATAGGCACATAAACGTATATTGAGCGACACTTCGGAGGTTCGCCTGTTGCGCCGGGAAAGCGTGTGACGTTGGGAGCATGGCGGGCGTGATCCAGACGACCCCTCGACGTCCGCCGTTGCCCCGCCTGCGCACCCGGGTACGGGACCGCTCACCCGGACTCGGCGCAGGTTTCCTGGGCGGCGTGGTCGCGGCGGGCCTCGGCCTCGGCTCGTTCGCCGTGCTCGACGTCGTGCTGTGGATCAGTTCGCCGTACCCCGACAGCGGGCCGAGCGGCGCGCTGCACGTCGCCGCGGCGCTGTGGCTGCTGGCGCACGGCGCCGAACTGGTCCGCACCGACACCCTCACCTCGGTGCCCGCGCCGATCGGCCTGACCCCGCTGCTGCTGTCCGTGGCGCCCGTCCTGCTGGTGCACCGGGCCGCGCGGGACGCGACCGACGGTGGTGACGGCGGGCCGCTCGTCCCCCCGCGCACCGCCTGGGCCGGTGTCCTCCTCGGGTACCTCGCCGTCGCCGTCGGCGCCGCGGTCTACGCGGCGGGCGGGGCGCTGCACCCGGCGTGGTTCTCGACGGTGGTGTGGGTGCCGTTCGTCGCCGCGGTGGCGGCGGCCAGCGGCGTCTGGGCGGCGTACGGCTGCCCGCGCGCGCCGCTGGACCGGGCGCTCGGCTCGCTCTCGCCCGGCGTACGGCGGCTGCTGCTCGGGCCGGGGCCACGGGCGCGGCTCGGTGCCTCGGCCCGTGCGGCCGGGGCGGGAGCGGTGGTGTTCGTCGGGGGCGGGGCGCTGGTGCTCGGGGTGTCACTGGTCGGGCACGGTCATGCGGCCCAGGGCGCGTTCCTGAAGCTGACGGAGGGCTGGTCGGGGCGGTTCGCCGTGCTGCTGCTGTGCCTGGCGCTGCTGCCGAACGCGGTGCTGTGGGCGGCGGCGTACACCCTCGGCCCCGGCTTCGTGCTCGGCGCCGGGCACACGGTCGACCCGTTCGTCTCCGCGCCGGCTCCGCTGCTGCCGCCGTTCCCGCTGCTCGCGGCGGTGCCGGACGCGGGGCGGGGCAGCCCGCTGCACCTGGTGACGGCAGCGGTGCCGGTGGCTGCCGGACTGTCCATCGGCTGGTTCGTCGCGTGCGCGGCGGCGCGGGAAGGCCGGGACCGGCGGGACGCGGGGGACGGGGGAGGCCCCGGGAACTCCGGGGACTCGCGGGACGGGGTGCGGGCGTGGTCCTTGCGGCGGACGGCGGGCGGGGCGGCTCTGGCGTGCCTGCTGTGCGCGATCGGACTCGGGGTCTTCGCCGAACTGGCGGGCGGCCCGCTGGGGAACGCCGTCCTCGACGACTTCGGGCCGGTGGGCTGGCAGGTCATGGGCGCCACCCTGCTGTGGACCTCGGCGGCGGCCGTGCCGACGGCGCTGGCCGTACGGATCTGGCACTGCCTGGGCGGCCGGATCCGCGGCGTAGGGGAGGCCGGGCAGGGGCTGATCGGGCGGCCCCGTCCCGGAGGGGGCGGGAAGGACGGCGTGAGCGGGGGGAGCGGCAAGGGCGGTGCTCGGCCGGTACGGGTCCCGGACACCGGCGGCTGGCTGCCCGCGCGGTACGACGCCGCCCTCGAACCGTACGACGTCCTGCCCCTCGACCCGCCGTCCCTCGACCCGCCCTCCTGGCAGACGGCCCCCGCGCGGCCGCAGCAGACGGCCTCCGCGAGGCCGGAGGGATCCGCGAAGCCACAGAGGTCGGCGAAGCCACAGGGGTCGGCGAAGCCACAGAGGTCGGCGAAGCCACAGGGGTCGGCGAAGCCGGACGGGGCCGGGAGGCCGGAGGGGCCGGCGGAACCGCAGAGGTCCGCGAGGCCGGACGGGGACGGGAAGCCGGGAGCGACGACCGCCGAGCCGCAAGGACGCGTACGATCCGGGCCCGCGACGGGACCGGGCCCCTCCGGCACCGGCCACAGCGGCAACGCCGGCAACACCGGGGAAAGCCGGAACACCGGCGCGGCGGCCGACGGCGCCGGCGTGTCCGAGGTCCACCGGCAGTGGAGCGCGGACGCCCGCCGGGCCACCGCGGCCAGCCCTCGGAACAAGGCGGACGGCTCCCTGGGCGGCGCGGACGGCCCCGTGGAGACGGCCGCGGCGCCCGCCGCCCTGCCCGCGCAGGACATCAGGCCGCCCGCCCCCACCGACGAGCCGGCCGGGTGACCCGGAGCCCCGGGTGAGCCGCCGACCTGTGTCCCGAGGAGCCCCGGGCGGCCCGCTGACGCAAGAACCGAGGGACTTGGCGGCCCGCTGACCCCGAGGGACCGGGCCGCTCGCCCACGCGGGACCCGAGGGGCCTGGGTGGTGGCCCGCTGACGTGGGATCCGAGGGACCTGGGCGGCTCGCCCACGCGGGCCCCGAGGGGCCTGACTGGTGGCCCGCCGACGTGGATCCGAGGGACCTGCGCGGCCCGCCGACGTGGGATCCAGGGGCCTGGGCGGGCCGGGGGCGAGGGTCCCGGCCGGCCCGGGGTACGACGCCTCCGCGGGGCGCCCGTCTCAGCCGTCCGTGCCCAGCATGCCCCGCAGTTCGCTCGGCAGGTGGCGGTCGCAGGACTGCTGGGCCTGGTGGGTGAGCGCGTCGTTCACACAGGAGTAGTAGTCGCGGTAGACGAACTGCGCGGCGAATCCCGCCGCGACCAGGGCGAGCGCCAGGGACGCGGTGACCAGGCCGCTGATCGCCGCCGTCAGCTGGGGCCGGTTGCTCTCGGGCGCCGGGGCCGGCGCCGCGTTGTCCGGGCCGGGCCTGCGCGGCTTGGTGCGCAGGGCGCTGATGCCCCAGTACAGGGCGAGCGCGCCGAGCAGCAGGGCGACGGGCGCCCAGCCGAACAGGACGAAGAAGAAGGCCCACATGCCGGACAGCAGAGAGAACCGGGCGCGGCGCTGCGCGGGATCGGCGGGGTCCCAGCGCATGCCGGGGCCGGGCCTGCCCTGGCCGCCGCCCGGCTGTCCGGGCCCGCCGCCGGGCCGCTCGGGCCGCTCGCCGAAACCGCCGGGGGAGCGGCCGGGCTGGCGGTCGCTCCACTGGCTGCCCCAGGGGGAACGGCCGTCACCGGAACCCTGACCTTGTCCCTGGCCTTCACCGGAGGATCCGGAGCCCTGCCCGGATGAGTCCTGCCCGGAGGGGTGGCGGGGCTGCCAGGGGCGGTCGGGCGTGCCCTCGGCGGGCGGGGCGAACGGGTTGTCGTCGGGAGCGGAGCCGCCTCGCCCGCCGCCGTCGTCACCGCCCGCGGGCGCGTGGGGCGGTGAGGCGGGGCGCTCCCGCAGCAGCACGGCGCCGCGCTCCCCTCCCTGCACCGACAGCGGAGGGAGCGTGAGGAGTCGCGGGCTGCGGTCGGGCATCAAGTGAGCGTCTTCCCCTTGGTGAGTCACGACTGGTCGACTGGTCGGGCGGTCCGCCGGGGGCCGCCGTCCGGTCCGCGAGACGGTTCGCAGGCGGTGCGAAGAACGAACCGGCAGACGAAACCGGCAGGCGAACCGACAAGCAGCCCGGGGCGATCCGACAGGCCCCTCACCCCTTGAACGCCCGGAGCGCGGAGTGCGTTCCCCCGCTCTCCCCAGGTGTCCCCGGCGCGGTCCCGTACCAGGTCTGTGCAGACGCTACCTTCCGGCCACGCCCCCGTCCCATGGGGGCCGCCGGGAGTGCCGGTATCGTTGCTGGCGGTCGGCCGTTTCGTAGGCTTCCCCGTATCCGGGGGCGCGAAGCATTCGTACGACCGTACAAAACAGCTTCCCCGAGAAAGGGCCCCACCGTGGCCGCCAAGCCCGTGGCCAAGCGCCTCGTCGTGCTGGTCTCCGGATCCGGCACCAATCTGCAGGCGCTCCTCGACGCGATCGCCGAGGCCGGAGCCGAGTCGTACGGTGCCGAGATCGTCGCCGTGGGCGCCGACCGCGACGGCATCGAGGGGCTGGCGCGCGCCGAGCGCGCCGGGCTGCCGACCTTCGTGCGGAAGGTCAAGGACCACGCCACCCGCGAGGAGTGGGACGCGGCGCTCACCGAGGCCGTCGCCGCCCACGAGCCCGACCTCGTCGTGTCCGCCGGGTTCATGAGGATCGTGGGGAAGGAGTTCCTCGCACGGTTCGGCGGGCGTTTCGTGAACACGCACCCCGCCCTGCTGCCCAGTTTCCCCGGGGCCCACGGCGTACGGGACGCGCTCGCGTACGGCGCGAAGGTCACCGGCTGCACCGTCCACTTCGTCGACGACGGCGTCGACACCGGCCCGATCATCGCCCAGGGCGTGGTCGAGATCCGGAACGAGGACGACGAGAGCGCGCTGCACGAGCGCATCAAGGAAGTCGAGCGAAGGCTGCTCGTCGAGGTCGTGAGCCGGCTCGCCCGCCACGGCTATCGCATCGAGGGACGAAAGGTAGTTATCCAGTGACCGCCGAGAGCAACAAGCGGCCCATCCGGCGCGCGCTCGTCAGCGTCTACGACAAGACCGGTCTGGAGCAGCTCGCGCGCGGGCTGCACGAGGCGGGCGTCGAACTCGTCTCCACCGGCTCCACCGCCGCGAAGATCGCCGCGGCCGGCGTGCCCGTCACCAAGGTCGAGGAGCTGACCGGCTTCCCCGAGTGCCTGGACGGCCGGGTCAAGACGCTGCACCCGAAGGTGCACGCGGGCATCCTCGCCGACCTGCGCCTGGAGGACCACCGGCGGCAGCTGGCCGAGCTGGGCGTGGAGCCCTTCGACCTGGTCGTCGTGAACCTCTACCCGTTCCGCGAGACGGTCGCCTCCGGCGCCTCGCCCGACGAGTGCGTGGAGCAGATCGACATCGGCGGTCCCTCCATGGTCCGCGCCGCCGCCAAGAACCACCCCTCGGTCGCGGTCGTCACCAGCCCCGAGCGCTACGCCGACGTCCTCGCCGCGGTGCAGGACGGCGGCTTCGACCTGGCCACCCGCAAGCGGCTCGCCGCCGAGGCCTTCCAGCACACCGCGTCGTACGACATCGCGGTGGCGGGCTGGTTCGCCTCCTCCTACGCGCCCGTCGACGACTCGGCCTTCCCCGACTTCCTCGGCGCCACCCTGGAGCGCAAGAGCACGCTGCGCTACGGCGAGAACCCGCACCAGCCCGCCGCGCTCTACGTCGACGGCACCGGCACCGGCCTCGCCGAGGCGGAGCAGCTGCACGGCAAGGAGATGTCGTACAACAACTACACGGACACGGACGCCGCCCGCCGTGCCGCGTACGACCACGACGAGCCGTGCGTGGCGATCATCAAGCACGCCAACCCGTGCGGCATCGCGGTCGGCGCGGACGTCGCCGAGGCGCACCGCAAGGCGCACGCCTGCGACCCGGTCTCCGCCTACGGCGGTGTCATCGCCGTGAACCGGCCGGTCAGCAAGGAGATGGCCGAGCAGGTCGCGGACATCTTCACCGAGGTCATCGTCGCCCCGGACTACGAGGACGGCGCGCTGGAGGCGCTCGCCAGGAAGAAGAACATCCGGGTCCTGAAGGCGCCGGGCGCGCCCTCCCACCCGGCCGAGGTCAAGCCGGTCGACGGCGGGGCGCTGCTCCAGGTCACCGACCGCCTCCAGGCCGACGGCGACGACCCCGCCCACTGGACCCTGGCCAGCGGCGAGGCCCTGTCCGCCGACGAGCTGGCCCAGCTCGCCTTCGCCTGGAAGGCCTGCCGGGCCGTCAAGTCCAACGCCATCCTGCTCGCCAAGGACGGCGCGTCGGTCGGCGTCGGCATGGGCCAGGTCAACCGCGTCGACTCCTGCAAGCTGGCGGTCGAGCGGGCCGGCGAGGAACGGGCGCGCGGCTCCTACGCCGCCTCGGACGCGTTCTTCCCCTTCCCGGACGGCCCCGAGATCCTGATCGCGGCAGGCGTGAAGGCGATCGTGCAGCCGGGCGGTTCGATCCGCGACGAACAGGTCGTGGAGGCCGCGAAGAAGGCGGGCGTGACCATGTACTTCACGGGCACGCGCCACTTCTTCCACTGAGCACCTCACCCCCGAGGCGCCCCTGTGCGCCACCTTTGGCCGGTTCTTTACGGTCGGTGGTCATCCGGGCCGGTGCCGCACGTACCCTGTGCGGCCCACCCGGATGATCACCGCTGCGAGGACCGGCCTTTTCCATGACCTCTCACCCGGCCGGTCCCCGGCCCCGCCCGCGCCTGCTCGTCCGGGCCGTCCCGGTGCTGTGGACCGTCCTGCTCGGCCTGTGGGGACTGTCCCGGGGCCACAGCGTGTGGCGGGACGAGGCCGCGACCTGGATCGTGGCGCAGCGGTCGGCCGGCGAGATCTGGCACACCCTCCAGCACGTGGACGCCGTGCACGGGCTCTACTACCTGTGGATGCACGCCCTCTTCGGCTGCTTCGGGCCCGGCATCACGACGCTCAGACTGCCGTCCGTGCTGGCCATGGCCGTCGCGGCGGCCTGCGTGACGGCCGTCGGGTGCCGCCTGCGCGGAACGCGGACGGGACTGGCGGGCGGCCTGGCCCTGGCGCTGCTCCCGGCGATCCAGTTCCAGCTCCAGGACGGCCGTTCCTACGCGCTGGTCGCGGCCGGTGCCGGAATCTCGACGCTGCTGCTGGTCACACTGCTCCAGGGGCGCGGCGGGGCGGGGCGATGGGCCGCCTACGGGGGCGTGGTCCTGGTGACCGGGCTGCTGCACTGGCTGTCCCTGCTGGTGCTTCCCGCGCACGCCGTGACCCTGCTCTGGACGCGCGCCGGGCGCGGGACGCGGGCCCGGTGGGCGGCGGCGTCGGTGTGCGCGGTGGCCGGGGTGCTGCCGCTGGTCCTCTACAGCCGGACCCAGGCGGGCCAGGTGGCCTGGATACCCCCGCTGACCTGGCACACGGTGACCGGCCCCGCCGTCCTGCTGGCGGTGGGCGTCCTCGCGGCCCTGGCGGACCGGCCGCGGGCGGGCCGGCTGTCGGTGGCGGCCGTCGGGCTGCCGCTGCTCGCGGTGCCCCAACTCGGTCTGATCGGCCTCTCGTTCGTCCAGCCGGTCTTCCTCGACCGGTACGTCGCGTTCAGCCAGCTCGGGCTGGCCCTGCTCATCGGCGCCGCCCTCGACGCGGCGGCACGGGCGGCGGCCCCGCGGTTCCCGGCCGCGTCCGCGTGGCTGGTCCCCGTGGCGCTCGTGGCAGCGGTGGCCGCACTGCTGCCGCAGTCCGTGGCCGTGCGCTCGCCGGGCAGCAGGGTGGACGACGTACTGGCGGTCTCCGGCCACGTGCGCAGGTTGCACCGGGACGGGGACGCGGTGCTCTTCGTTCCCGCGTTCCGGCGGGACACCGCGCTGGTCTCGCCCGGCGACTTCGCCGGTCTGCGGGACATCGCGCTGGTCCGCGGCCCCGCCGAGTCCGGGACGCTGGGCGGCGAGGAGGCGGATCCGGCCACGATCCATGCCCTGACCCTGGCCCAGCGGCGGGTCCTGCTGGTCACCGACGCGTCCCTGCCGCCCGGCCCGGCGCCCCTGGCCCGGGACGAGGCGAAACTGGCCGCCCTGCGCACGCACTTCACGGTCGTCGCCGACGAACGGGTGCGGGGGCGGCGGGTGACGGTCTACGAACGCCGGTCCGCCGGCTCCCGGATCAGCTGACGGGCACCTCGCACCAGACGGTCTTGCCGCCCGGCTCCTGCCGTACGCCCCAGCGCAGCGCGACCGAGTCGAGGAGGAGGAGCCCGCGCCCGGACTCCTCCTCGTCGCCCGCGTGCCGCACCACCAGCCACGCGTGCGGCTCCCGGTCCGTGACCTCCACCCGGACCCGGCCGCCGCCCGCGGCGTGCACCCGTACGGACACGGGGGTGCCCTCGCCGACGTGCCGGATCACGTTGGCCAGCAGCTCGCTCACGCACAGCTGCACGTCCGGGCACGGCCGCCCGAGGTACTCGCGCACCGCACCTCCGGTACGGCCTTGGGCAGCGCGAGCAGATCCAGCGTCAGCGCGGACCTCACCCCGCCGCCCCCTCGCGCAGCGCGGCGGCCAGGGCCCGCGCGGTGTCCAGGTTGCAGTTCCCGAGTGCGATGAGCGGGGCCGTGTACGACCCGGCGACCGAGGGCGCTTCGAGCCCCAGCGAGGGAAGTGTGATGCCGTGCGCGGCGAGTGCGGCGCGCAGTGCCTCCAGGTGGGCCTCGGCTTCCTGGACGTGGGGTTGAGGCACGGGCGTACGCCTTTCTGTGTGCGATGCGTGACGAATCACTCACACAGTGGCGTGGGGCGGCGTACCGTGAAAAGAGTTTGGGTTGCGCACGGTAACTGGTAAACGGCGGTGATGAGTTGTGCCTGCTCGCAAGGACCCCGACGCGTCGACGAGCGTCCCTTCCTTCTACGGCGCGGAGTTGCGCTTCAAGCGGGAGTCCGCGGGCCTGACGCTGGAGCAACTGGCCGAGGGGAGCTTCCGGGGGATCTCGTTCTTGAGTCAGATCGAACGGGGTGAGCGGCGGATGCCGGTCGATCTCGCCCGGCACGTGGACGACAGGCTGGGAACGGATGGGTTTTTCCAGCGGCGGTGTGAAGACGTCGCCAAGGCGCGGCAAGTAGGGCACCCGTGGTACTACGCCGATATCCCGGATCTGGAGAGGCAGGCCCAGACGCTGGAAGAGTGGGCGCCCAGTGTCGTCCCCGGGCTTTTGCAGACCGAGGCGTACTTCCATGCCCGCATCGAGTACGGAGCTCCTGAGACGCCGGTTGAGGTGGCCAAGGAGCTTGTCCAGGCGCGTTTGGCGCGTGCGGAGCTGTGGAGTCGTGCGGAACGCCCTTCCTACTGGGTGATCTTGAATGAGTCGGTCATCCGGCGGACGCCGCTCCCTCCGGCAGTGATGGCTGAGCAGCTGGAGTACATCCTCGACGTCGTGCAGTCCACTCGGAGCATTCTTCAGGTGGTTCCGGAAACCACCCCTTGGCCCCCGCTCGCTCATGCCATGGCCAAGATCATGACCTTCGCTGATGCCCCGCCATTGGTGTACACGGAGGGCGATTTCGCTGGGCAGCTCGTCGACTATCCGGCGCAGGTGAGGGAGTACCGTCGTAGGTACGATCTGCTGAGGGCCGTCGCCCTGCCGCCCAAGGCGTCCCTGGCCTTGATGAAAGAAGCAGTGAGGACCCTCAAAGATGAAGCACAGCAACGGGATTGACCCGGGCTCCGTCGCTTGGCGCAAGAGCAGCTACAGCAACGATGAGGGCGGTGACTGCGTCGAAGTAGCCGACGTTCCCGCCTTCGTCCCCGTCCGCGACTCCAAGAACCCCACAGGACCCGTCCTCCTCTTCCAGCGGAGCGCGTGGACACCGTTCCTCTCCGCGCTCAAGAACAGGTGAACGCATGACGGTGGCCTCCGGCCCTCCCCCAGGAGGGGCCGGAGGCCACCGTCGTCAGCGGGCCCGGCTCAGCAGGGGCGCAGTGACCAGATCGGGTCCCACGTGGCCGTACCGGCCTCGTAGGCCGTGGACGTCCAGCGGACGCTGCCGTCCTTGTTGAAGAACCTGGCGACCGTGCCGGGTGTCTGGTTGTTGGTGAAGGGGCCGTTGCCGGTCCAGTTGTTGAGGTTCCACGTCTGGCACTTGTAGAAGTCGAACTTCTGGCCGTTGACGAGCATGCAGAGGTGGCCGTACGCGCAGTCCAGGTCCTTCAGGGCGGCCTGGCCCTTGGGCGCGGCGGTGACCGTCAGGCCGTCGTAGCGGACGGCGTCGGCGGACACGTGCAGCGCCTTCGGGTGGCCGGCCAGGACCTGCTCGGCCTGCTGCTGGAGGCTGGTCACCCGGGTGCCGGCCGGGTCCGCGGCCGGGTCCGCGGCAGAGGCCGCGGCCGAGGCGCCGGCGATCAGTGCGGTCGCCGCGACGAACAGCGCGGCGGGCTTCTTCACGTTCACAGGTTCCCCCATGTGACGAAGGTGGTCGTTCCGCCGGAGCGGAGTGGTTCCACCGTCGCAGGGGCCGCGCGGCGCCGGTACCTCGGAAGTCTCAGGGTCACCTGCGGCCCGGGGGCGTGTACTCCTTGAGGTAGTGGGCGACGCGGGCGCAGTAGTCGCGGTACTTCGGGGGAACTCCGCCCGCGCCGTTCACCTTCCGGAACGACGTCCGGTAGGCGGCGGCGATCAGCACCCGCTTGTCACCGGGCAGGCCCGGTTCCAGGTTCGGGGCGATGAAGCACAGGTAGCGGCCCATGGCCGGGATGGACACGGCGGCCGGGAACGGGGGCCGGGGGGTCGTGGCCGCGGGCTGCCCGTCGGACCGGATCCACCAGCGCAGCACTCGGGGGGTCCAGCGGGCGATGCCGTACTCGTCCTTGGCGGGGTCGGACAGGTTGGGGTCGAAGTCGCTCTCCGCCTTCAGCATGGCGGCGATCAGGGCGGGGGTGACGTCCGGGTTCGGGCAGGCGTGCGCCGCGTCGACGATCAGCGGCCGGTAGGAGGGCGGGACGCCCTGGTCGGTACGGAGTTCGGGGGCGCCGTAGGTGGCGGGGGCGACGGCTCCCGGCAGGGCCGCGGTGTCCTCCGGGCGGAGCGTGGTGTTCGCGGCGGGGGGCGGCGGGTCGTGCGCCAGGGCGCCGATGCCGTAGCCGAGCGCGGCGACGGCGGCCCCGGCGAGCACGCCGCCGGTGAGCAGCCGGCCGCGGCGGCCCCGCACGGCGCCCCGCGGGCGCAGCCGCCGGACGCCGGACGGACGCGCGGTGCCCGCCGCGGCCTCCACACGCCGCAGCAGGGCCTCGGTGCCGATCCGGTCGGCGTGCGTGCGGGTCAGGCATTCCTGGAGGATCTCCCGCCAGGCGCACGGGAGTCCGGGGGACAGGGTGAGTCCGGCCGTGCCGCGGGCGTAGGCGACGGCGGCGTCCCGGCGGACCGTCGGGGTGCCGCCGGGCAGCGGGAAGGCGCCGGTGAGGGTCAGGTGGGCGAGGACGCCGAAGGCCCAGATGTCGGCGGACGGGCGGATCTGGCGCCCGCGTTCGCCGACCTCGGACCACAGCAGCTCGGGCGGGGTGTAGTCGGGGGTGGAGAAGGCGGGGGAGTAGGCATGGGTGCCTTCGAGTTCGGCGGCCATGTTGAAGTCGGCCAGGCGTGCCGAACCGTCGTGCATCAGCAGCACGTTGGCCGGTTTCAGGTCGCCGTGCACCCAGCCGGCCCGGTGCAGCTGGGCCAGGCCCTCGCAGATCTGGGCGAGCAGCGCGTCCTTCGCGGCGGGCCGGGGACCGGCGGCGAGCAGCGCGGCCAGCGAGCCCTCCGCCTTCTCCAGGACGAGGACGGTGGCGCCGTCGAGGCCGGGGTGGCCCGGGTCGTCGACGGTGAGGGTCTCGTACATCCGGATGAGCCGGGGGCGGCGCAGCCGGCGGTGCAACGTCACCTCCCGTTCGACGAGTTCCCGCAGATGGGCGAGGCGGCGCGGGGTGCCCGTGCCGGTGGGCAGGAACTTCAGCGCGGCCGTGCGCGGCAGGTCGGGCGGGGTGCCGCCGCCCGTACCGCCGGCCGCTCCGGTGCGCCGGGCCTCGTACACGCTGCCGAAGGCACCCGTGGCGATGGGCCGCCGCACCTCCCAGACGCCGACCCGGTAACCGCGGGGCACCGGTACGGCGTACGGCTCGCTCACCGCTGGTCCGGGCCGGGGACGGCCGGCTGCCCGGCCGGCACCGCCGGGCGCCGCGGTGGCGGCGCGGCGAGCACCACCAGGTCGTCCTCGCGCACCAGGTCGAAGCGGAGCGCGAGCGAGACCAGCGACTCCTTCTTGCCGTTGAGCCGCGGACCGGTCTCGGCGGTGTCCGGACCGGGTTTGAGGCGCAGCTTCACGGCCAGGTAGTCGATGTTCCACTGCACCGACGTACGGGACGCGGCGGGCCAGGCGGGCCGCAGCCGCTCCACGACCTGGTCGACGGTGGGCAGCGGCGCGTGCGGGTCGCCGCGCAGCCGGGGCTCGCACAGGGCGGCGAGCACCGCGAAGTAGCGCTTGGCCCGGTCCACGGAGAAGGCGGGCGCGGTGGGTTCGCCGTCCGGCCCGTCCGGTCCGGCCAGGTAGTCGTGCCGGGGCGCCCACACCTCGATCGGCAGCAGGTCACCGGCGGCGGGCAGCACGATCCGGGAGAACTCGAAGGGGACGGGGGCGTCCAGCCGTCCCGGCCCGACCTTGATGTGCTCGCCCGCGCCCTCGGGGTTCTCCACGACGTAGGTCTGGCGCGCGGAGAGGTTGCTGAGTATCCAGAAGGCGCCGTGCGCGGTGATCACACCGGCGCGGCGGGAGACCCCGTCGTGCCCGATCACCAGGTCGTTGCCGGCGGCGGAGCGCCCGAAGGCGAGGCGGTCGCCGGGCGCCAGCCGCAACTGGGTGCCGTTTCGCTCGTCCTCCGTGGTCGGCGGAGGTACCACGATGATGCTGTACAAGGTGCGTCTCCCCGTGCCTGACGGCTACGGACCCCAGAGTAGGGCGACGCACCAGGGCCGTGTCTCCCCTTGCACGGGGTGAGACACGGCCCTGGAGGTGAATGGCGTGAACCGGTCAGTCCTATGGTCGGACGGTCGGTCCGGCCGGTCCGCCGGTCAGTAGCGCGGGCGGTTGAACCAGGCCTTGCCCTTGGAACCGCCGACGAAACAGGCGATCAGGACCGCGAGGACCAGGTGGACGAGGCCCACGATCGTGAACGGCCACAGGCCGAGCACCGCGGTGATGATGCCGAAGACCAGGAGGGTGATCCGGGTACCGTTGCCGCCCGAGGTGAACTTGGTGGCCAGCACGGCCGCGAACACACCCCACGCGATCGCGAAGACCACCAGCGCCCACAGTCTGCCGGTCGAGTAGTCGGCGAGCTGCTGGAAGGCGGAGTTGTCCTTGAGGCTGTCGTCCTTCTGGGCGGCGTTGATGGTGGCCGCCGCGACGGCGAAGATGCCCGCGCCGATCACCTGGAGGCCGACGATCACCCACATCATCACGCGGGCCGCGCTCACGTTGCCCGGCATGGTCTGCGGGGCGCCGACACCGTAGGGCTGCTGGCCCAGCGGCGGGGCCTGCGGGTAGCCGTAACCGGGCGCCTGGCCCTGCGGCTGGCCGTAACCGGGCTGCTGCTGCGGGGCGCCGTAGGGGTTGTTCGGGTCGCCGTAACTCATGGCGGTGGTTTCCTCCGTGGATCAAGTGCGGGGACGACGCGCGGCACCGTACGGAGGAGATGTCTACAGAAAGCGGTCCGTCCCCCCGATGAGCTGCCCGCGGCACTGTGCTGCTCATCGTTCTTGACCGAATGCTTACTTGTCCAGTCGTATCAGTCATGTGTTGTGCAAGTGCAACATCACGATCATGGGAGCACACGACGGGCGGCGGCCGGACCGCCCTGATTGGAACCGGGGGCCGGTCATCCGCGAGGATGGGACCATGACCGCCCAGATTCTCGATGGCAAGGCCACCGCAGCCGCGATCAAGTCCGATCTGACCGCCCGCGTGGCGGCGCTGAAGGAGAAGGGCGTCACGCCCGGCCTCGGCACGATCCTGGTCGGTGACGACCCCGGCAGCCGCAAGTACGTCGCGGGCAAGCACCGCGACTGCGCCCAGGTCGGCATCGCCTCCATCCAGCGCGAGCTTCCGGCCACCGCCTCCCAGGAGGAGATCGAGGCGGCCGTCCGCGAGCTGAACGAGGACCCCTCCTGCACCGGCTACATCGTCCAACTGCCCCTGCCCAAGGGCATCGACGAGAACCGGATCCTGGAACTGATGGACCCGGACAAGGACGCCGACGGCCTGCACCCGATGAACCTCGGCCGCCTCGTCCTCAACGAGCCGGCCCCGCTGCCCTGCACCCCCAACGGCGTGCTGACCCTGCTGCGCCGCCACGGCGTGGAGATCAAGGGCGCCGAGGTCGTGGTCGTCGGCCGCGGCGTCACCATCGGCCGCCCGATGCCCCTGCTGCTCACCCGCCGCAGCGAGAACGCCACGGTCACCCAGTGCCACACCGGCACCCGTGACCTGTCCGCCCACCTGAAGCGGGCCGACATCATCGTCGCCGCGGCCGGTTCCCCGCACCTGATCCGCGCCGAGGACGTCAAGCCGGGCGCCGCCGTCCTCGACGTCGGCGTCTCCCGCAACGACGAGGGCAAGATCGTCGGGGACGTCCACCCGGACGTCGCCGAGGTGGCCGGCTGGCTCTCCCCGAACCCCGGCGGCGTCGGCCCGATGACCCGGGCCCAGCTGCTGGTGAACGTCGTCGAGGCGGCGGAGCGCAGTGTCGGCTGAGGCGGGCGGCGCCGTGCGCGAGACGGCCGGGGAGGGGTCCGGAGGACCGGCCCGGCGGAAGGCCCGGGAGGGCTCCGGGTCCGGTCCCGGATCCAGGGCCGGGACCGGGGCCGATGCCGGATCCGGGCAGCACAAGCGCCGTGCGCGCCGGGGCACGCGCCGCTTCCCCTTGTTCACCAAGGACACCGCACGCCCCGAGGGCGGCGGCCGGGCCGCCCCCGGTGACGCCCCGGCGCCCGCCCGGCAGTGGCCGCTGCTCACCGTGCTGATCGTGGTCGGCATCGGTCTGCTGGTGACCGCCCTCGACGCGTTCCGGGTGGGCCTGCTGCTGGTCGGCGCCGGTCTGCTGGGCGGGGCGGTGATGCGCTGGACGCTGCCCCGCGTCGGCATGCTCGCCGTCCGCTCCCGGTTCACCGACATCGTGACCTACGGGATCCTCGGCGTCGTCATCGTGCTGCTGGCCCTGATGGCGCAGCCCCGGCCGTGGCTGGAGATCCCGTTCCTGGACGACGTACTGCACTACACGGTCCGCAACCGCTGACGCGGTCCCTACACCCTCGGGCGTAGGGTGACGGCGGCCCATCCTCTCCCCCGAGTCAGGACGGGCCGCCGCCGGGATCAACCCTGCGGGACGGGAAGGGGCGGTTCAACGCCTGTCCGCGCGCTGTGGCACGGAAGTGACTGTTCCGCTACGGTGTCCGCGCTTCGCCACAGGCATGTCCGTGATCGGCGTGGGAACCGTTCGCCGCGCCTGCGTCGTCACTCGCCGCGAGGAGCGGTGCGGGAGCAGCGCGAGCAGCAGGGCGAGCGGCGGCGTGGGACGCCGGGAGGTGAGCGATGGGCGCCTGGCAGCCGTTGCCGCACGATCTGCCGCCGGAGGTACGGCACTTCGTGGAGCAACTGCGCCTCCTCAAGGACGGGACCGGCCTCAGCCTGGTCTCGCTCGGTGCGCGCACCGCGTACAGCAAGTCCTCATGGCAGCGCTACCTCAACGCCACCCAGCCCCCGCCCCGGCAGGCGGTCGCCGCGCTGTGCCGGGTGGCGGGCCTGGCCGGTGCGGAGGCCGAACGCCACACCGTGCGCTGGGAGATGGCCGTCAAGGTCTGGCCCAAGCCGACCGCGACGGCGGCTGCGGTCCCCGCGCAGGCGCACGCGCAGGTCCAGGCACAGGGGCAGGTGCTGGTTCCGGTGGCGCCGCCGGTGGCGGACGGGTCCGGCGGCGAGGTGCGGGAGGCCTACGAGGAGGTTCCCACCGTTCCGTGGTGGGACCGGCCGGAAGAGCGGCCGGGGGCGCCGCGACGCGGGCCCGGCGGGCGTCTGCTGGTGTACGCCGTCGCGCTGCTCGCCGCGCTGTTGGTGACCGCGGTCGTGGGCGCCGTCGCGCTGGGGTGACGCCACGACGGGCCGACGATGAGGCGACACCGGCGGGGTGTGTCCCGTGGTGTGTCGATGTGTTGACAAAATAGGGATCTGGAACGAAGTCGTCCGACGGCGGGGCCTGCTCCGAACGAGCGGCCCCGGCACGGGCGGTCAGCGCGACGGCGCGTGCCCCCGCCCGAACGGGCACCACGCGCGGGGAAGTACCGGCACGTACCGGGGGGAAGAGGGGAAGCAGCAATGCCTCGTTGGAAGGCCTTGCCCGAGGATCTGGATCCGCAGGTCAAGGAGTTCGCGAGCCAGTTGCGGCGGCTCGTGGACCGGGGCGGCCTCAGTGTCGCGGCGCTCGCCGACCGCACCGGCTACAGCAGGACGTCCTGGGAGCGCTACCTCAACGGCCGGCTCCTGGCGCCCAAGGGCGCGGTGGTCGCGCTCGCCGAGGTCACCGACACCAACCGGGTCCACCTGACCACGATGTGGGAGCTGGCCGAGCGTGCCTGGAGCCGCGCCGAGCTGCGCCACGACCGGACCATGGAAGCCATCCGTATCGCCCAGGCGCGCGCCGCGCTGGGGGAGTTCGGCGCACCCACGCCGGGGACGGAGGACGACGGCACCCTGCCGGACGGACGCCAGTCGAACGGTCGTCCGTCGAACGGCCCGCAGGGGGGCGGCCCGCAGTCGAAGGGCACGCAGGTGGGCGGCTCGTCGAAGGGCACGCCGTCCGGCGGCACGGATGCGAAGGGCACGCACGCGGGCGGGACCACGGCGCGGGGGACCGACGTGAACGGGACCACGGCGAGTGGGACCGACGTGAACGGGGTCGAGGCGAGCGGCATCACGATGAACGGGGTCGAGGCGAAGGGGGCCACGGCGAACGGGGTCGAGGCGAAGGGGGCCACGGCGAACGGGGTCGAGGCGCACGGCGGCCGGACGAGGAACGGTAGGACGGACAACGGTAGGACGAACGGCGGCAGGGCGAACGGCGGCAAGGCGAACGGCGGCAAGGTGAGGGTGCCGCGCTGGGGGAGCGCCCAGACGCCGGGCGGGCTCCTCGCGGGCATCGCGGGGCCGGCCGGGGTGTCCCCGACGGTTCCGCCGCAGCCGACGGCGTCCGACGCGGACGCGCGGGAGAGGGGCGTGGGGGAGCGGGAGGCGCGTGAGAGGGAGGCGCGCGCGCAGGGGCCGCGGGCGACGGCGCCGGCGTCCGGATCCCGTACCGGCGCCGACGGTGACGCCCGCACCGCTCCCGGGGCCGCTCCCGCCGCCGGGTCCCGCGCCGGCACCGCCGCGACGTCCGTCGTCAAGTCCTCCGCCGGGGCGCAAGGGACGCATGGCGACGCCGACGCCGACACCGACGCGGTCACCGACTCCGACTCCGAGTCCGTTTCCGGTTCGGGTTCCGGTGCGGATTCCGGCTCCCCCGCAGGTCCGGCCGCCCGGCCGGCCCCGAAGGTGAACTCGTGGGGTGTGGCCGGGTACCGGGGGCCGGCCCCGATGGGCGGGAAGCGCGAGTCCGGCGGCGCGGCCACCGCACCCGGCGTCGAACCGCCCCCGCCCCCGCCCCCGGCCGCCCCCACGCCCGGCACGACGGCAGCCGCCGTTCCGGCCGCCGCAACGGCCGCCGTCCCCGGCACCCGCACCGCGGCCACCCCCGGCGCCGGCACCGGCGTTTCTCCCACAGCCGCGCCCGCCCCCGCCCTTGTCCCCGCCTCCGCTCCGGCTCCCGCTCCCAGCGGGATGTTCCGGCGGCAGCTGGCGATGTTCTTCGCGGGCATGGCCGTGACGCTCCTGGTGATCGGGGTCGTCTTCTACTTCACGGGCGGCTTCGGCGGGACGAGGACGGGGAGCGCGGCCGCGTCCCCGTCGCCGTCCGCCACCACCGGCCCCAGCCTGCCGCCCGGCGTGAAGTGCGCCGGGGACGGCTGCACCGGCAAGGACGCCGAGGCCATGGGGTGCAGTGGCGAGCGGGGGACCACGGACCGCAGCGTCACCGTGGGCACGACCCTCGTCGAGGTCCGCTACAGCAAGACCTGCGGTGCCGCCTGGGGCCGTATCACGCAGGCTTCGCAGGGCGACGAGGTCAAGGTCACGGTCGGCACGCGGACGCGGTCCGACACGCTCGCGACCCCGGGCGACACCATCGCGTACACGCCGATGCTGCCCGTGAAGGACGCCGCCCAGGCGACGGTGTGCGTGACGCTCGCGACGGGCCAGCAGGGGTGCACGAGGTAGGCGGCGCCGCGACGGCGCGCCCGCCCCGGCAGCGCAGGGTCGGGCGCGCCATGGAGCGGAACCCCGGAAAGAGCCGGAAGGGAGGTGGCGGGCGCGCCATGGAGCGGGACACCGGAAAGAAGTGGCGGTGCGGCGTGCATGAGGTCCGCCGTTCGGGGCACCTGCACCTCACCCCCACGGGAGTCCGGTGCTCCGGTACCCCCATCCGGCGGCCGCCTTCGTCTCTCCTCTCCCGGACGGGCGGCCGCCTCCGGTGCCCTCTCTCCCCCCTCCCCTCCCCGTCACCTGCCCTTCTCGGGTCACTCTGTGGGACGGGCCACAGGGACCCGGCCGTGCGGGGTGCCGGATGCGCGATAGCCTGACCGCTGGATCTCTCTTGACGCCGAGAGATCGATCATCCTCACGCTTGATCGATCATCGCGGTGGGCGTACGGCCGCCAACCGGACGCGGGGATCCTGCACCCCGGGGCAGGGACGCCCCGACCGCCAGCTGTCATACGGAGAACGCCATGACCCGCACTCCCGTGAACGTCACCGTCACCGGCGCGGCCGGCCAGATCGGTTACGCCCTGCTCTTCCGCATCGCCTCCGGCCAGCTGCTCGGCGCGGACGTGCCGGTCAAGCTGCGCCTCCTGGAGATCACGCCGGCCCTGAAGGCCGCCGAGGGCACGGCCATGGAGCTGGACGACTGCGCGTTCCCGCTGCTCCAGGGCATCGACATCAGCGACGACCCGAACGTCGCCTTCGACGGCACCAACGTCGCCCTCCTCGTCGGCGCCCGCCCGCGCACCAAGGGCATGGAGCGCGGTGACCTCCTGGAGGCCAACGGCGGCATCTTCAAGCCGCAGGGCAAGGCCATCAACGACCACGCCGCGGACGACGTCAAGGTCCTGGTCGTCGGCAACCCGGCCAACACCAACGCGCTGATCGCCCAGGCCGCCGCCCCGGACGTACCGGCCGAGCGCTTCACCGCCATGACCCGCCTCGACCACAACCGCGCGCTGACCCAGCTCGCGAAGAAGACGGGCTCGACGGTCGCCGACATCAAGCGCCTGACCATCTGGGGCAACCACTCCGCCACCCAGTACCCGGACATCTTCCACGCCACGGTCGCCGGCAAGAACGCCGCCGAGGTCGTCAACGACGAGAAGTGGCTGGCCGAGGACTTCATCCCGACCGTCGCCAAGCGCGGCGCCGCCATCATCGAGGCCCGTGGCGCCTCGTCGGCCGCTTCCGCCGCCAACGCCGCCATCGACCACGTGCACACCTGGGTCAACGGCACCGCTGAGGGCGACTGGGTCTCCATGGGCATCCCGTCGGACGGCTCCTACGGCGTCCCGGAGGGCCTGATCTCCTCCTTCCCGGTCACCTGCAAGGACGGCAAGTACGAGATCGTCCAGGGCCTGGAGATCAACGACTTCTCCCGCGCCCGCATCGACGCCTCCGTCAAGGAGCTGGCCGAGGAGCGCGAGGCGGTCCGCGGCCTCGGCCTCATCTGAGTCACAGGCACAGCTCACGGGCCCCGTTCCGGTTCACCGGAACGGGGCCCGTGAGCTGTGTGCGCCGCGTTCCGCCGTCCGGTGCGCCGGACGACGGCGGCGCGGCAGGAGGCCACGGCGGCATGTGGCTGCTGTCACGATAGTGCCCACTTGACAATTCGCTTCCCTCGCGAGTTCAGGCGCCCCTATGCTGATGACCCATCAGCACCACGTGCACAGAGCATCGTTCACACCTCGGGGGAGTCGCGTGAGCACCGCATTCGTGCCCCAGCAACCGCAGCCCACGCCTCCGGACGCGCCGCCGTCCGTACCGCCGCACGCCAGCGAGGCCACCCGGTTGCTGTGCGCGGGCACCTACCTGGACCCTGCCTACCGAGACCGTGTCATCGAGGAGCTGGACCTCAACGAGCAGCGCATCGTCGCTCCCTCGCTGGGCTTCGACGCGGCCCGGGTCCTCGCCCACGCCCTGCGCGCCCGCCGGGTCGAGGTGGGATGGGCGGCGGGGATCGTGGGGCTGTGGATCGTGGGGTGGCCGCTGACCGGCGGGGCGATGGTGGCCTATCTGCTGCCCAGTCTGCTGCTCGCGGGGGGCGTGGCCGTCCGGAGCGACGATCCCGGCACGCCGGCCTCGCGCAGGGGGGCGGCGTTCGCCATGCGCTGGCTCGGCCGTCTGGTGTTCGGCCTCTTCCTGCTCGCCACGGTGGTCGCCGCGTTCTCCAGCGAGGAGGACGCCTACTACGCCACCGGGTTCAAGGCCTTCCTGCTGACCCTCCTGCCCTCCGTGTCCCGCCTGGCCGGCGGCCACGAAAGGGTGAGCGCGCTCCAGGCCTGGCTGGCCCTCGTCCTGTTCCTGGCCGTCGCGGTCTGCGCGGGCGTCCAGCGCAGCCAGTTCGCCCGGGCCCTGGGCGCCGAACTGGCCCCGGGGCGGTTCCCGGACGCCGCCTCGGACCCGGCGGAGCGTGCGGACAGCCCGCGCTTCCAGCGGCTGAAGGAGCGCATCCGGCTCGAACAGCACTCCCCGCTCATCATGTACCGCGAGACCCGTCCGTTCTGCGGCGCGGGACGGGCCCACGACACCTGGGTGCTCGCCGTCGAGATGCGGCCCGTCGAAGGACGGCAGCCGCGTCCGCTGCGCAACCGCACGGTCCTGGACACCGTGCGCCCGCTCCTGGAGGGGCTGCGGCTGCCTCCGGAGTACGCCGGGCACGCGGTGCGCGACCGGCTGCGCCGGCTCGAACTGGACGAGTGCGTGTTCCTGCCCGCCGAGGGCCTGACCCGCCGCGAGGACGCCCCCTACGACCGGAGGGCCTTCGAGGAACACCGGGAGCGGGCCGTCGAGGAGGGCGCCGAGAAGAGACGGCACTTCCTGCGGGTGCGGGTCGGCGGCTGGGAGGAGGAACTGGTCGTCACCGTGTACGTGCGCGTCCACACCCAGGGCCGCATGCTCATGCTGGAGATCGCACCTCATGTGCTGATGCCGGTCCGTGAGGACTTCAAGGACGCCGACCGGATGGCCCACCAGTTCCGCAACAACAGTGTCTTCGGCAGGATCACCTGGGCCGCCGGACAGGTCCCCGCCTCGGCGGTGCGTTCCCTCGTCACCCTCTGCCAGGCCGCCGGTCACGCCTGGCGGCTGGCCACGGGCGGCTACGGCAACGCCCTGCCCGACGGACCGGCGGTGTCCGTGCGGGAGCTGGGCGCGGCGGCCTCCGGGTCGTTGTTCCAGCAGATGGACGTCGACCGCTACCTGCGCAGCATCCAGGACCGCATCGCCCACGGCGTCCGTACGGCCCTGAGCGAACACGGCTACCAGACGGGCGAGTTCGTGCAGAAGGTCGTCAACATCAGTAACGGCGGGGTGCACATCGACTCCGTGGCGGGCAGTACGTTCGCGATCGGCACCCACGCCCAGGCGCACTCCGCGACGAGCGGAGCGCCCCCACGGCCCACCACCTCCCCGACCACCGGCGGTCCCGCACCGCAGAAGGGAACCGGCAGCGATGACCAGTCCGGATGAGCCGGGCGTCAGCATCGGCGACGTCTCCCACAGCACCTTCGCCATCGGCAGCCACGCGCACGCCGAGAGCCACCACCACGCGGCCCCGCGCGACCCCGCCGCCGAGGAACTGCTGGCAGCGGTACGGGAGTTGCGCGCCGACCTGGGCCGGGTCCGCGACACCGACCAGACCCGGGCCCTGGCCGCCACCCTGGCCGACACCGAGGACGAGATCACCCGCACCGGCACCGCCGGGGAGAGCCGGCGGCAGCGGCTGCGCGAGCTGCTCACCGACGCCCAGGCCGTACTGACCCTGTTCGCGTCGGCCGGGGCCGTGGCCGGCCTGCTCGGGATGTGAGAGGAGCACGGCGTGACGAACGGGGGCGGGCGGTACTGGAACGAAGAGACCCAGCGCTGGGAGAACGGCGACCGGGACACGGCCGCGGCGGTCACCCCGCCGCCGCCCGCCCGGCCGGCCCACGCGCCGGACGTGGCGGCACCCGGCCCGGTCCTGGACCCCGACGCGTCCGGCGTCCACCGGACCGCGACGGAACCGCCCACCGCGCCGGTGCCCTCGGCCCCGTCGGCCGGCCCACCGGCCACCCCGACGGCGTCGAGTCCGCCCGGCCCGCCGACGGTGGTCACCGCGCCGGGCCCGCCGGCCGCTCCCGCCGCGCCCGGCGGGTACAGCCGCCGTACCGTCTGGACCGTGCTCGTCGCGGCCGCCGGAGTCGGGGTCGTCGTCAGCCTGGTGGTGACGCTGGGCTTCGGCGGCGGGGGTGACGACGGCAAGGGCGCGCCGGTCGTGAGCACCTCCGCCGCGTCCACGGCGCCCGAGCCGTCGCCCTCGGCGGACGTCTCCGAGGAGGTCACCAGCGCCAGTCCGTCCCCCACCGCGACGGAACCGCCGACCGGCTACGCGCTGGAGGACGACCCGGAGGGATTCCGGATCGCCGTGCCCGAGGGCTGGGGGCGCCAGACCGTCGGTTCCCAGTTCGGGATGGACGTCGTCAACTACCGCAGCGGCTCGGGCGACCGGCGGATCCAGGTGTACGAGGTGGCGGAGACCTCGCCCGACGCGTCCTTCCAGCTGTACCTCTCCGACGAGGTCCCCAAGCCCCGCGGCTTCAAGAAACTCGCGCTGGACCACGTGGACGGCGACGGCGTGAGCGGGACCCGCATGGAGTACGTCGCCGCCGCCCTCAAGGGCGAGCCGGACATCGGCACCTGGCACGTCTTCGACGAGCGCTTCCGCGCCGCCGACGGCAAGATCTACGCGATCGCCTCCTACGGGCCCGACGCCGACGGAGCGGACGGCGAACTGCGGGACCTCACCACCGCGCTGGACTGGTTCTGCCCGCCCGACACGGTGTGCCAGGCACCCACCCCCACGAGCTGACCCACCCCGCCCCCGAGGAACTGCCCCGCCCCGCCCTCAACGGGCCGGCCCGTCCTGTGCGAGCTGCCCCGGCCCGCCGGCCCTCTGCGCTCCCGCCCTGCGGACCCACGCGGGGCGGCCCGTCCCCCTCCCGTCCGCCCGGCGGCCCGTGCCCCCGTCCCGCCCGGCGGCCCGGGTCCGTCCGGGTCCGTCCGGGCCCGGGCGGGGCAAGCGGCTGCCCCGAGCCGGGTCACCCCCGCTCGCCGGTGCTCCCGGGCAGCCCGGCGCCGCTCCCGCGCAGCTCGTCCGCGATGCCGCGCAGCGCCTGCGCGGCCCGTCGCTGGAGCCCCGGCCCGAAAGTGATCCGGGTGGCCCCGAGACCGCCCAGCTCCGCGGGCGAGGGGCCGGCGCCGTCCAGCCGGGCCAGCACGTTCAGCGGGCCCTGGATCCCGGCCCGCAGCAGGGGCAGGACGTCCACCGGGGCGAGGATCGGATACACGCAGTCGGCGCCCGCCGCCACGTACAACGCGGCCCGGCGGATGGCCTGTCCGGGATCACCGTCGCCGTGCACGAAGGTGTCGACGCGTGCGTTCACGAACAGCCGGTCCCCGGCGGCCGAACGCACCTCGGCGAGGAACTCGGCCTGCTCGTGCGGGTCCTTGAGGGCGCCGCCGCGCGAATCCTCCAGGTTGCAGCCCACGGCCCCCGCCTCCAGCAGCCGCTCCACCAGCTCCCCGGCCGGGAGCCCGTAACCGTCCTCGACGTCCGCCGACACCGGTACGTCCACGGCCCGGGCGATGCGCGCCACCGCGGCGAACATCTCCTGCGCCGGGGTGGCCCCGTCCGCGTGGCCGAGACAGGCGGCGACCCCGGCGCTGGGCGTGGCGAGCGCCGGGAACCCGGCCTCGGCGAACACCCGCGCGCTGGCCGCGTCCCAGGGGCCCGGCAGGACCAGGGGATCGTCGGGCAGCCGCCCGTGGTGCAGGGCGCGGAAGGCGTCCGCCCCGTCCCGGGCCCGCTCCGCGTCGGAACTCGCGTCCGTGTTCACTTCTGGAGGCCTCCGGGCGGGACACGGCGGCTGACCATCAGGCGGTTCCAGCCGTTGATGACGGTGATCAGCGCGATGAGATGGGCGAGTTCGGCCTCCTCGAAGTGCTCGGCGGCCTCCTCGTACACCGCGTCCGGCACGAAGCCGTCGGTCAGGACGGTGACCGCCTCGGTCAGGGCCAGCGCGGCGCGCTCACGCCCGGTGTAGAGGCCCTCGGCCTCCTCCCAGGCGTTGAGGAACTGGATCCGGTCCTCCGACTCGCCGTTCTTCCGGGCGAGCCGGAGGTGCATGTCCAGGCAGAAGGCGCAGTGGTTGACCTGCGAGGCCCGGATCATGACCAGCTCGGCGAGGACCGGGTCGCCCAGCCCCTTCTTCGCCGCCGCGCTCAGCGCGGACATCGCCTGGAACACCTGCGGGTCCAGCGCCTGCGAACGGTTCACTTGTGCTGCCCCGGCTGGTAGTGGCCCGGCGTCATGCGCGTGGTCACGCCGAACCGGTTCCAGGCGTTGATCACGGCGACGGCGGCGATCAGCTGGGCCAGCTCCGCCTCCTCGAAGTGCTTGGCCGCCTTCTCGTACACCGCGTCCGGCACGAAGCCGTCGGTCAGGACGGTGATCGCCTCCGTCAGCTCGATCGCCGCCAGCTCCTTCTCCGTGTAGAAGTGCCGCGACTCCTCCCACGCGCTGAGCTGCACGATCCGCTCGACGCTCTCGCCCGCGGCGAGCGCGTCCTTGGTGTGCATGTCGAGGCAGAAGGCGCAGTGGTTGATCTGCGAGGCCCGGATCTTCACCAGTTCGTACAGCCGGGGCTCCAGCCCCCGCTTCGCGGCGGTGTCCAGGCGGATCATCGCCTTGTAGACCTCGGGAGCGTGCTGGGCCCAGCTCATCCGGGGCGCCTGCTCGGTGGCGTACTCGGCGTTTTCCTCTTCAGTGGTCATGCGGTCGACCCTAGGCGGCAGGCGTCCCAGGAGTATGGTCCATTTCCATGGCAAGAACGTGGGCCACTCTGGGCATCGACCTCCATCTGGAACCCTCCGGACCGGGTGTGCGCCGCGGGCTGACCGACGCCCTGCGCGAGGCCGTCCGCACCGGCCGCCTCGCCCCCGGCACCCGGCTGCCCTCCTCCCGCAGCCTCGCCGCCGACCTGGGCCTCGCCCGCAACACGGTCGCCGACGCCTACGCCGACCTCGTCGCCGAGGGATGGCTCACCGCCCGCCAGGGCTCGGGCACCCGCGTCGCGGACCGGGCGCCGGCGGCCCCGCCCGGCACGCCGCCCGGCCCGCGCCGCACCCCCCACCGTCCCCGGCACGACCTGCGCCCCGGCAGCCCCGACCTGGCCTCCTTCCCCCGCGCCGAGTGGCTCAAGGCCGCCCGCCGCGCGCTGACCACCGCCCCCCACGACGCCCTCGGCTACGGCGACCCGCGCGGCCGTCCCGAACTGCGCACCGCCCTCGCCGGCTACCTCGCCCGGGCGCGCGGCGTACGGACCGACCCCGAACACATCGTGGTCTGCGCCGGGTTCGCCCACGGGCTGCGGATCCTCGGCGAGGTCCTGCGCGAGCGCGGGACGACCACCGTCGCCGTCGAGTCCTACGGCCTGGACCTGCACTGGGACATCCTGCACCGGTCCGGGCTGCGCACCCGCCCGCTGCCCTTCGACGACCACGGCACCGTCATCGGTGACCCCGCGGACACCGGAGCGGTCCTGCTCACCCCCTCGCACCAGTTCCCGATGGGCGTGGCGCTGCCGCCCGGCCGGCGCGCCGCCGTCACCGACTGGGCGCGGCGCACCGGCGGGCTGATCCTGGAGGACGACTACGACGGCGAGTTCCGCTACGACCGCCAGCCGGTCGGCGCCCTCCAGGGACTCGACCCCGACCACGTCGTCTACCTCGGCACGGCGAGCAAGTCCCTGGCCCCCGGGCTGCGCCTGGCCTGGATGGTGCTGCCGCCGTCGCTGGCGGTGGCGGCGGCCGGGGCCAAGGGCCACGCGGAGGTCTCGGGCGTGCTCGACCAGCTGACCCTGGCGGAGTTCATCACCTCCGGCGCCTACGACCGCCATGTGCGCGCGGCCCGCCTGCGCTACCGCCGCCGCCGTGACGCCCTGGTCGAGGCGCTGGCCGCCCGCGCCCCGCTGGTCCGTCCCACCGGCATCGCCGCCGGCCTGCACGCCGTCCTGCGCCTGCCCGCGGGCACCGAGCAGGGAGTGGTCCAGGCGGCCGCCTGGCAGGACCTCGCCCTCTACGGCCTCACCCGCTTCCGCCACGAGGCAGCCACCGTGCCGCCCCTGGACGCCCTGGTCGTCGGCTACGGCACCCCACCGGACCACGCCTGGACGGCAGCCCTGGACGCGCTGTGCCGGGTCCTGCCGTGATCTCGGTGACGGCGCGCCCGCCGTGATGACGGTGACCGGGCGCCCGCCGTGAGCGGCGCGCGGCGGGTCCTGCCGTGACCGCGGCGACGACGTGCCCGCCGTGAGCGGCGCGCGGGCACGTGCCCGCCGGCGGGCCGGGCTCAGGCCGACCCGGCGGTCTCCCGCTCGGCCGTCTCCTGCACCGGCGCCTCCCCGAACCGGGCCAGCGCCAGCGCCCCGGCCACCGCCACCGCGAAACCGAGCACCGCCAGCCAGGCCAGGCCGTCGCGGGTGCGGTCCCCGAGCCACACCACGCCGACCGCCGCCGGGCCGATCGTCTCGCCGATGACCAGGCCCGCGGTGGCCGTCGTCACCGAGCCGCGCTGGAGAGCGGTGGTGAGCAGCAGGAAGGCCGCGCCCCCGCCCAGAACGAGGGCGTACGTCGCCGGGTTGGTGAACAGCGTCGCCGGAGCGAGCGAGTCGATCAGCCGCACCGTCACCTCCACCACGCCGAAACCGAGGCCCGCCCCCAGGCCGAGCAGCAGCGCCCGGCCCCGTTCGGGCAGACGGCCGGCGACCGCGCCCAGGGCCAGCACGGCCAGACCGGCCGCGAGCATCGCCCACTTCAGCGCGGCGGAACCGGCCTGGTGGCCCTCGGCGCCGGACGCCAGCCCGAGCATGCCCAGGCCGGCGCAGACCACCCCCACCGCGGCCCACTCGGTGCCGCTCAGCCGCACTCGCAGCAGCCGCGCCGCCACCACCGCCGTCACCGCCAGGCTGGAGGCCAGCGCGGCGCCCACGGCGTAGATCGGCAGGGACCGCAGGGCCACGATCTGCAGGAGGAACCCGAGACCGTCCAGACCGAGGCCCAGCAGGTACCGCCACTGCCGCAGCGCCCGCAGCAGCAGCGCCGCGTCCCCGGCCGCCCCCGACTCCCCGTCGCCCGCACCGGCCGCGGCCCGGGCGGCGACCGCCTGGAAAACCGTCGCCGTACCGAAACACACCGCCGCGCCGAGCGCGCACACCATTCCAAAGAGCACGAAGCGACTGTAGGGGAGCGCGCGAGGGCGGGGCCGCCCGCACCGGTGTTCTCACCGCTCTCTAGGCTGTCGGACGCCGCGTCTGACAGGAACCGGCCAAACGCAACCCGGCCCGGCGGACGACGGCGACAGGAACGGCCACGGCACCGGCGGCACCAGCCACCCACGGCAAAAGCCACGGCCACGACAACGGCAACGGGGAGACACGGACATGGCGGAAACACGTCGCAGACTTCGCTCGGGAGCGGTCGTGCTCGGCGGCATGGGACTGCTCGCCGGCGCGCTCACCGCCTGCTCCTCCGACCCGGACAAGCGGTGCGTCGACCGCGACAGCTACTCGCTCTCCAAGGGCTACCGGGTCATCGCCGACAAGAACTGCAAGTCCGCCAAGTCCTCCTCCCACGCCACCTGGTACTACGGCGGCAAGAAGAGCGGCGGCTGGGTCGAGGGCGGCTCGTTCACCAAGCCGCGCAAGGGCTCCGGCGGATCGGGATCCGGTTCCGGCGGCGGCCACGGCGGTGTCGACCGCGGCGGCTTCGGCGGCGGCCACGGCTCGTCCGGCGGCTGAGGCCGGGCATGGAACGCCGCACCCTCGAACCCCGGCCCGGCTGGCAGCAGACCGTCGAGGCGCAGGGACTGATCTACCCGCTCACCCTCCCACCGGACTTCGAGGCCGCCCGCGCCGCGGGGACCCCCGTCCCCGCCGACGCCTGGGTGCCCTACTGGGACGAGAGCGCCTGCTACGTCTTCACGCTCCCCGAGGTGGAGGCGCTGGAGGACGTGGTCGAGGAACTGCACCGCATGTGCCTGGCCGCGGCCGGCCACATCGTCACCACCGGCCGCTTCGCCGACCTCGGCATCACCGACCCCCGGGTCGCCGCGGCCGTCACCGAGGCCTGGCACCGGCGCGCCGAACTCCCCTCCGTCTACGGTCGGTTCGACCTGCGCTACGACGGCACGGGTCCGGCCAAGATGCTGGAGTACAACGCGGACACCCCGACCTCCCTGGTCGAGGCCGCCTCGCCCCAGTGGTTCTGGATGGAGGACCGCTTCCCGGGCGCCGACCAGTGGAACTCCCTGCACGACCGCCTCGTCGCCGCCTGGCGGAAACAGGCCCGTCTGCTCCCGCCGGGCAGCCCGCTGCACTTCGCGCACTCCGCCGAGGACGAACTCGGGGAGGACCTGATGACGGTCGCCTACCTGAAGGAGACCGCCGAGCAGGCGGGGCTGGACACCGAGTGGATCTCCATGGAGGAGATCGGCTGGGACCCGCTGTCCGGCCGCTTCGTCGACAACGGCCTGCGTTTCATCCGCAGCATCTTCAAGCTCTACCCCTGGGAGTGGCTGACCACCGACCGCTTCGCGGGGCACGTCCTGGACACCCTCGACAACGGCGGCGGCACCGGCTCCACCCTGTGGATCGAGCCCGCCTGGAAGATGCTGCTGAGCAACAAGGCGCTGCTGGCGATCCTCTGGGAGCTGTATCCCGGCCACCCGAACCTGCTCCCCGCCTACCTCGACGGCCCGCGCGAACTGGCGGACACCACCGGCTACGCCGCCAAACCGCTGCTCGGCCGCGAGGGCGCCGGCGTGACCCTGCACGCACCGGGCGCCGCACCCGTCCCGCGTGACGAACCCTGCTGCTACCAGGCCCTCGCCCCGCTGCCCGCCTTCGACGGCAACCACGTGGTCCTCGGCGCCTGGGTCGTCGAGGACGAGTCCGCCGGCCTCGGCATCCGCGAGTCGTCCGGTCCGATCACCGACGAGTACGCGCGATTCCTCCCGCACGTGATCCTGTGACCGCACGCGGCACGGCCGCGTGACATGGCCGGGGCGTGCGGACAGCCGTGCGGCCCCGGCCCCGGCGGCCGGTCCGGCGCGCTCCCGGCCCTCCCCGCCGACCGCGCCGGCCCGGCGCGGCGCACCCGGACCCGGCTCCCCAGCCCCCTCCACCGTCCCTCCATCCAGCCCTTCCCTCCCTTTTGAGACTTTCTGGGTCCTGGCTCTGTTCGGTCAGCCGGAAAGGCGTCCGAAGTCTCAAGAAGCACCTCAATGAAACAATGGAGACCACAGGCTCACACAGGCCCGGACACCCGTGCGTCCGGGCCTCGCCAGAGGGGAGACGACGGACGTGAAGTTCCTGCTCGAAGTCACGGTGGACGACGCGCTGCCGGCCGAGGACAAGGCCCGCGAACTGGGCCGCATCCTGCGGTACTGGGGCGGCAACCTCCACCACTACGCACTCGTCCCTGGCGACGGCTCGCCGATCCACGACTCCGCCTACCAGGAGGTCGGCCACTGGCGCGTCACCGAGGCCCCCGGCGCCTGACCCCCGCTCGCATGGTGGACGCCGCGGCGTGACCGTGCGGGCCGCCCGGTAGGCTGACCTGCGGGCCGTGACTGGCGCGCTGGGCCCTGGCGTGGTGCCGGGGACCCGAAGATGGACCGACCATCGGGAAGCGGCCCGAGCAGAACGTGTGCCGTGCGCCTGGGCCGTACCGTGAACGCCGAACGCCACGTCCGGAGGTCCCCGAGATGTCTGCGCCCCTCTCCACCGAGTCCACCGCCTTCCGCGCCGCACTGGACGTGATCCGCGCCGTCGAGCCGCGCGTCGCCGACGCCATCGGCCAGGAGGTCACCGACCAGCGCGAGATGCTCAAGCTGATCGCCTCCGAGAACTACGCCTCCCCGGCCACCCTGCTGGCCATGGGCAACTGGTTCAGCGACAAGTACGCCGAGGGCACCATCGGCCGCCGCTTCTACGCCGGCTGCCGCAACGTCGACACCGTCGAGTCGCTGGCCGCCGAGCACGCCAAGGAACTCTTCGGCGCCCGCCACGCCTACGTCCAGCCGCACTCCGGCATCGACGCCAACCTCGTCGCCTTCTGGGCCGTCCTCGGCGCCCGGGTCGAGGTGCCCTTCCTGGAGAAGGCGGGCGCCCGCCAGGTCAACGACCTCACCGACGCCGACTGGGCCGAGCTGCGCCAGGCCTTCGGCAACCAGCGCATGCTCGGCATGTCCCTGGACGCCGGCGGCCACCTCACCCACGGCTTCCGCCCGAACATCTCCGGCAAGATGTTCGACCAGCGCTCCTACGGCACCGACCCGGCCACCGGCCTCCTCGACTACGAGGCCCTGCGCGCCACCGCCCGCGAGTTCAAGCCGCTGATCATCGTCGCCGGCTACTCCGCCTACCCCCGGCTCGTGAACTTCCGGATCATGCGCGAGATCGCCGACGAGGTCGGCGCCACGCTCATGGTCGACATGGCCCACTTCGCCGGTCTCGTCGCCGGCAAGGTCCTCACCGGTGACTTCGACCCGGTGCCGCACGCCCAGATCGTCACCACCACCACCCACAAGTCCCTGCGCGGCCCCCGCGGCGGCATGGTCCTGTGCGACGACTCCCTCAAGGACCAGGTCGACCGCGGCTGCCCCATGGTCCTGGGCGGCCCGCTCCCGCACGTCATGGCCGCCAAGGCCGTGGCCCTGGCCGAGGCCCGGCAGCCCTCCTTCCAGGACTACGCCCAGCGGATCGTCGACAACTCCCGCGCCCTCGCCGAAGGCCTGATGCGCCGGGGCGCCACCCTCGTGACCGGCGGCACCGACAACCACCTGAACCTGATCGACGTCGCCTCCTCCTACGGTCTCACCGGCCGCCAGGCCGAGGCCGCGCTGCTCGAGTCCGGCATCGTCACCAACCGCAACGCGATCCCCGCGGACCCCAACGGCGCCTGGTACACCTCCGGTGTCCGCATCGGTACGCCGGCCCTGACCACCCGGGGCCTGGGCACCGCCGAGATGGACGAGGTCGCGGGCCTGATCGACCGCGTCCTGACGGCCACCGAGCCCGGCACCACCGGCAAGGGCGCCCCTTCCAAGGCCCAGCACGTGCTCGACCCGAAGATCGCGGAGGAGGTCGCCCACCGGGCGACGGACCTCGTGGCGGGCTTCCCGCTCTACCCGGAGATCGACCTCGGCTGACCCGGGCGATCCGCCCCGCGCGACGGGTGTCCGCGGGGCCGGTGGTCCTCACCGGTCGGCCGGTTGTGACAAGAGCCCGGCGCGCGCCGGGCTCTTGTCACAGCGCGGCGGACGATTCGGTTCCGACCTGTTTCCGGCCCGTTCCGGATCGGGGTCTCTCACCTGAGAGAATGGTGAACATGGCCAACGACCGTCCGCCCGTCGCCCACCACCGCCCTCATGGGGATGGCTCCGCCATGCAGCGTCGTCCGCGTGTGCTCTCCGGGATCCAGCCCACCGCAGGCTCGTTCCACCTCGGCAACTACCTCGGTGCCGTCCGCCAGTGGGTGGCCCTGCAGGAGTCCCACGACGCCTTCTACATGGTCGTCGACCTGCACGCGATCACGGTCCCGCAGGACCCGGCCGAGCTGCGGGCCAACACCCGGCTGGCCGCGGCCCAGCTGCTGGCCGCGGGCCTCGACCCGGAGCGCTGCACGCTCTTCGTCCAGAGCCACGTCCCCGAGCACGCCCAGCTCGCCTGGGTCATGAACTGCCTCACCGGCTTCGGCGAGGCGTCGCGGATGACCCAGTTCAAGGACAAGTCCGCCAAGCAGGGCGCCGACCGGGCCTCCGTCGGCCTGTTCACGTACCCGGTCCTCCAGGTCGCCGACATCCTCCTGTACCAGGCCCACCAGGTGCCGGTCGGTGAGGACCAGCGCCAGCACATCGAGCTGACCCGCGACCTCGCCGAGCGCTTCAACGGCCGCTTCGGCGACACCTTCACCGTCCCCTCCGCGTACATCCTCAAGGAGACGGCGAAGATCTACGACCTGCAGGACCCGTCGATCAAGATGAGCAAGTCGGCGTCCACGCCGAAGGGCCTCATCAACCTGCTGGACGACCCGAAGACCACCGCGAAGAAGGTCAGGAGCGCGGTCACCGACACCGACACGGTCATCCGCTTCGACCCGCAGACCAAGCCCGGCGTCAGCAACCTCCTCTCCATCTACTCGACCCTCACCGGCACCGCCGTCGACGCCCTGGAACAGAAGTACGAGGGCAAGGGCTACGGCGCGCTCAAGACGGACCTCGCCGACGTCATGGTCGAGTTCGTCACACCGTTCCGGGAGCAGACCCAGCAGTACCTGGACGACCCGGAGACGCTGGACTCCATCCTGGCCAAGGGGGCGGAGAAGGCGCGCGCGGTCGCCGCGGAGACCCTCTCCCAGGCGTACGACAGGGTGGGCTTCCTGCCGGCCAAGCACTGAGGCACACCCCCGCTCGCGCCCGTCGCGGGCGGAGCGCCGCACATCACTGCGGCTGCGCCTGCCCATCGCGGGTCCGTGGTCGTACAGTCGATAGCCGGACGGCCGGGACGAAACGGCCGGGAACGCACGAGAGCGCGCGAGGCCGCACGAGACCACGCCGGGCCCCGCGCGCTCACGCGGGACCGCGCGCGACCGGGCGGGGCCGCACCGGAGCACGCCGGACGCACGCGAGAGCGCACGGGACGGGCGGGTCCGGGCGAGGCACACGACACAGGACAGCCTGCTCGACAGCGGGCACGGCACGACGACAGGAGACGACGTGGGGACCGTAACGATCGGCGTGTCGATCACGGTCCCGGAGCCCCACGGCAGCCTGCTCCAGGAGCGGCGCGCGGGCTTCGGCGACGCCGCGGCTCACAAGATCCCCACGCACGTCACCCTGCTGCCGCCGACCGAGGTGGACCGCGCCGACCTGCCGGCCGTCGAGGCCCACCTGACCGAGGTCGCGGCGGCCGGGCGGCCGTTCACCATGCGGCTGTCCGGCACCGACACCTTCCGGCCGCTGTCCCCGGTGGTGTACATCCGCGTCGTCGAGGGCGCCGAGGCGTGCAGCCGGTTGCAGGAGCGGGTGCGCGACGCCTCCGGGCCGGTGGCCCGCGAACTCCAGTTCCCCTACCATCCGCACGTCACCGTGGCGCACGGCATCGAGGAGGCGGCGATGGACCGCGCCTTCGAAGAACTCGCCGGGTACGAGGCCGAGTGGCCGTGCACCGGGTTCGCCCTGCACGAGCAGGGCCCCGACGGAGTGTGGCGCAAGCTGCGCGAGTTCTCCTTCGGCGGCCGTACGGTGGTGCCCCCGCAGGCGGCCCCCGTGGACCGCGGCACCCTGCCCGCCCGGTAGGGGCCCCGCCGCTACAGCGGCAGCCGCCGGTACACCCCGCGCGGCAGGTGCCGCAGCGCCGTCGTCACCACGCGCAGGACGCCGGGCACCCACACCGTCTCCGAGCGCCGCCGCAGGCCCAGTTCGACGGCGGTCGCCACCTCCTCGGGCGTGCTCGCCAGCGGCGGCACCGCCCGGCCCGCGGTGGCGCGGGACCGTACGAACCCGGGACGGACGACCATGACGTGCACACCCGTCCCGTACAGCGCGTCGCCCAGCCCCTGGGTGAAGGTGTCCAGACCCGCCTTGCTGGAGCCGTAGATGAAGTCGGCGCGGCGGGCCCGCTCGGCGGCGACGGAGGAGAGCACGACCAGCGAGCCGTGCCCCTGGTTCTGCAGGGCCCGCGCGGCCACCAGGCCCGCCGAGACCGCCCCGGTGTAGTTGGTCTGGGCGACGTGCACCGCGTTCAGCGGCTCCCTCTCGTCGTACGCCTGGTCGCCGAGGACGCCGAAGGCGAACAGCACCATGTCGATGGCGCCCTCGGCGAAGACCTTGCCCAGCACGGTCTCGTGGGCGCCGCAGTCGAGCGCCTCGAAGGCGACGGTGCGCACCCGCGCGCCCAGGGCGCGCAGGCGGGCCGCCTCCTCCTCCAGGGCGGGCGAGGGGCGGCCCGCCAGCCACACCGTGCGGGTGCGCCGCGCGATCAGCCGGCGGACGGTGGCGAGCGCGATCGAGGAGGTGCCGCCGAGCACGAGCACGGAGCGGGGGAGCCGGCCGGCCTCGGCACGCCCGCCGAGGCCGTCGAGGCCGGCGAGGGCCGCGGGCGGCAGGAGACGGCGGAGACGGGGCGGACGGGGCAGCGGCCCCGGGGCATCCTTCACGGCAGACGACTGTATCGCCCGCTTATGGGCGTTCTGTCGTAGAAACGCGGTGTTGGCGCGGTCCTGGAACGGGCACAAGTCGCTGCATGGACTGGCTGAAGAACCTCCCCGTGATCGGCCCGTGGCTGGCACGTCTGATGCGCACGCACGCGTGGCGGTCGTACGAGCGCCTGGACCGGGTGAAATGGACTCGGCTCGCCGCCGCCATGACGTTCGTCAGCTTCATCGCGCTGTTCCCGCTGCTGACGCTGGCCGCCGCGATCGGCACGGCCACGCTCAGCCCCAAGCAGCAGCACACGCTCGAGGGCAAGATCGCCCAGCAGTTCCCGGGCCTCGGCGACCAGCTGCACATCAGTTCCCTGGCGCAGAACGCGGGCACCGTCGGGATCATCGCGGCCGCCGCCCTGCTGTTCACCGGCATGGGCTGGGTCGGTCAGATGCGCGACTGTCTGCGGGCGGTGTGGGAGCTGCCGGACGCAGAGAAGAACCCGGTGGTGAGCAAGCTCCAGGACGCGGGGATCCTCGTCGGCTTCGGCGGCGCGGTGGTCGTCACGCTCGCCGTCTCCACCGTCGCCTCGGCCGCCGTCGGGTGGACGTCACGGCAGTTCGGCCTGGGTGAGGACGGGGTGGGCAGCGTCGTGCTGCGCGTCATCGCCTTCGCCGTCGCCGTCCTCGCCGACTTCCTGGTGCTGCTCTACGTCCTCACCCTGCTGCCCGGCGTCGAGCCGCCGCGCCGCCGGCTGCTGGTCGCCGCGCTGCTCGGGGCGATCGGCTTCGAGCTGCTGAAGCTGCTGCTCAGCGGCTACATCCAGGGCGTGGCGGCGAAGAGCATGTACGGCGCGTTCGGGGTCCCCGTCGCCCTGCTGCTGTGGATCAACTTCACGTCCAAGCTCGTCCTGTACTGCTCGTCCTGGACCGCGACCGGCAGCGCGCCGGACACCGGCGGGACCCGGCCCGGTGACGGCGGCGCGGCCGGCCCGGGCGACGGCGACCACGGCACGGGAGACACCCGCCGGCCGGCCGCGGCATAGACGGCCGCGGGGGGACGCTCCCGGCGGGGCCTTCTGGCGCAGCTCCAAGGGTGCGGGCCGCTCCCGGCGGCCGTCTCAGGGGCGCGGACGGCGGCGCATGAGTTCCGGCAGCGGCCAGCGGCGGTTGACCAGGAAGGCACCTGCCGCGAGCAGGACCAGCACACCGGCGGCGATGCCCGCGGCGACCCCCATGCCGCTGGAGCCGCTCCCGCTGGAGGCGCTCGCCGTCGAGCCGCCCCGGCCGCCGCCCGCCTGCCCGGCCGACGGTGTGGAACCCGGCTGCCCGCCGCCCGTCGAGGCGCTCCTCGGCGGTACCAGGGTGCCCACCGGCTGCACCTTGCCGGCCGCCTTGAAGCCCCAGTCGAAGAGCTGGGCGCTCTCCCGGTACACCTCGTCGTGGTCGGTCTTCTGCGGGTTCATGACCGTCACCAGCAGCACCTTGCCGTTGCGTTCGGCGACGCCGGTGAAGGTGTTGCCCGCGTTGGTGGTGTAGCCGTTCTTGACGCCCGCGATGCCCGGGTACACGGACAGGCCCGCGTCGCCGCTCAGCAGCCGGTTGGTGTTCTGGATCTCGAAGGAGGGCCGGGAGGACTTGCCCTTCTTGTCCTTCTTCGTCTCGCCGGGGAACTGGGCCCGCACGGTCGAGCAGTACTCCCGGAAGTCCTTCTTCTGCAGTCCGGAGCGGGCGAACAGGGTGAGGTCGTAGGCCGAGGAGACCTGGCCCGGCGCGTCGTAGCCGTCCGGGCTCACGACGTGGGTGTCGAGGGCCTGCAGCTCCTGGGCGTGGGCGTTCATGTCCTGGACGGTCCGGGCGACGCCGTTGTTCATGGCGGACAGCACGTGCACGGCGTCGTTGCCGGACCGCAGGAAGACGCCGAGCCACAGGTCGTGGACGGTGTAGGTCTCGTTCTCCTTGATCCCGACCAGGCTGGACCCCTCGCCCATCCCGGCCAGGTCGCTCGGGGCGACCTTGTGTGTCTGCGTCTTCGGGAACTTGGGCAGCACGGTGTCGGCGAACAGCATCTTCATGGTGCTGGCCGGGGGCAGCCGCCAGTGCGCGTTGTGGGAGGCGAGCACCTGGCCGGACTCGGCGTCGGCGACGATCCAGGAGCGCCCGCTGAGGTCCTTGGGCAGGACGGGCGCCCCGGGGCCCAGGCTGACCTGCGTCCCGGGCAGGCCGAGCCGGGCGCCGCCCACGCCGGACATGTGGGCCGGGGGCGTGGCGGAGGGGTTCTTCGGGGCCGTGGGCGCGGCGAGGGCGGCCGGCGCGGTCAGGGAGACGGACAGCAGGGCGGCGGAAGTGACCAGGAGGGAGCGGCGGGTGGTCCTGAAGGCTGCGGGCACGGTCGGAAACGTACCTGCCGGCCCCGCGGGAGCCCGGTCCCGGGTCCGGCTTCCGGCCCGACCCCGGCCACGGAGCCGGATGTCCGCCAGCGATACTGAAGGTATGAAGCTCAGCCGCCCCGTCTCCTGGTTCCTGCTCGCCTTCGGGGTGTGGAGCTGGGTCATCTGGGTCACTTTCGTCAAGAATCTCGTCAAGGACAGCAGCGGGCTCGCGTTCGACGACGGTCATCCGACGGCGTACTTCTGGGTGCACCTGACGCTGGCGGTCGTCTCCTTCGTATTGGGGACGGTCATCGGGGGCCTCGGGTTGCGCGGACTGCGTGCACTGCGCCGGACGTCATAACGCTCCCGGCGCTCCGGCGCGCTGACGGGACGTCCGGTCCGCACGCCCCTCCCGGGCGTCCGCCGGGGGTGTGGGACGTATCACTGCCCCTCACCGAAAAGGCGCTCAAAAGGGGTGAAAGGTGCACTCATCGTCTCCCTGGGGGGCAGCTGAGGACATCCTGTGAAACAAACAGAAAACACTTCTTCATAACGTCTTTTCATCCACTCCGGGATCCTCTTCCCCCAGGTGAACAACCTGTGATTATGTGTGCGCGGCCCCTAGGGGTGTGGCATATGCACAGCGGCTCGTGGAAGGGCCTGGGGAGGGCATCACCGATGCGGTCGGTTCGCATGCGGATTCTGCTGACGCTGCTGGTTCTGGCGGTGGTCGGCGTGGGCGGCTGGCAACTCCTGCCGTCGCAGGGCGACAAGAACAAGACGATCACCCTGGGCACCACGGACGCCGTCACCTCGCTGGACCCCGCGGGTGCCTACGACGCCGGTTCCTGGGCGCTGTACAGCAACGTCTTCCAGTCGCTGCTCACCTTCGAGCCCGACGGCACCCAGCCCGTGCCCGACGCGGCCAAGAACTGCGGCTTCGTCGGCAGCGGGCTGCGCACCTACCGCTGCACGGTGCGCGAGGGCCTCAAGTTCCCGAGCGGCCGGACGATGACCGCCGAGGACGTCAAGTACTCCTTCGACCGGGTCAAGAAGATCAACGCCCAGGTCGGCCCGTCGGCCCTGTTCTCCACCCTCGGCTCGGTGGACGCCGAGGGCATGACCGTCACCTTCCACCTCTCCACGCCCGACACCACCTTCCCGCTGAAGGTCGCCACCGGCGCCGGTTCCATCGTCGACCACACCCGCTACGCGCTGGACTCGCTGCGCACCGGCACCGAGGCCGACGGCACCGGGCCGTACCGCCTGACCGGGTACTCCAAGGACAAGAGCGCCGAGCTGAAGCCCAACGGCTCCTACAAGGGCGCCGTCGGCGGCACCGGACGGCCCGTGGAGGTGCGCTACTTCACCGAGGGCAGCGCGCTCGACAAGGCCTGGCAGGACAAGCAGGTCGACGTCGCCACCCGCACGCTGACGCCGAAGGTGCTCGCCGGGCTCAACCCGAGCGACCCGACCCAGCGTGTGTCGGAGTCCGACAGCGCCGAGACCCGCAACCTGTACCTCAACACGCACGCCTCCTCGCCGCTGCACGACGTCCGGGTCCGCCGCGCCCTCGCCTGGCTGATCAACCGCGAGCAGCTGGTCACCTCCGTCTACGACGGCACGGTGGACGCGCTGTACTCCCTGGTCCCGGCCGGCATCACCGGACACACCACGTCCTTCTTCGACGCCTACCCGGCCCAGAGCGTCAAGAAGGCCCGCCAGCTGCTGACCGACGCGGGGGTGCCGACCCCCGTGCGGTTCACCTACGGGTACGGCGAGGGCCGCGGCCAGGGTGCCGAGGAGGCCGCCGAGATCAAGCGGCAGCTGGAGGCGAGCGGCCTGTTCAAGGTCGACGTCAAGGGTTACGAGTGGACCGACTTCCAGAAGCGGTACACGGCAGGCAAGATCGACGCCTGGGCGGTGGGCTGGGTCGCCGACTACCCGGACCCCGACACCTTCGGCGGCCCGCTCGTCGGCACCGGCAGCAGCATGAACACCGGCTACAGCAACAAGGCCGTCGACGAACTCGTCTCCGACAGCCAGCGGTACACCGACCGCAGCCGGGCGGCGGCGGACTTCCGCGCCCTCCAGGAGAAGGTGGCCGCCGACGTGCCGCTGGTCCCGCTGTGGCAGCAGAAGGAGTACGTCGTCTCCACCGAGGACGTCGGCGGCGGCCAGTACCTGTCGGACGGCACCGGTGTCTTCCGGCTGTGGAAGCTCAACTGGATCTGAACCCCGGCCCCGCACGCCTCACAGCTGCGGACAGAAGGGGGGCCCGGCGCCCGTGACGGCGCGCCGGGCCGGGCCCTCACGCCTTCTTGCGGCCCCGGCCCGCCGGATCCGGCAGCGCCTTCGTCATCCCCGGCAGGAAGTCCGTGAACAGCTCGTGCACCTCGTGCACCAGCGGACGCAGCACCCGGAACCGGGCCAGCGACACCCCTCGCGCGGTGAGCCGCGCCCCCCGCTCGGCGAGTCGGTAGCTGCGCTCACGCCCCGGCGTGCGGTCGAACACCCAGTACAGGACGAGCCCCATCTGGGCCAGCCACATCAGCTCGGGCAGCGCCTCGCGCAGCTCGGCCGGAACCTTGGTCCGCGCCCCGTACAGCACCTGCCGGTGGACGCTGACGGCCTCCACGCGCGCGTGCTCCGACTCGGGCGAGAAGGGGCTGAGCGGACTGTCGGGATCGGCCGCGTTCTTGAAGAACTGGACGGCGAACTCGTGGTACGGCGTGGCGATGTCGAGCCAGGTCTTCAGCACGCCCGCCAGCCGCGCCTCCAGATCGCTCTCCCGGGCCAGGACACCGCGCACGGCCTCCTGGTGCTCGGCGGCGATCCGGTCGTAGAAGCCCTGGATCAGGTGCTCCTTGCCCGCGAAGTAGTAGTACGCGTTGCCGACGGAGACCCCGGCCTCCTGGGCGATGGCCCGCATGGTCGTCCTGTCGTAGCCGCGCTCCTGGAACAGCCGCATCGCCGTCTCCAGGATGAGGGCGCGGGTCTGCTCGGACTTGCTGGGGGCCGGGGCGGCGGGGGCCGGAGCGGCCGGCGCCGGGGGCGGGCCGTCGCCGTCGCTCGTGTTGCTGTCGGGGCTCTTCTTCTCGGGCACGGACAGAGCCTAGTCAGTGGCCCGGCGGCGGCCCGGGCGGGCGGCCGTTCAGGGGCGGCGGCCCAGTCCGGGGCGTTTGGTGTAGTCGGTGAAGCCCAGGACGTTGCCCCAGGGGTCGGCGACCTCCACGGTCCAGCCGGTGGCCTGCGCGGCGGGCTCGTCCAGGGGCTCGATCCCGGCCGCGGACAGCGCCCGGGCCGCCGCCCGCGCGTCGGGGACCTCCAGCCACAGCCGCGGCGTGTGCCAGGGCGGCGGCCGGTGCCCGAGCGCCTCCTCCTCGCGCAGCAGGATCCCCGGTGTCTCACCGCCCACCTTCAGCCCCGCGATCCCCGCCTCGTCCAGCCGGAACGCCACCGCGAACCCGGCCCGCTCGTAGAACCCCACGGCCTCGCCGAGATCGCCCACGGCCAGCAGCACGTTGTCGAACCCGAGCAGCTCGTACGACTCGTCATCTGACATGCGATCAGGTTAGGTACGGCCCCGCCGCGCGTCCTCGCGCACACCCCGCGCACGGGGCCGTCAGGTCACCCGCCCGGCGCAGGAACGCCGAAGGCCCCGCCCCCAGGGGGACAGGGCCTCGGCCGGACGTGCCGGAAGGCTACGGCCTCAGAAGCGGCGGGTGATCAGCGCCCGCTTGACCTCCGCGATCGCCTTCGTCACCTCGATGCCGCGGGGGCAGGCATCGGTGCAGTTGAAGGTGGTGCGGCAGCGCCACACGCCGTCCTTGTCGTTGAGGATCTCCAGGCGCTGCTCGCCCGCCTCGTCACGGCTGTCGAAGATGAAGCGGTGGGCGTTCACGATGGCGGCCGGACCGAAGTACTGGCCGTCGTTCCAGAACACCGGGCAGGAGGAGGTGCAGGCCGCGCACAGGATGCACTTCGTCGTGTCGTCGAAGCGCGCCCGGTCCTCGGCCGACTGCAGCCGCTCACGCGTGGGCTCGTTGGTGTCCTTCGTGATCAGGAAGGGCATCACGTCCCGGTACGCCTGGAAGAACGGGTCCATGTCGACCACGAGGTCCTTGAGCACCGTGAGGCCCTTGATGGGCTCCACCGTGATCGGCTTCTCGGGGTTGATGTCCTTGATCAGCGTCTTGCAGGCGAGGCGGTTCTTGCCGTTGATCCGCATCGCGTCCGAGCCGCAGATGCCGTGGGCGCAGGAGCGGCGGAAGGTGAGCGTGCCGTCGTGGTCCCACTTGATCTTGTGCAGCGCGTCGAGGACACGCTCCTTGGGGTCCATCTCCAGCTGGAAGTCTTCCCAGGTGGACTCCGCCGAGACCTCCGGGTTGAACCGGCGGACCCGCAGGGTGACGGTGATGTAGGGGGAGTCGGCGAATCCCGGCTCGGGCTGCCCGGCCGCGTCCGCCTTGTCCAGAACAGGGGTTGCCATCAGTACTTACGCTCCATCGGCTGGTAGCGGGTCTGGACGACCGGCTTGTAGTCGAGACGGATGGATTCGGACCCGTCGGCGCCGACCTCGCGGTACGCCATGGTGTGGCGCATGAAGTTGACGTCGTCGCGGTTCGGGTAGTCCTCGCGGTAGTGACCGCCGCGGGACTCCTTGCGGGCCAGGGCGGAGACCGCCATGACCTCGGCCAGGTCCAGCAGGTTGCCCAGCTCGATGGCCTCCAGGAGGTCGGTGTTGAACCGCTTGCCCTTGTCCTGGATCGCCACGTTCTTGTAGCGCTCGCGCAGCTCGGCGATCTTCTCGACCGCCGTCTTGATCGTCTGCTCGGTGCGGAAGACCATGACGTTGGCGTCCATGGTCTCCTGCAGCTCGCGGCGGAGGGTGGCCACCCGCTCGGTGCCCGTGGAGGAGCGCAGCCGCTCGATCTGCTCGACGACGAGGCTCTCCGGGTTCTCCGGCAGCTCGACGAAGTCCGCCTTCTGCGCGTACTCCGCGGCGGCGATGCCCGCGCGGCGGCCGAAGACGTTGATGTCCAGCAGCGAGTTGGTGCCCAGCCGGTTGGCGCCGTGCACGGAGACGCAGGCGACCTCGCCGGCCGCGTACAGGCCCGGGACGACGGTGGTGTTGTCCGCCAGGACCTCACCCTCGACGTTGGTCGGGATGCCGCCCATCGCGTAGTGCGCGGTCGGCTGGATCGGGATCGGGTCCGTGTACGGCTCGATGCCCAGGTAGGTCCGCGCGAACTCGGTGATGTCGGGCAGCTTGGCGTCCAGCTGCTCCGGCGGGAGGTGCGTGAGGTCGAGGTAGACGTGGTCGCCCTCGGGACCGCAGCCGCGGCCCTCACGGATCTCGGTGTAGATGGAGCGGGAGACGACGTCGCGGGAGGCGAGGTCCTTCATGACGGGCGCGTACTTCTCCATGAAGCGCTCGCCGTCCTTGTTGCGCAGGATGCCGCCCTCACCGCGGGCGCCCTCGGTGAGCAGGATGCCCATGCGCCAGATGCCGGTCGGGTGGAACTGGAAGAACTCCATGTCCTCCAGCGGCAGCCCGCGCCGGTACACGGCGGCCTGGCCGTCACCGGTCAGGGTGTGCGCGTTGGAGGTCACCTTGAAGAACTTGCCGGTGCCGCCGGAGGCGTAGATCACGGACTTCGCCTGGAAGACGTGGATCTCGCCGGTCGCCAGCTCGTACGCCACCACACCGGCCGACTTCCTGACGCCGTCGACCTCGGTGATCAGCTGGTCCAGGACGTAGAACTCGTTGAAGAACTCCACGCCCTCCTTGACGCAGTTCTGGTACAGCGTCTGGAGGATCATGTGGCCGGTGCGGTCGGCCGCGTAGCAGGAGCGGCGGACCGGGGCCTCGCCGTGGTTGCGGGAGTGCCCGCCGAAGCGGCGCTGGTCGATCGTGCCGTCCGGCGTCCGGTTGAACGGCAGGCCCATCTTCTCCAGGTCGAGGACCGAGTCGATGGCCTCCTTCGCCAGGATCTCGGCGGCGTCCTGGTCGACCAGGTAGTCACCGCCCTTGACCGTGTCGAAGGTGTGCCACTCCCAGTTGTCCTCCTCCACGTTGGCCAGCGCGGCGGCCATGCCGCCCTGCGCGGCGCCCGTGTGGGAGCGGGTGGGGTAGAGCTTGGTCAGCACGGCGGTGCGGCTGCGCTTGGTCGACTCGATGGCGGCGCGCATACCGGCGCCGCCGGCGCCGACGATGACGGTGTCGTACTTGTGGATCTTCATGAGTGGATTACCTCAGCCCCGTGCCTAGCGGATGTTCGGGTCGAAGGTGAAGATCACCAGCGTGCCCAGCAGGATGGTCCACACCGTGGCGGTGTAGAGCAGGCCCTTCAGCCACAGCCGCGTGTTAGCACGCTCCGCGTAGTCGTTGATGACGGTACGCAGGCCGTTGCAGCCGTGCAGCATGGCCAGCCACAGCATCAGCAGGTCCCAGACCTGCCACCAGGGCGAGGCCCAGCGGCCCGCGACGAAGGCGAAGCCGACCTTGGAGACACCGCCGTCCAGGACGAGCTGGATGAGCAGGTGGCCGATGACGAGGACGACCAGCACGACGCCGGACAGGCGCATGAACAGCCAGCCGTACATCTCGAAGTTGCCCCGGGTCGACCGGGGCGTCTTCTTGGTGCGCTTGCGCGGGGCCTCGATGAGCGGCGCCGGGTTGTCGACGTTGTAGGAGGCACCCTCGACCGGGCCGATGCCGGAAGCGGTGGTTTCAGTGGTGGACATGCGGCGTCAGCTCCCGAAGACGACTCGAGCGGCGTGGCCCAGGACGGGGTAGATCGCCCCGATCATGAGCACGAACCAGGCGATGACCACCGTCCAGAGCATCTGCTTCTGGTAGCGGGCGCCCTTGGCCCAGAAGTCGACGGCGATGACACGGAGACCGTTGAGCGCGTGGAAGAGGATGGCGGCGACGAGGCCGTACTCCAGGCACGCGACGATGGGGGTCTTGTACGTGGACACGACCTTGTCGTAGTCCTCGGGAGACACGCGGACGAGCGCGGTGTCCAGCACATGAACGAACAGGAAGAAGAAGATGAGGACGCCGGTGACTCGGTGAGCCACCCAGGACCACATTCCTTCCCGGCCGCGGTACAGCGTTCCAGCCGGCACGGAAGAACCCTCCGGGAGCGGGGACTAGGGCCGCGCCGGCTTCACTGTCGGTCGGGCCCGGCCGGGTACGGTCCACCGGCCCCCAGCATCGTAGCGACGTGTGCGAGCGGTGCTGACAGCGGGCCTGCCGGTGTGATCGAAGTGGCACTCAAAGGGGCACGTACGGGTGAGCGCCGGGCGGGTGCCGGGCGGGTGCGGCCGCTCACGCGCCGATCGCGGGCGCGTCGGGGCTGGTCGCGAGGTCGCGGCCCCGGGCGGCCCGCAGCAGCCGGTCCCGTGCCAGGCGGCGCAGCTCCTCCGCCGTCACCACCCGCTCGTCCTCCGGATCGTTCGTCAATCGTGACCGGATCGCCGCCAGGAGGTGGTCGAGGGTCTCGGCGGGGGAGACGGTGCCGAGGCAGATGACGAACGTGTGTCCGAATCGCGCCTCGTAGGCGGCGTACGCGGCGCTCAGGGCCGTGGAGGCGGCCAGGTATATGTCCTCGGGCAGCACGGGCAGGGGCTCCGCCGCCACCGCCTCCGCCAGCTCGGCCGCCGCCAGGTCGTACACCGCCTCGTCCGCCGCCGCCAGCAGGGCGGACAGGTCCGGGTAGGGGCGGTGGGCGGCGACGCGCCGGGCCCAGCGCGGACTGCGCAGGCAGGCCAGGAGGATGCGGCGGGCCTCGTCAGGCGGGACGGTGTTGAAGTGCTCCAGGTTCTGCGCGGGCAGCGTGGGTCCTCGGCGTGGGAAACCGGCGCGCCGCTGACGGGCGTTCCGGATGAGTCGGCAGGGGAGGGTGCGAACTGTGCCGCCACGTTACCGGGAGCGTTCCCGGCGTGTCCGGTCGGTGCCCGGATTTCACCCGGACGGGAGAGTCCGGGAACGGCTCCTGGACATCCGGCGCGGGACGAGGCCGTAGGTTGGCCGTGTGAGTCAGCACAGGCGGCGCCGTGCCCCGGCGCGCACACCGCGGCACGGATGGTTACTGGTCGGCGGGGTGTTCGCCGCCACGGTCGGTCTGGGCGCCGGACTCGGCGTGTGGGCCTGGGACGGCGACGACGGCGGACCGGCGGACGTGGCGAGCCCGGCCACGGCCTCCGCGTCCCCGACCCCGCCCGCTCCCCGCCCCACCAGGACCTACCCGCTCTCCCGGGCGCCGCAGACCATTCCCGCCGTGCGCTCGCACACCGCCGCCCGTGGCCCCGGCTGGCGCCCGGCACCGGGCCGGCGGGTGGTGGTCGGCGACGTGTCCCTCGCCGACGAGGGGAAGCTGCTGGCCGGCGAGCTGGGGCTGACCTACGCGGGGCGGGCGGGCGACGCGCGGGACGGCGACGTACGGCTGGCGCTGGGCGGCGGCCGGGGCGCGAACCCGGAGTCGTACTCCCTGACCGTGCGCGGCGGCCGGGTCACCGTCACCGCACCCTCCGACGCGGGCGTCTTCTACGGGACCCGGACCCTCAAACAGGAGGTGCACGCGGGCGGCACGGCCCCCGAGGGCGTCGTCGACGACGCGCCCGCCAAGCCGCGGCGCGGCTTCATGCTGGACATCGCGCGCAAGCCGTTCACCGCGGAGTGGGTGGAGGACCGCATACGGGAGCTGGGCGACCTCAAGTACAACGAGCTGGGCCTGCACTTCTCCGACGACCAGGCCTTCCGCCTCCAGTCCGACACGCACCCGGAGATCGTCTCCCCCGACCACCTGACCAAGGCGCAGGTCAAGCGGATCGTCGACCTCGCCGCCGGCCGGCACATCACCGTCGTGCCCGAGATCGACTCGCCCGGCCACCTGGGCGCGGTGATCGCCGCCCACCCCGATCTGCAGCTGCGCAACGCGCAGGGCGTGGCGACCAGGGGCGCGATCGACATCTCCAAGGACGGCGCGGCGCGGATCGTCGACGACCTCCTGAACGAGTTCGCGGGCGTCTTCCCCGGCGGCTACTGGCACCTGGGCGGCGACGAGTACCAGGCGCTGACCGTCCGCAGCCCCGAGGCGTCCTACCCGCAGCTGGCCGCCGCCGCGCGCAGGGCCTACGGTTCCGGCGCCACCGTGGCCGACCTGACGACCGGCTGGCTGAACGACCGGGCCGCCACGGTCCGCGGCCGCGGCCGCGCACCGCGCGCCTGGAACGACGGCTTCTTCCGGAACGCCTCGGTGCGGCCGGACAAGGACATCGAGGCCGCCTACTGGACCGGCAAGGAGCTGGGCGCCCGCCCGCCGGCCGAGTACCTGGCCGCCGGCCGCGCGGTGATCAACTACAACGACGAGTTCCTCTACTACGTCCTCGGCCAGCCGCAGACCTTCGTCTACCCGACCGGGCAGCGGATCTACGAGCAGTGGACCCCGCGGGTGCTGCGCGGCACCGAGGCGGTGCCCGCCCGGTACGACTCCCGGATCCTGGGCGGCAGCTTCGCCGTCTGGTGCGACCTGGCGCACTCCCAGTCCCAGGAGCAGGTGGCCGCCGGCATCCGCCTGCCGCTGCGGGCGACCGTGCAGAAGCTGTGGGACCCGGGCAGGCCACCGCTGTCCTGGACGGACTTCAAGGCCCTGGCGGACCGCCTGGACTGAGGGAAGCCCACGCAACCGGCTTGGCCGGAATCTTTTCTTCTGCGCTCCCCCTCGACGGGGTGTGACGGCCGTGTGACACTACGGGGCGGCCGCACGCAGCACCGGACGGTGCGGCCTTCACTGAGGTCGGCGGTCTGCCGAGGGGGCGTGGATGAGCCTGGTGGAACTGATCGCGCGGGCCGACGAACGCGGCCTCGCCGCCAGCGGTCTGGCTTGTTCGGACCGGTGCGTTCCGCTGCTCGGCGGCGACGACGAGGTGCTGCGCCCGCTGTGGGGGGCGCTCACGGACGAGGGCGGCGACTGGGGAGCGCGGCTGGAGCGGGCGCGCGGCACGCTCCGCGCGACCGTCCCCGGCGGCTCCGCCGGGGACGAGGCGGTGCTGCTGGCCCGCCGCATGCTCGACGCCGCACCGGCCGCCCGGTCCGCCGCCGCCGTACGGGAGTGGGCCGGCCTCTGCTCGGCCGCCTCCCTGCGGATCCACCGGCTCCTCGACCCCGCCGGGGCCGCCGCGCCGGCCGACGCCCCGGGCACGGACCTGTCGCCGCTGGTCGCGGCCGAACTGCGCCGTCAGATCACCGTCCTGGAACTCCTCACCGGGCACGGCGCCGCCGGGCTGCGGCAGGCCCGGGAGGTCTCGACGCAGGGGCGCCGGGTCCTGCGGGCGGTGGTGTCCCGCCGGGCCCGCGCCCAGGGGTGACCGCCGGACCCGGAGGGCGTCGGGGCCTGTGACACTTCGGTACGGCCCGGCGCTGATGACCATGGACGGTCACGCACGGTCCGTCCTGTGACACGGTGCGGGTCCGGCGCGGCCCGCCTCGCACCCGGTACGAACGAGGACAGCGTTGGGCCAGCGAGGGGAGCCCCGTCGCACGCACGCGTCGGACGGGGAACTGGGCGCGGCGGTCGCGCGGGCCCAGCAGGGCGACGAGGACGCGTTCGCGGTGGCGTACCGGATCGTGCACCCCGGGCTGCTCGGCTACCTCCGCGGGCTCGTCGGCGAGGACGCCGAGGACGTGGCGTCCGACGCCTGGCTGGAGATCGCCCGGGACCTGGCCCGGTTCGACGGCGACGGGGCGGGCTTCCGCGGCTGGACGGCGGCCATCGCCCGGCACCGCGCCCTGGACCACCTGCGGCGCCGGCGGGTACGGCCCCGGGCGGCGGCGTTGGACGAGGAGGACGTGCTCGGCCTGGCCGGTCCGCTGGACACGTACGAGCAGGCGCTGGAATCGCTGTCCACCGCGCGCGCTCTCGGCCTGGTGCGCACCCTGCCGCCCGACCAGGCGGAGGCCGTGCTGCTGCGGGTCGTCGTCGGCCTCGACGCCCCCGCCGCCGCCCGCGTCCTCGGCAAGCGGCCCGGCGCGGTGCGCACGGCCGCGTACCGGGGGCTGAAACGTCTCGCCGAGCGCCTCGCCGCGACCGGTGCGCCGCAGGACGAGCCGCGGCGGCCGGGTGAGTCGGCGGAGCCGGAGTGAACGAGCGGGGCGGCGCCCGGCTCGGGCGCGGGCCCGCGGAAAAGGGAGGGTGCAGGGAGCCCGGGCGGCACCCGGGCCAGCGAGGGCCCTGCGGCACCACGGCGTCACGGTCGTCCTGGCCGGAGCGACGGCCGGGGCCGCCACCCTCCAGCGCCCTGCTCACCGGTTGTGTCCTGCGTGCTGGGCCGAGCTCTTCCGGCTGGATGAGAACACGTGAGGCGTCTGGGCCCCCTGGTCACGGAATTCGCGCGAAACCCCAGGTGAGACTCTTGGAACCGAAGCAACGGCCGGGGCCGCCACCCCCCACAGGAGAGGCCCCGGCCGTCGCGCGGCACGGGCCGCGCGGCGGCCCGTATCTCCTTCAGCGCCATGAGTGCGTTTTCTGTCACACCTCGGCTCCCGAGTGGTTGGTTGCACGTTGTACGGTCATGGACGAGAGGCGGTTTCAGGCCGTAACGTGCCTTTCGCGCCGGGTGCGGAAGATGCATGATCACCGCACGTCCGACGGCCGCGATGCCGCGACGATCCTGCTCGATCTACTGAGGAACCACGGGGTGCTGGGGGACGACGCGGAGCTGACCGCCGCGGTGCTTGCCGCGCAGACCGGGGACGAGGGCGCGTTCCGGACTGTGTACCGCGCCGTGCACCCGCGGCTGCTCGGATACCTGCGCACCCTGGTCGGCGAACCGGACGCCGAGGACGTGGCCTCCGAGGCCTGGCTCCAGATCGCCCGCGACCTCGAGCGCTTCAGCGGCGACGCCGACCGCTTCCGCGGCTGGGCCGCGCGGATAGCCCGCAACCGCGCCCTGGACCACATACGCATGCGCGGGCGCCGCCCCGCCATCGGCGGCGACGAAACGGAACTGGCCGACCGGGCCGCCGCCTCCGACACCGCCGGTGAGGCCATCGAGGCGCTCACCACCGGCAGCACCCTCTCCCTCATCGCGCAACTGCCCCAGGACCAGGCCGAGGCCGTGGTGCTGCGCGTGGTCGTGGGTCTGGACGCCAAGACCGCCGCCGAGACGCTCGGCAAGCGGCCGGGCGCCGTGCGCACCGCCGCGCACCGCGGTCTGAAACGGCTCGCGGAGCTGCTCGGCGACGATCCGGAATCCGCCGGCGCGTTCAGCGCGATGTCGCCCCCGCGAGAACCGCGCGGCCACGCGGTGACGTCCGCCGGTGTGACGCATACGCGCGCCCGGACGCAGAAGGACATGTGATGGCCGACGAGCAGTACCGATGGCTGGACCGCGACACCGCGGAGCGCCTGCTCCGCGGAGAGCCACCGGACACCGTCGACGTCACCGTCCGTGACCAGGCGCAACGCCTCGCCGACGTACTGAGGGCGCTGTCCGCCGCGCCCGCCGCCCCTCCTTCCGACGGCGCGGCCGAACTGCCCGGCGAGGCGGCCGCGCTCGCCGCCTTCCGCAAGGTCCGCGCCGAGCGGGCCGACGCCCGCGCCGGGCAGGCCGTGGCCGCGTCGCCCGAGGCCGCGGGCCGGTACGGAGCAGCCCAGTCCGCCGACGCGGGGCTCGTCCGGCTCGCCGCGCGCACGCCCCGGAACGGGTCGCGGACGAACCCCGTCCGTTCCCGGCGCCCCGGTCCGCGGCTGGGCCGTCCTGTCCGCCTGGCCCTGTCCGCGACCCTGGCCGCGGGCGCCCTCGGCGGGGTGGCCGCCGCGGCCACGACCGGCGTGCTGCCGACCCCGTTCGGCGGCGACGAGCCCGCCCCTGCCGCGTCCGTCTCCCCCTCGGCCACGTCGGCCCGTCCCTCGCCGCCGTTCGCCGGGAGCGGGGAAGCGAGCGGCCCCGGCTCCGGGTCGCCGGCACCCGGTGGCGCCGGCGTCACGGCCGGTTCGTCCGCCGGTGACGCCTCGACGCCCGCCCGCGACGGCGCTCCCGGGGACGGCTCCTCGGCCGCCGGCGACGGGGACCGGGCCGGGCAGGGCGGCCAGGACGGCCAGGGCGGTCGCTGGGGCCGGCTGTCGGCCGCCTGCCGGGACCTGCGGGACGGCAAGGTGCTGGACACCGGCCGCAAGCACGTGCTGGACGGCGCGGCGGGCGGCTCCTCGCGGGTCTGGACGTACTGCAAGGGCATCCTGAAGTCGGCCGGCGGCCAAGGGGCGGGCCAGGGCAACGGCACCGGCCAGGGCGGGTCCGGCAACGGCGGCCAGAACGGCCAGGGGGACCAGAACGGCCAGGGGGACCAGAACGGCCAGGGCGGCAAGGGCGGCCACCAGGGGCGCGGCGACGGCAAGGGCGGCGGCCGGGGCGGTGACGACGACGCGGGTCACGCGGACGGTGGCCCCTCCGGCGGCGGTCTTCCCAGCGGCCATCCGGACGGCGCTCGTCCGCGCGAGGGTGTCCTGCCCCGCTCGTCCGCCGTACCGTCGCCCCCCGCGAAGGCGGCCTCCCCTCGCCCCTCGGCACACCTCTGACCTGCGCTTTCGCAGTCACCAGAAAGTTTTTCCGGCTAGGTGTGACGTTTTTGGCGGCGCCGACGCAGTACTGAGTGAGCCGACTGGTCATCGGCCCTTGCACGACGCCGGGGTTCCCCCCGTACCTACGGCTCGTGCATCTGGCGCGGGCGGGACACGTTCCCCCGGTCCCGCCCGCGCCCCCACTGCCTCCAGGGCCCGGGCGTCCGCCTCACCAGTGCACGACGACCTTGTCGCCCACCTCCACCTGCGCGAACATGTGGGCGATCGCCGCCTCGTCCCGTACGTTGACACAGCCGTGCGAGCCGCCGGCGTAACCCCGGGCCGCGAAGTCCGAGGAGTAGTGGACGGCCTGTCCGCCGCTGAAGAACATCGCGTACGGCATCGCCGAGTGGTAGATCGTCGACACATGGTGACGTGACTTCCAGTAGACCTGGAACACACCTTCACGGGTGGGTGTGGCCTCCGTACCGAACCGCACCGCCATCGTCGAGACGGTCCGCCCGTCGATCATCCAGCGCAGGGTCCGGGTCGTCTTGTCGATGCAGAGCACCCGGCCCGTCAGACAGCGCGGGTCCGGCGCGCCGGCGGGCTGGCCGCCCATGAGGTACAGCTCCCACCGGCCCGGCTCGTGCGTCATCCCGCGCAGCCGCTGCCAGGTGACGGTGTCGGTGCGTCCCGTGCGCGGCAGACCGCGCTTGCCCTGGAAGCCCCGGACCGCCCGCTCCGTCGCGGGGCCGTAGGTCCCCGTCGGCCCCTGGGACAGCCAGCCGATCTGCCGCAGACGGGCCTGGAGCTCCCGGACGGCCCGCCCGCTGTCGCCGCGCGACCACAGCACGGGGGCGGCGGCGGGCGGAACGGCCGGGGCGGTACGGGCGCCCCCACCCGGACCGCCGCCCCCGCCCGCGCTTCCGCTCCCGGCCTTGCCGTCGGCCTTCCCGCCGCCCGGCCGGGCGGCCGGCACCTCGATGTGCACGGGCGAGCGGTGCCGCCCGGCCGAGCCGGAACCGGACGCCGTAGCGGAACCCGGGCCCGCGCCCGTGGCACCGCCCGGCCCCCGGGCCGCGCCCGTACCCGTCGGCTGCACCGTGCAGCCGTAGACCCCCGTCAGCGCCACGGCCGCGGCCACGCCGACGGCCGCCCTCCTCATGCCCCCGACACCCATGCGGCCCCCCGCTGTCCCAGAGATCCTCGCGGCGCCCGGCTCCGCGGCGGCCCCGGCGCTCACGGAAAGTCTTTCCATCCGTGACCGGCGGCGAACCACGGGGCATGGTGGGAAACAGGAACGGAAGCGGAAAGCGCATCAGCACCACGAGCGGCGGCGGCCGCAGAAGCGGAACGCACGCGGCACGAGCCGGGCCAGGTCTGTGAGCAAGGTCCCAGCGTGGGCCCCTGCACCCGGCGCTCGGCCGCCGCTACAGTCCGTCGCGAGGGTCGGCCGTACCAGCGAGTAACTGGCAAGTAACCACAGAACGCGGAGGCACACACCATGGCGCGCGAGTCGGAGTCCGGTCTGCCCATCGAGCCGGTGTACGGGCCGGACGCCCTGGAGGGCTGGGACCCGGCGCAGAAGCTGGGGCGGCCGGGTGAGTTTCCGTTCACGCGAGGGGTGTATCCCTCGATGTACACGGGGCGTCCGTGGACGATGCGGCAGTACGCGGGCTTCGGTACGGCGTCGGAGTCGAACGCCCGGTACAAGCAGCTGATCGCGAACGGCACGATGGGCCTGTCGGTCGCCTTCGACCTGCCGACGCAGATGGGCCACGACTCCGACGCCCCGATCGCGCACGGTGAGGTCGGCAAGGTCGGTGTCGCCATCGACTCGATCGACGACATGCGGGTGCTGTTCGGCGGGATCCCCCTCGACCAGGTCTCCACGTCGATGACGATCAACGCGCCCGCGGCGCTGCTGCTCCTGCTCTACCAACTGGTGGCCGAGGAGCAGGGCGTCCCGGCCGGGAAGCTGACGGGCACGATCCAGAACGACGTGCTCAAGGAGTACATCGCGCGCGGCACGTACATCTTCCCGCCCAAGCCCTCGCTGCGCCTGATCGCGGACATCTTCAAGTACTGCAGGGCCGAGATCCCGAAGTGGAACACGATCTCGATCTCCGGCTACCACATGGCGGAGGCGGGTGCCTCGCCCGCGCAGGAGATCGCGTTCACGCTCGCGGACGGCATCGAGTACGTGCGTACGGCGGTCGCGGCCGGGATGGACGTGGACGACTTCGCACCCCGCCTGTCCTTCTTCTTCGTCGCCCGTACGACGATCCTGGAGGAGGTCGCCAAGTTCCGTGCCGCGCGCCGGATCTGGGCCCGGGTCATGAAGGAGGAGTTCGGCGCGAAGAACCCCAAGTCGCTGATGCTGCGCTTCCACACCCAGACCGCCGGGGTCCAGCTCACCGCCCAGCAGCCGGAGGTGAACCTGGTCCGCGTCGCCGTGCAGGGCCTGGCGGCGGTCCTCGGCGGCACGCAGTCGCTGCACACGAACTCCTTCGACGAGGCGATCGCGCTGCCCACCGACAAGAGCGCGCGGCTGGCCCTGCGCACGCAGCAGGTCCTCGCCTACGAGACCGACGTGACCGCGACCGTCGACCCCTTCGCGGGCTCCTACGTCGTGGAGAAGATGACCGACGACGTCGAGGCGGCCGTCCTGGAACTGATGCGGAAGGTCGAGGACCTCGGCGGCGCCGTCTCCGCGATCGAGCACGGCTTCCAGAAGAACGAGATCGAGCGCAGCGCCTACCGCATCGCGCAGGAGACCGACTCCGGCGAGCGGGTGGTCGTGGGCGTCAACCGCTTCCAGCTCGACGAGGAGGAACCGTACGAGCCGCTGCGCGTCGACCCCGCCATCGAGGCCCAGCAGGCGCAGCGCCTCGCCACGCTGCGCGCCGAACGCGACCAGGCCGCCGTCGACACCGCCCTGGCGGCCCTGAAGAAGGCCGCCGAGGGCGAGGACAACGTTCTCTACCCGATGAAGGACGCGCTGCGCGCCCGCGCCACGGTGGGCGAGGTGTGCAACGCGCTGCGCGAGGTGTGGGGGAACTACGTGCCGAGCGACGCCTTCTGAGCCGGCCCTGCGCTCGGAGGAGCGACCGGGGGCGGAGGACGTCCGCTCCCGGCCGGCGGCGTGCGGAGCGGGCCGGGAGTGCTCCCGGCGGCCGGCCGGTCCCGCCTGCCCGCCGCCCGCGGCGGCCGGTGCGACCCCCGGCCTCTCCGGGGCACTCTCCGTGACCGGGACGGCGAGGGGAACGGCGACGGCCGGCCGCCGGTCTCGGTACCCGGAACACCTCCCCGAGCGGCGCGCCCCCGTGCGACACTCCCGCCATGTTCGGCGTCATAGATCTCCCCACCTACCTGGCGGGTCTCGTCCTCATCGTCCTGCTCCCCGGCCCCAACTCGCTCTACGTGCTGTCCGTCGCCGCCCGGCGCGGCGTCCGGGCCGGGTACTCGGCGGCGGCGGGCGTCTGGTGCGGGGACACCGTGCTGATGACGCTGTCGGCCGCCGGCGTCGCCTCCCTGCTCAAGGGGAACGCCCTGCTCTTCGACATCGTGAAGTACGCGGGCGCCGGGTACCTCACCTGGCTGGCGATCGGCATGCTGCGCGCCGCCTGGGGCATGTGGCGCACCCGGCACGAGCGCGGCGCGCAGGACGCGCCCGCCGCGGCCGGCCCCGCCGACGAGCGGCCCTTCCGGCGGGCCCTCGTCGTCAGCCTGGTCAACCCGAAGGCGATCCTGTTCTTCATCGCCTTCTTCGTGCAGTTCGTCGACCCGGGTTACGCCTACCCGGCGCTGTCCTTCGTCGTCCTCGGCGTCTTCGCCCAGCTCGCCAGCTGCCTCTACCTGAGCGCCCTGATCTTCGGCGGCACCCGGCTGGCCGCCGCCTTCCGCCGCCGCAAGCGCCTGTCGGCGTGGGCGACCTCGGCGGCGGGCGCCCTGTTCCTGGGGTTCGCCGTCAAGCTGTCTCTGGCAAGCGCGTAGGGGGCTGGCATGTCCCACCTTGACGATGCTGTGGCCCTGTTCGCCCGCATGAGCCTCCAGGAGCAGCAGCGGGCACTAGGAGCCCTGGGCTTGCCTGAGAGGCCCCAGGAGGAGCCCAAGGAGCCTGGCGTCACCCCGTTCGCGGCTCTGGGCAGTAGGCCGAGCAGGCGGAAGCGGCAGCCGATCACCGTGACGGTGCTCAGAGGGTGATACCGGCCCGCTTGGCCAACTTGGTCAGCCGCTCGTTACTTCGCTTTAGGCGAGCGGGCACGTGAGGTCGGGGTGGTGACGGTTCGGGCAGCACACCAGATTGAGCGAGACGATATTGCCCGGCCGGTTGTAGTACACCCAGCTCACGTCCACGCCGACCGGCAGGACATCCAGCACGTATTCGCGTCTCGTGTCCAGGCTCGCGTACGCCTGACGCCCGTCCTCGCGCTGCATCGGGGGGTTGTCAAGGAGGTGCTTGACCATCCAGTCGAGAGCCGCTGTGGCGTCCGTCCAGGTGCGCTCATGGGCCGCCTGGTTCCGCTTCATCAGCCAGTGCCCGGACATCATGGGCGGCAGGTTCGAGGTCGGGAACTCGGCCATCACTTCGCGGTACCGCTGAAGGATGCGGATGGCCACCTTGTCGTCGTCGGAGGCGGGAGGAGCAGGGGGGTCAGGATGCGGAGGCCGCCGGTCACCTTCCCGGTGGTAGCTGTCGGGCGATCCGACCCACGGGCCGTAGCCGTGGAAGTGTCCTGTCCAGCTCATGCGCGCCTTCCGAGAGGGGGGGGCGGGCCGCCCTGGTGTGCGTAGGACGACCCGCCGGGGATGAGAGGTGTAGCAGGGTCAGGCGGTGAGGCCGCGGTTCTTCACCCAGCCGAGGGCGAAGTCGTCGAGCTCGGCCGCGGTGAACCGCAGTTCCTTGCCGGCGCCCTCGGGCTTGGAGTCGCGGACCACGTACGAGTCGGCGGCGCCGGGGATCGCGGCGAAGCCGACGCAGCCCTCGGTGCAGGGGCCTCCGCAGAAGTTCGTGGTCTCGACGCCGTCCACCGACAGGGTGTAGAGGTTGCCGTTCATCGGGTAGTCCTTCCTGGTGCACGTTGCGGAGATGCGGTCTCCGCGCCGTAGTGCACTTGCCGACCCACCCCGGCCCGGCCTTCCTGTTCCTGGCCGGGGTGGGCGCTTGGCTCCGCCCCCGAGGGTGTGGCCGTGGGGGAACGACCGGGGCGTCACCTCGGGGACGGACGTTCAGGTGGTGAGTTGCCAGTAGGCCGCCGGGATCGACACGGACGCTGCGATCAGGAGCCCTTGGAGAAGCCACTGGCACCAGCCGAGCGGACGCTTGTGCTTCCCTCTGGACCGGCGAGGATTCCGACCGCGAGAGCGACCATGAGTCCGAGCAGGGCGATCACGTAAATCACCTGCTGCGCCTTGGGGCTCACGCTGCACCCGTCCCGCTCCTCTGGGTGTAGATCCACAGCAGTCGGCGCGTCAGGTCGGCGACCTCGCGCATGAAGAAGTAGGCCGTGAAGGTCGGGGCCTCCGCGCTGGGGCGGTTCTTCAGGTCGAGCAGCGAGTACGCCTTGCGGAATTGCTGCATGACCAGCTCGTCGTCGGCGCCCAGTTCCTCACCGAGGAGCAATTGCAGGTGTCCGATCAAGGCCGGTGTCTTGGCGTCGATGTCGGCGCGGGTCGAGGTGCCGAGTCTCGCCGAGAGGGCGACGTCGGTGCTGTCTTGGATCAGCTCGATGTCGATCGGTACGCCGCCCTCGGTCGGCGCTGTCACTTCGAATCTGCTCGTCTCGGTCTTCACGGCGTGTCCCTCGCTGGCTGACGGCGGTTTCACCGGATGGAGACCAGCGTTCCGCGTGAATGGCGTGCGGACCACGGCGTTCATGGGCCAGTGTTGGGACATCTCTGGGACATGGGGCAGGCGGCATGTTGGGCACGGCGAGAACCCGGGAAGGGGGCCTGCATGAGCATCGCCGACAGGCGTAGGGCTCGGGGCCTCACCCAAGAAGGGTTTGCCTTCGCGGTAGGCGTCGACCGGCGCACCGTAGGCCGATGGGAGACGGGTAAATCCAAGCCCCAGCCTCCTCAGCGGGCCAAGGTCGCCGAGGTGTTACAGATGGACCTTGACGAACTCGATGCGTTGCTTACTTCAGCCGAGGTGCAGCCGAAGCCCGTACGGTCGGCGTCGAGTGCCCACCACAGCCCAGGGGACCCAGACGAGATGATCCGACGCGAGTTTCTGGGCCTCATGGCGGTGTCCGGCGCGGTCGCTGCCATACCTGCGGGCGAGGCGGAGGCCCTGGAGGACAGCGGCGACGACTTCGGGCGCATGAACGGTCATCTGTGGCAGGTCTACCAACTCGCCCGCGCGAAACACGCGGTGTACCCGGTAGTGCAGTCTCAGCTCACTGCCTTGAACGATGCGCTGCGCGATGGGCGGGCCCAGACAGGGACGCTCTGTTTCGCCGCTGGCGACCTGTTCCAGCTGGCGGGCGAGCTGGCCTTCGACGCCAACCGGTACCACGATGCCGCTGCCTCGTACTCGCTTGCGGCCAGCGCGAGCAAGGAGGCCGGCGCCTACGATCTTTGGGCGTGCGCCCTCATCCGGAGCGCCTACGCAGACCTCTCCGAGCGTCGTTACAAGCGTGCTGCGGACACACTTGGGGCCGCGCGCCGTGTCGCCCTGCGTGGAGACAGCAGCCTTGCGACCAAGCACTGGGCCGCAGCCGTGCAGGCTGAGGCGTTCGCCTGGCTCGGCGACTTCGACGCCTGCGAGGAGGCTTTGGACGAGGCCGAGAAGGTGGCCAGCCTGAGCGGCCAGGTGTCGAACGGCGGATGGCTGCGCTTCGATGGCTCGCGCTTGGCGGAGGAGCGAGGCGCCCGGTACCTGCAACTCAACCGACTCGGCCTGGCCGAGACCTCGTTGAAGGATGCGCTGACGCTCGCCCCTCTGGCCACTGGCCACTCTTTCCGACGTCGGGGAGCGGTACTTGTCGACCTGGCGACGATCGGCGCCAAGCGGAATGACTTGGAGCAGGTCATGCAGTACGGGCTCGAAGCCCTGCGGCTGGCGCGGGCCTCCGGGTCCGGTTACGTCGCCCGTAGACTCCATTCCCTGACTTCCGAGCTGGGCACCTTGGGACGTGACCGGCGTATCACCGAGTTGAAGGCCGAGATCGGCAGCCTGACGGCATCACGAGAGGGGATGGCATGACGACCGAGGGCGCGCGAGTCTTTCGTGAGGCGTGGATCGCTGGAGTGAGGAAGCACTTCCCTGGTGAGCCCAAGCCGAGCTACGTAACTCCGTGGGAAGAGACGCCTGAATGGGAGCGTGAGGCTGCGGGCGCCGTGTATGAGCAGGTTCGCCATTTCCTCAAACTGAGCGCCGGGCATGCCTCCCGCCTGTCGCGCGAGCAGAAGGGACGGTTCGTCGCGACGTGTTGGACGGCGCAGATGTTCAAGCACTTCAATGACCCGAAGCCGGGGTACGTAGCCGATTGGCCCGACCTGCCGGACTGGCAGAAGGAAACCGACTCAGGCATCTTCGAGGCCATTGAGAACAGTCTGAATTAACCCCTACCGATTCCTGCAAACCCAGCTGCGAGTCGGAGTTTCGCCCTGTAGTGACGCAGTTCTTGGCACGCCGCCGGCCGTAGAGGATTTTGGGCTGGAGCTGCCATGGGGCGAGTGAACAGGGGGCCTTACGCTCGCCAGCGGATCGGGCAGTCTTTGGTACCTGCCCGCAATAGCCCGATCGGCCCCCTGTTCTTCGAGGCTCGCCCCATGGTGGCTGCCTACAATCCTCGGAGACTGGCGGCCCCAGCCACAGAGGGTTTGCGTCGTGCGGTGCGGCTGTGTCGGTGCTGGCGTGGCGTGGCCTGTTCGAGCTTGCCTCGGCCGTAGGCATACCGCGCTCGAAGCTGCGTGATCACTTGGTGGTGTCCTTCGCCAAGGTTGCCGAGTACCAGAAGCGGGCGGCCCTCCACTTCCATGGGGTGGTGCGCCTGGACGGTCCGGCCGGTGCCGGCGATTCGTGCCCGGACTGGGCCACGGCCGAACTCCTCACTGACGCCGTGCACGCGGCTGCCGCAGCGGCGAACGTCCGCGTCCCGGAATCCGGCGCCTACGGCACCGAGTCCTTCTGTTCGGTGGGCAGTTGGACGTGCGGCCGATCCGGGCCTTCGCCGACGACGAGGGGCCCACCGATGACGCGGTCGCCGCCTATGTCGCCAAGTACGTCTCCAAGGGAACGCCGAGACCGGCGCCGGACTGGACTACCGCGTCACCAGCCCGGACGACATCCGCGCGGCCGTGGTCACGCCTCACGTACGGGCCCTGATGGACGTCTGCTGGCGTCTGGGCGGCCTGCCCGAGCTGGACACCTCCGGCTCCGCTCGTGGGCTCACAGCCTCGGCTACCGGGGCCATATCCTCACCAAATCACGCCGTTACTCCACAACGTACGGCGCACTGCGCGAGGAACGGACCGATCATCGCCGGGCGCTATCCCCATGGATGGCCCGGACGTGGTCACCGAATCGGCCTGGCGGTATGTCGGCTCCGGCCACACTGCTTCATGACGCCAAGGAATCTGGTGGGGCGGCGATTCTTCTCGTGGTGACGCTTGTTCTTCGCCCGGGTGGCTAGCGCTGCTTGTACGTTTTCGAATTCCTCGTCAGTCAGGATCGGTTCATCCGTGACCTTGATTTCCTGGCCCTGCTTGTCTAGTACTGGCGTGGATTTGTAGGTGGTCGCCTTTGTGCCCAGAAGCCCGGCCGGCGTCCGGCGGCGGTGCCCGGTGCGTCAGCGGCCCACCGCCCGGCCCAGTGAGCGGGCGCGGCGGGCCACCCGTCGTACCGTCGCGTTGCGCGGTATGAAGGCGAGTTGCTGCGGGACACCGCCGGGCAGCGCCAGCGCGGTCAGCCGGCGGCGCTTGAAGTAGCGCCGGGCGTGCGTGTCGAGGTGCGCGGCGAGGTACCGCTCGGCGGCCGGGCGCAGACCCGGGTAGATCTTCGGCTGCATCGCGAAGGAGACGGCCCGCACCAGCTCGCCCAGCGCTTCGGCGGCCGTGTCCCCGCCGTGGGCGGCGGGAGAGTCGCGGACGGTGTCCCGCCCCTGCTCCGCGGTCACCGGGGCCCCGCCGGCCAGGACCGCCAGGTCCGGCAGCAGCGCGTCGACGATCGTCACGGGGACACGGTTGCTGTTCTCGTACGGCGTCAGCCGCTCCAGCAGGGTGCCGGTGCCGGTACGGGCGACCGGGAGCCCGTACAGCGCCGAGGCGGTGAGCAGCGCGGTGGAGAAGCAGCCGACGACCAGGACGGGGCGTATCCGCTGGTACAGCACCTCGGCGAGGACGGGCGTGGCCAGCACGGTGAGGTCGGCGCCCAGCTTCCCGGCCTCCCGCTCCAGCGCGCGCGACCAGCGGGCGGGCGCCGAGGGGTGGGGTTTGAAGACGACGCGGGTGTGGCCGAGCGCGACGGCGCCGCGCAGCATCCGCACGTGCAGTGCCTCCTCCTCCTCGGCGGTGAGGATGTCCAGCGCGCTCAGGTACTGGCCGAGCAGCAGGGCGGGTTCGGCGGGCAGGTCCGGCAACGCCTCGCCCGTGTCCGCGAGTTCGGCCAGCACCTTGAGGAAGGCGTCCGTGGGGACGATCTGCGGCGCCACCCCGAACTCGGTGAGCAGCACCGGCCGCAGGCCGGGCACCAGATCGAGGTGGAGCAGGCGGTCGATGCGGGTGCCCACCAGCGGGTCGATCTTGCTGCGGGTGGGCCCGTAGCTCATCAGGCCGTCGGCGTAGACGGTGACGGGCGCGCCGGTGAAGATCTGGCAGACGGCGAGCGCGGGGTTGACCTGGATCGACTCGACGGCCAGTTCGACGGCGTCCTCGCCCAGGTCCCACAGCAGTCTCAGGTGCCGTTCCCACAGCGGCACGTCGTCCGGGCGCGGGGCCCAGCCGCCGGGGTGGAAGGGGGAGATGGCCTCGTTCCACGACACCACGTCGTCGAACCGTTCCCGCAGCCGTTCGAAGCCGGGCAGCTCGTCCACCGGGGGGGTGGTCTCCGGCGTCGCCGTGTTGTTGCAGACCACCAGGACGCGGCGGTCGGCGGGGCCGAAGCAGTCGGCGTCGAGGGCGGCGGCGAGGGTGGCGGTGCCGTACAGCGTCGACGCGAGGAAGATCCGGGTGGTCACGCGGCGGCCCCCGTGCCGGCGGGGCGGCGGCGCAGCCGGCGCAGCCGGGTGGCGCGCTGGACGTCCATGGAGTCCAGCGCCTCGTCCAGGACGCCCTGCGGCATGCGGCGCAGGGCGCGCGCGCTGAGCGACTTCAGTTTCCGTGCCACCGCCGGTTCGAACCTTTCGATGGAGCCCAGATGGTGGGCGATGATCGCGCAGTACGTACGGACCGCCTTGGGCAGCAGCAGGGCCGCCTCCCGGTCCCGGGCCGTCTCCTCGACGACCTGGTCGAACGCGCGGATGAAGTCCAGTTGGCGCACATCGCCGATCTGGGTGAGCGAGGAGGCCACCCCCCGCCGGTAGTGGACCCCCAGCAGACCGGTCACGGCGAAGGACTCCGCCTCCCGGTGCAGCTTCCAGATCCACGGCCGGTCCTCGGCCGTGCGCAGCCCGTCGGTGAAGTGCAGCAGCCCCCGCTCCAGCAGCCTGCGGTGGTAGACGCCCGCCCACGCGTAGGGGTAGTCCACCGAGGTGGAGCGGTCGGCGGGCAGGATCGCCGCCCGCGGGTCGAGCACCACTCCGCGCCGGCCGTGCGGCACCCGGTGGACGCCGCGCGCCCGGCCGGTGCACTGCACGTGGTCGGCGCGGACGAAGTCGCAGCCCAGCTCCTCGATCACGGCGAGCAGCCGCGGGTAGTAGCCGGGGGCCAGCCAGTCGTCGCCGTCCAGGAACGTCACGTACTCGCCGCGCGCCCGGTCGATCCCGGTGTTGCGTGCGGTCGCCAGCCCTCCGTTCTCCTCGCGCCGGACGAGGACGGCACCGGGCAGTTCCCGTTCCGCGCGCGCGAGAATGTCCGGGGTCTCATCGCGTGAACAGTCGTCGACGAGGACGAATTCGAAGTCGTCACGCGCGTTCGCACGCAGACTCTTCAAGGTGTCGGGTGCGTATTGCTGCACGTTGTAGAACGGCACGATGACGGAGAGCTTGACCACGTGTGCGACGTTAGGGCGCGGGCCCCGGTCCCGTCTTTACCTGGAGTTTGACCGCGAGTGAACGACACGTGGCGATGCCGTGAACCAGGCTTTCCGCGGCCTGTCCCGGGCGCCGGTTCCGCATTCGGCGGTGTGCTGTTAACCGTTTGTTGCATTCCGGTTGGGCGGGACCTAGAAATGCCTTCCTAGCGTCTGCGACGTGCCAGCAAGTGCAACGAAGACCCTGCGGGTCGCCGTTCTCGCGGATTCCGACACCCGGTGGAAATGGGGCGCGCTCACCGCGCAGCGCGTCGCCCCCGCCGGGGCCGGGATCCGGCTCGACGGCTACCTCCTGCGGGGCCGTGCCACCCCCACCGCCCGCCAGCTCACGGAGGTCGGCGTCCGCGCGGACTCGCTCCGCGAGGTGACCGCCGTCGAGTTCCTGCGCGCCATGACCCCCGGCGCGGCGGGCGAGGAGCCCTGCGACGTCCTCGTGCTCGCCCTCGTGGGCGGCGGCGTGCAGGCGGTGCTGCACGGACTGAAGCGGGCCTGGGACGGCGCCGGCCGGCGGCCCGTGGTCGTCACCGGGTACGTCGGCGTCGTCTACGAGAAGCTCGCCGACGGTCTGCTGCTGCGGCACGGCGCGGACCTGGTGCTCGCCAACTCCCGTCAGGACGCGGAGCGTTTCCGCGCCGTCTACGAAGGCGTGGGCGCCGACGCGTCCGCGGTCACCGAGGTGGCCCTGCCGTTCCTCGGCGGCGCTCCCTACAGCGGCGCGCACGACCCGTACACGGTGGTGTTCGCCGCGCAGCCCTCCGTCCCCGAGAGCCGCCGGGACCGTGCGTACCTGCTGGAGCGGCTGATCCGGCACGCCCGGCTGCACCCCGGCCGCGAGGTGCTGCTCAAGCTGCGCTCCCGGCCGGGCGAACACACCACGCACATCGAGGAGGTGCCGTACCAGAAGCTGGCGCAGCGGGCCGCGCTGCCGCCCAACCTGCGCCTGGTCTACGGGCACATGGGGGAGGTGCTCGACCGCACCGACCTGCTGGTGACGGTCAGCTCCACCGCCGCCCTGGAGGCGCTGCACCGCCGGATCCCCACCGTCGTCCTCACCGACCTCGGGGTGCGCGAGACGCTCGGCAACCACCACTTCACCGGGTCCGGCTGCCTCGCCTCCTGGGACCAGCTCGACTCCGGACACCGCCCGGTGCCCGAGGAGGACTGGGTGGCCCGGCAGGGCGTCGCCACCGGCGGCACCTACGCCACCGCCTTCGACACGGCCCGCGAGCGCATCGGGGAGCTGCTCCGGGCGCCCGGCGGCCTGCCCCCGCTCGACCCGTACTACACACCCGGGACCGCGCCCGGCTACCTGCCGGGCCTCCTCGCCCGCCACCACCTGGGACCCGACGGCGCGCCGCTGCCGGGGGCCCCGGCGGCCGACCGCGGCCCCGGACCGGTCCGGCAGATCGTCCGCCGGGCCGCCCGCGGCGCCTACCGCCACGGCGTGCAGCGCGTGGCGCCCGTCATCCGGCGGATGGGGGAGCTGTGAGCCGCCCGACCCCACCTCGAGGAGCAGATGTCATGTCCCACCCTGAAGCGGGCCTGGTCGCCCCGGTACGCCGTGTGCTCGCGGTGATACCCGCGCGCGGCGGCTCCAAGGGCGTGCCCGCGAAGAACCTCGCCCCCGTGGGCGGTGTGCCCCTGGTGGCGCGTGCGGTGCACGCGTGCCGGGCGGCGCGGTCCGTGACGGACGTCGTGGTCTCCACCGACGACCCGGCCATCGCGGCGGCGGCGCGCGAGGCCGGCGCCGAGGTCGTCCTGCGGCCGGCCGCGATCGCGGGGGACACGGCCACCTCCGAGGCGGCCGTCCTGCACGCGATGGACGCCCACGAGGCGCTGCACGGCGCGCGGGTGGACGTCGTGCTGCTGGTGCAGTGCACCAGCCCGTTCCTGACCCGCGAGGACGTCGACGGGGTCGCCCGCGCGGTCGCCGAGAGCGGCGCGGACACCGCGGTGACCGTGGCACCCTTCCACGGGTTCCTCTGGCGGGACGCCGGGGAGACGGCGGACGCCGCCGGCCCGGCCGGCGCCGGTGACCCGGGGGGCGCGGCGACCCGCCGCGCGGGTGTTGTCGGCGGGACCGGTGGTGTCGCTGGAACGTTTGGTGCAGGGGGTACGGGTGGGGCGGCCGCCGTGGCCGTCGCCGCACCGGCCGACGGCCCCGCACCGGCCCCCGTGACCGCACCGGCCGACCAGACCGCACCGGCCGCCGTGGCCGGCGGCTACGGCGTCAACCACGACAAGTCCTTCCGGCCGCGCCGCCAGGACCGTCCGCAGGACCTGCTGGAGACCGGCGCCGCCTACGCGATGGACGCCGCGGGCTTCCGCACCCACCGGCACCGCTTCTTCGGCCGTACCGAACTGGTGCGCACCGACCCGGCGCGCGTACTGGAGATCGACGACCCGCACGACCTCGCCCGCGCCCGCGCCCTCGCGCCGCTGTTCGACGCGGACCGCCCCCCGGCCCCGGGCCCCGGCCCGGCGGCGCGGACCCCCGGCGGTGCCCTGCCCACCGCCGAGGACATCGACGCGGTCGTGCTCGACTTCGACGGCACCCAGACCGACGACAGGGTGCTGATCGACTCCGACGGACGCGAGTTCGTCTCCGTGCACCGCGGGGACGGCCTCGGCATCGCGGCGCTGCGCAGGAGCGGCCTGCGCATGCTGATCCTGTCCACGGAGCAGAACCCGGTCGTCGCCGCCCGCGCCCGGAAGCTGAAGCTCCCGGTGCTGCACGGCATCGACCGCAAGGACCTCGCCCTCAAGCAGTGGTGCGAGGAGCAGGGCATCGCCCCCGAGCGTGTCCTCTACGTCGGCAACGACGTCAACGACCTCCCGTGCTTCTCCCTCGTCGGCTGGCCCGTGGCGGTCGCGAGCGCCCACGACGCCGTCCGCGGCGCCGCCCGCGCGGTCACCACCGTCCCCGGCGGCGACGGCGCCGTCCGCGAGATCGCCGGCTGGATCCTCGGCCCCTCCCTCGATTCCCTCCCCCAGTAAGGAAACCCCCTCATGAGCACCAACTCCCGTCTGCGCACCTTCGGTTCGCGCGAGGTCGGCCCCGGCAGGCCCGTCTACATCTGCGGTGAGATCGGCATCAACCACAACGGTGAGCTGGAGAACGCCTTCAAGCTCATCGACGTGGCCGCCGAAGCCGGCTGCGACGCCGTCAAGTTCCAGAAGCGCACCCCGGAGATCTGCACCCCCCGCGACCAGTGGGACATCGAGCGGGACACCCCCTGGGGCCGGATGACCTACATCGACTACCGCCACCGCGTGGAGTTCGGCGAGGACGAGTACCGCCAGATCGACGCGTACTGCAAGGAGAAGGGCATCGACTGGTTCGCCTCCCCGTGGGACACCGAGGCCGTCGCCTTCCTGGAGAAGTTCGACGTCCCCGCCCACAAGGTGGCCTCCGCCTCCCTGACCGACGACGAGCTGCTGCGCGCCCTGCGCGCCACCGGCCGCGCGGTCATCCTGTCCACCGGCATGTCCACCCCGAAGCAGATCCGGCACGCGGTCGAGGTCCTCGGCTCCGACAACATCCTCATGTGCCACGCCACCTCCACCTACCCGGCGAAGGCCGAGGAACTGAACCTGCGCGTGATCAACACGCTGGAGAAGGAGTTCCCGAACGTCCCGATCGGCTACTCCGGCCACGAGACCGGCCTGCAGACCACGCTCGCCGCGGTCGCCCTCGGCGCCGCCTTCGTCGAGCGCCACATCACCCTGGACCGGGCGATGTGGGGGTCCGACCAGGCCGCCTCCGTGGAGCCGCAGGGCCTGACCCGCCTCGTCCGCGACATCCGCACCATCGAGGCCTCGCTCGGCGACGGCGTGAAGAAGGTCTACGACTCCGAGCTGGGCCCGATGAAGAAGCTGCGCCGCGTCACCGGTGTCGTGGCCGAGGCGGAGATCGCCGCGGCGGCGGGCGAGCCGGTCGCGGTGTGAGGCCGAGCCCGTCCAGCCCCTCACCCTCACGCGACGGAACGGTCGTACGCCGATGAGCCCCCGCGCCGGCACCGCCGGCCCCGCTTCCCCCGGCACCCCGCCCCCCACCCGCACGCTCGCCTTCGTCGAGAGCCCGGTCCAGCTCCTGAACGTCCTGGAGTGGGCGCACGCGCACGGCCTCTCGGCCCCGGCCCGGCGCCCGGCCACGGAGGACGGCCACAGCCCGCCGCCCGCGTCCGCCGGGCCCGTCCGGGGCCTGCTCACCCTCGTCGTGCTGGCCCCCACCGACCCGATGACCCGGGGCCAGCTGCGGCGCATGGCGGAGCTGGCCCGGGACGAGGGGCACGAGGTGCGGTGGGAGGAGGCGCGGGGCGGGGCGTCGGCGCCGTTCCAGACCGTCGGCGGGCTGGCGGGGGAGCTGCGGCGGGCGGAGCGGGTGGTGATGGGGGACCCGTTCTCCCGCTACGTGCAGCTGCTGCTGACGATCACGAAGGCGCGTGACCTCGTGGTCGTGGACGACGGCACGGCGACCATGGAGTTCACCGCCCAGCTCAGCCGCGGCGAGCGGCTGGTGCGCTGGCACCGCAAGGGCGGCCGGCCCGGCCCCCGGGACCTGCTCTTCGCCCCGGTGTCCGCCGCCGCCCGCCGCCGCCTCGCCCCCGGCGCCGGCCGGGGCGGGCGGCGGGTGGAGGTCTTCTCCTCCATGCCGATCGACGCCGTCCCGGACGGGGTGAGCGTCACCGCGAACCGGTTCGTGTGGACCCGGGCCCGCTTCGGGCCGCCCCGGGTCACCGCCGGCGCGGACCTCGTGGGCACCTCGCTGGTCGAGACCGGCGTGGTGGACGGCGACCGCTACCTCGCCGCCGTCCGCGCGCTGGCCGAGGCGCACGGCGCCACCCGCTACTTCGCGCACCGCCGCGAGAGCGCGGAGAAACTGCACCGGCTGGCGGTGGAGACCGGCCTGGAGGTGGTCCGTCCCGAACTGCCCCTGGAGCTCATAGCCCGCCGCGGCCCCATCGGCCGTACGGTCCTCAGCTTCCCCTCCACGGTCGTGCACACGCTGCCGCTCGCCCTGGCCGGCACCGGCGTCCGCGTGACCGTCTGCGACATCGACCCGAGCTGGCTGACGGCGACGGCCTCGCCGCGCGCCGAGGGCTTCCTGTCCGGGGTGACCGGGACGGCCCCCGACGTGCACCGCGTCACGAGCGCGGCCCTGCCCGACCGGACGGCGCCCCGAGCCCCGTAGCGGCCGGTGTCCGGGGCCCGCCGGGCCGCCGGAACGTCCAGCAGGCGAACATTTCGGGCGTGATCCGGACGGTACGTGGTATGTCTGGAGGAAAGAACAAAAGACGTACGCTCGGCCGCTCAAGGCGGGCGAGTGTACCCATCCCCGCCGACACCTATGCGCCGACGGTCGGTCATTCTTTCCCCTGACGGGCTGAACTTTTGTTGATCGAGGGGTAGTTGACCGGCCCGGCGTCATACCCTTCAGAGGGTGAACCAGCTGATGTCCCCAGAGTCCGAGGCCGACCATCCCGCGGAGACCGCCCTTCCCGGCACCCTGCCGGAGGCACTGTTCGCCGAGCTCGTCGCGTTCCGCCGCGACCTGCACATGCACCCCGAGCTAGGCAACCAGGAGTTCCGTACCACCGCCGCGATCAAGGCGCGGCTCGAGAAGGCGGGACTCAGGCCCCGCGTGCTGCCCTCCGGGACCGGACTCGTCTGCGACATCGGCAGGGAGCCCGGCGACGACACGGGCATCGGGGAGGACGCCGGGGACGGCGACGGCGCCCGCGACATGCTCGCGCTGCGCGCCGACATCGACGCGCTGCCGATCCCGGACACCAAGAGCGAGTCCCCCTACCGCTCGACGGTGCCCGACCGCGCCCACGCCTGCGGCCACGACGTGCACACCACCGTCGTGCTCGGCGCCGGACTGGTCCTCGCCGGTCTGCACCGCGAGGGGCTGCTGCCCCGGCCCGTGCGGCTGGTCTTCCAGCCCGCCGAGGAGGTGCTGCCCGGCGGTGCCGCCGAGGCGATCAAGGCCGGCGTGCTCAGCGGCGTGAGCCGGATCATCGCCGTGCACTGCGACCCCCGAGTGGACGCCGGGATGATCGGCCTGCGCCAGGGCGCCATCACCTCCGCCTGCGACCGCCTCGAGGTCTCCCTCGACGGCCCCGGCGGGCACAGCGCCCGGCCGCACCTGACGACCGACCTGGTCACCGCCGCCGCCCGCGTCGTCACGGACGTGCCCGCGCTCGTCGGCCGCCGGATCGACACCCGCGCCGGGCTCGCCGTGACCTGGGGGCGGATCGAGTCGGGCCACGCCCCCAACGTCATCCCGCAGCACGCCGAGCTGGCCGGCACCGTGCGCTGCCTGGACATCAACGCCTGGCGGCACGCCCCCGACATCGTGGTCGCCGCGATCGACGAGGTGGCCAACCTGCACAAGGCCAAGTCGGAGATCAACTACGTGCGCGGGGTGCCGCCGGTCGTCAACGAACCGGTGGTGACCGAACTGCTGCGTGAGGCCATGACGGCACGGCGCGGCGCGGACTCCGTGGAGGGCACCGAGCAGAGCCTGGGCGGCGAGGACTTCTCCTGGTACCTGGAACAGGTCCCCGGCGCCATGGCCCGCCTCGGCGTCCGCACCCCCGGCGAACGCACCCTGCGCGACCTGCACCAGGGCGACTTCGACGCCGACGAGTCCGCGATCCGGGTGGGCGTGGAACTGTTCACGGCGGCGGCACTGCTGCACCCGACCCACTGATCGGCCGCGCCCGCCGCACTGAACGGCCGCGCCCGCCCACGGGACGGGTGCGCCGGCGTGCTGAGCGGGCGCGTCCGGCCGAGCGGGTGGGCCGGCGCGCGGCGCGGGCGGGCCGATGGGCTGAGCAGTCGCATCGCATCCGGGAGCACTGAGCGTGCGCGAGCACCCCGGGCCGCACCCCGGCCCGGACCGAGCGCGTCCGCGTCGCCGCCCCCGCCCCGGACCCGGCCGCACAGGAAACGCCCGCCCCGCGCGCCCGGGCCGGTGCCGCCGCGTGGTCCGCGGCCGGGGGAGCGTGCCTCCCGGCGCCTCCACCGAACCCCTCCGCCCCTCCGCCCCGCCGCTGCCGCGACGGCGGTTTCCGGCCACGGTGGTGTCGTCCGGCGGAGGCCGGCGGCCGCTCCCCGGACGGGCCCGGAACCCGCGCGCACATGCGCGGGACCCGGCGTTCAGACGCCGTTTGCCTCGAATCGATAACGGCTTTGGAAGAGGTCTTTTTCTGACATCTACGCGCGTTACGATGCCGAGGCCGACGCCGCCAGGGCGTCTCGGCTCGAGCACCGCAACGGTGCTCACATCAAGCGCCGACACGGCGCTCAGGTCAGGTGAAGGAGCCTTCCCGTGCGCCGGGTTGCCAAGCTTTCCGCTGCGTGTATCGCCTCCGCAGCACTCGCACTGACTGCCACCGCCTGTGGCAGCACCTCCTCCGACAGCGCCGGCTCGTCCTCGTCCTCGGGCGACGGCGGCAAGGGTGTCAAGATCGGTCTCGCCTACGACGTCGGCGGCCGTGGTGACCGGTCCTTCAACGACTCCGCCGCGCGCGGTGCCGACAAGGCCGAGAAGGAGTTCGGCGGTTCCGTCAAGGAGCTGACCGCCAAGACCTCCGACACCGAGGCCGACCGCGAGCAGCGCCTGTCGGACCTGGCGGACGCGGGTTACAACCCGATCGTCGCCGTCGGTTACGCCTACGCGCCCTCCATGACCAAGGTCGCCGCGAAGTACCCGAAGACCACCTTCGGCATCGTCGACTCGGTCGTGAACGGCAAGAACGTCGACAGCATCACCTTCACCGAGGAGCAGGGCTCCTACCTCGCCGGTGTCGCGGCGGCGCTGAAGACGAAGAAGGACCACGTCGGCTTCATCGGCGGCGTCGACGTCCCGCTGATCAAGAAGTTCGAGGCGGGCTTCGTCCAGGGCGTCAAGGAGACGAACCCCAAGATCAAGGTCGACACCCAGTACCTGTCCCACGGCTCGGACACCTCCGGCTTCGCCAGCCCCGACAAGGGCAAGGAGGCCGCGCAGGGCATGCTCGACAAGGGCGCCGACGTCATCTACACGGCGGCCGGCTCCTCCGGCAACGGCGCGATCGAGGCCGTCAGCGGCGCCAAGGGCGCCTGGGCCATCGGCGTGGACTCCGACCAGTTCAACATCCCGGGTCTGGCCAAGTACAAGAACTCGATCCTGACGTCGGTCGTCAAGAACGTCGACGTCGGCGTCTACGACCTCATCAAGTCCGTGCGCGACGGCAAGCCGCTGGCGGGCAACAACGTCTACTCCCTCGCCAAGGAAGGTGTCTCGCTGTCCACCAGCGGGGGCTTCCTGACCGACATCCAGCCCAAGCTGGACGCCGCGAAGAAGAAGATCGTCGACGGTCAGACCAAGGTCAAGACCACCCCGTGACCTGACGGTCCCGGTCGGTCGTCGGATCTCGGCTCGGCGGGGGGTGCCCGCTCCGGCACCCTTCGCCGAGCCATAACAATGTGTCAACTCTACGCGTGTAGCACCGAGTTGCCGCGCTAGCGTCGCCGACGCCTGCCCTCCCCTACGCAGCCCCTTTCCCCGAGGAGAGTGCGCCATCAACGCGTCCAGCCCTCCCGCTGCCGTCGAACTGCGCGGCATCACCAAGCGTTTCCCCGGCGTCGTCGCCAACCGCGACATCGACATCACGGTCCGCACGGGCACCGTCCACGCACTGTGCGGTGAGAACGGCGCCGGCAAGTCCACCCTGATGAAGATCCTCTACGGCATGCAGCAGCCGGACGAGGGCACCATCACGGTCAACGGTGAACAGGTCGTCCTCAGCAATCCGGGTGACGCCATCGCCCGCGGCATCGGCATGGTCCACCAGCACTTCATGCTCGCCGACAACCTCACCGTCCTGGAGAACGTCGTCCTGGGCGCGGAGAAGCTGCACGGCATCGGCGGCCGGGCCCGCGCCCGGATCAAGGAGATCTCCGACGCCTACGGCCTGGGCGTCCGCCCGGACGTGCTGGTGGAGGAGCTGGGCGTCGCCGACCGCCAGCGCGTGGAGATCCTCAAGGTCCTCTACCGCGGCGCCAAGACCCTCATCCTGGACGAGCCGACCGCCGTGCTCGTGCCGCAGGAGGTCGACGCGCTCTTCGACAACCTGCGCGAGCTGAAGGCCGAGGGCCTCACCGTCATCTTCATCTCCCACAAGCTGGGCGAGGTGCTCTCCGTCGCCGACGACATCACCGTCATCCGGCGCGGCACCACCGTGGGCACGGTCGAGCCGGGCGAGACCACCCCCCGCCAGCTCGCCGAGCTGATGGTCGGCAGCGAACTGCCCACCCCGGCGACCGAGGAGTCCACCGTCACGGACGTCCCCCTGCTCACCGTGGACGGCCTGCGCCTGACGCAGACCGACCTGGACGGCATCGAGCGGGTCATCCTGGACGACGTCTCCCTCACCATCCGCAAGGGCGAGGTCCTGGGCATCGCCGGTGTCGAGGGCAACGGCCAGTCCGAGCTGGTCGAGGCGATCATGGGCATCCGCAGGCCCGACACCGGCACCATCACGCTCGACGGCGCCGACATCTCCCGCACCTCGACCCGCGGCCGCCGCCAGGCCGGCATCGGCTACGTCCCCGAGGACCGCCACCGCCACGGTCTGCTCCTGGAAGCGCCGCTGTGGGAGAACCGCATCCTCGGCCACGTCGCCGAACGGCCCAACTCGCGCGGCGCCCTCCTCGACATCAAGGCCGCCCGCGCCGACACGGAGCGGATCGTGCGGGCCTACGACGTCCGCACCCCCGGCATCGAGGTCACCGCGGCCTCGCTGTCCGGCGGCAACCAGCAGAAGCTGATCGTCGGCCGCGAGATGAGCCACGACCCCAAGCTGCTCATCGCCGCCCACCCCACCCGCGGCGTGGACGTCGGCGCCCAGGCGGCCATCTGGGACCACATCCGCGAGGCCCGCCGCGAGGGCCTGGCCGTGCTGCTGATCTCCGCGGACCTGGACGAGCTGATCGGGCTCTCCGACACCCTGCGGGTGATGTACCGCGGACGCCTGGTCGCCGACGCCGACCCCGCCACGGTCACCCCCGAGGCGCTGGGCTCCGCCATGACGGGTGCCGCCGCCGGCCACCTGGAGCAGACAGAGGACGACGTGCGATGAACAAGCTGACCTCACGCATCGACAAGGAGCGGCTGCTCCTCGGGATCGCGGCACCGCTGCTGGCGGTGGTCGCCGCGCTCGTCGTCACCACACTGGTGATCCTCGCGACCGGCAAGAACCCCGCCGACGCGTTCAGCGACATGATCACCTACGGTTCGGCCAGCGACAGCCAGGTCTACATCCTGAACAAGGCGACGACGTACTACCTTGCGGGCGTCGCGGTGGCCGTCGGCTTCCGGATGAACCTGTTCAACATCGGTGTCGACGGCCAGTACCGGCTCGCCGCGTTCGTGGCCGCCGTCCTCGGCGGCGCGCTGAGCGCGCCCGGCTGGATCGCCGTCCCGCTGATCATCCTCTGCGCGATGGCGACCGGCGCCCTGTGGGCGGCCATCGCCGGCATCCTGAAGGTGACCCGGGGCGTCAGCGAGGTCATCGCGACCATCATGCTGAACTCGATCGCCACCGCGGTCATCGCCTACCTGCTCCAGCCCGGGAAGCTCGGCGAACTCCAGCAGGGCGGCACCCTCGTCTCCACCAAGCCGCTGCCGAAGTCGTCGTACTTCTTCGGCTTCGACACCGGCGCGGCCGGCGAACTGTGGGGCTTCATCGTCATCGCCGCGCTCGTCGGCGTCGCCTACTGGTTCGTGCTCGGCCGCACCCGGTTCGGGTTCGACCTGCGCACCGTCGGCCAGTCCGAGAGCGCGGCCGCCGCGAGCGGTGTGTCGGTGAAGAAGATGGTCGCCACCAGCATGGTCATCTCGGGAGCGGTGGCCGGTCTGATCGGCATGCCGACCCTGCTCAACGACAGCCACCAGTTCAGCAACGACTTCCCGGCGGGCATCGGCTTCACCGGCATCGCCATCGCGCTGCTCGGCCGCAACCACCCGATCGGCATCGCGCTCGGCGCCCTGCTGTGGGGCTTCCTGGAGCGCACCACGAACCACCTGGAGTTCCAGGGCTACGACAAGGAGATCCTCGGCGTGATCCAGGGCGTCATCGTCCTGTGCGTCGTGATCGCCTACGAGGTCGTCCGCCGCTACGGCCTCAAGCGCCAGCAGCAGCGGGTCGGCGCCGAACTCGCCGCCCAGGCCATCGCTCCGAAGACGAAGCAGGAGGTGGCGGGATGACTGCCACGATGACTGACGCGCCGCCGCCCGTGGCGCCCAAGGCGGACAACGGCTCCCGGCGGTCGGGCCGCTCCTTCGGCCAGATCCTCATGCTCGTCGCCGGCGCCCTGCTGCTCGTGGCCGCCGTCCGGGTGATCACCGGCGCCGACCAGCTCGACTCCGCCGGACAGGTCGGCGCCGCACTCGGCCTCGCCGTCCCGATCGGCCTCGCCGGCCTGGCGGGCCTGTGGTCCGAGCGGTCCGGCGTGGTCAACATCGGCCTCGAGGGCATGATGATCCTCGGCACCTTCGGCGCGGGCTGGGTCGGCTGGCAGTCCAGCCCGTGGCTCGGCCTGCTGTGCGGCATCGGCTTCGGTGTCCTCGGCGGTCTCGTGCACGCGGTGGCGACCGTCACCTTCGGCGTCGACCACATCGTCTCCGGTGTCGCCATCAACCTGCTGGCGCTCGGCGCCACCCAGTACCTCGCCAAGCTGTTCTTCGCCGACGGCAAGGCCGCCGACGCGGGCGGCAACCCCAAGCAGTCCCCGCCCGCGGACGCCCTGCCGCACGTCACCGTGCCCGGCCTCTCCGACGGCCTCGTGTCGCTGGAGAAGCACCACTGGTTCCTGGTCTCCGACCTCGCCGGCATCATCGGCGGCCTGGTCACCAACCTGTCCGTGGTGACGATCCTGGCCGTGCTGCTGTTCGCCGGCAGCTGGTGGGTGCTGTGGCGCACCCCGTTCGGTCTGCGGCTGCGCTCCTGCGGCGAGAACCCGGTCGCCGCCGAGTCCCTCGGCGTCAACGTCTACACCTACAAGTACGCGGCCGTGGCCGTCTCCGGCGGCCTCGCGGGCCTCGGCGGCGCCTTCCTCGCCCTGGTCACCTCCCACACCTACCTGGAGGGCCAGACCGGCGGGCGCGGCTACATCGGCCTCGCAGCGATGATCTTCGGCAACTGGCGTCCCGGCGGCCTCGCGATGGGCGCGGGCCTGTTCGGCTTCTCCGACGCGCTGCAACTGCGCAACGGCGGCGAGACCGTGCACGCGCTGCTGCTCCTGCTGGTCGTGCTGCTCGCCGCGCTGGCCGGCTGGAAGCTGTACCGCAAGGCGCTGGTGCAGGGTGTGGTCAGTGCAGTCATGGCCGTCCTCGTCCTGCTGTGGTACCTGTTCACGGACGAGGTGCCGAGCGACTTCGTCGGCGCCACCCCGTACGTCGTCACCCTGCTGGTGCTGTCGCTGTCGGCGCAGCGGCTGCGGATGCCCAAGGCGGACGGACTGCGCTACCGGAAGGGACAGGGCAAGTGACACCGGACGCGACGACCGTCGACTGGGACGCCCTGCGCGAGCAGGCGCGGGCGGCGATGAGCCGGGCCTACGCGCCCTACTCGGGCTACCCGGTCGGCGTCGCCGCCCTGGTCGACGACGGACGCACCGTCACCGGCTGCAACGTCGAGAACGCCTCCTACGGGATCGGCCTGTGCGCCGAGTGCGGTCTGGTCTCGCAGCTGCAGAACACCGGCGGCGGCCGGCTGACCCACTTCACCTGCGTGGACGGCAACGGCGACATCCTCGTGCCGTGCGGGCGCTGCCGCCAGCTGCTGTACGAGTTCGGCGGGCCGGACCTGCTCCTGGAGACCCCGGCGGGCATCCTGCCGCTGTCCGAGATGCTCCCGCAGGCCTTCGGGCCGGACCATCTCGCCAAGTAAGCCCCGTGCGGCCCCCCGGCGCCCACCGCGGCGCCGGGGGGCCGCACCCTTGGGAACCCCCTTCGCACCCTGGAAGGAAGCGAACGCCATGGCCATGGACGCCATCTCCGTCATCCGCACCAAGCGGGACCGCGGCGGACTCAGCGACGAGCAGATCGACTGGGTCATCGACGCGTACACCCGCGGGGAGGTCGCCGACGAGCAGATGTCCGCGCTCGCCATGGCCATCCTGCTCAACGGCATGGACCGCCGGGAGATCGCCCGCTGGACCGCCGCGATGATCGCCTCCGGCGAGCGGATGGACTTCTCCTCGCTGTCGCGGCCCACCGCCGACAAGCACTCCACCGGCGGCGTCGGCGACAAGATCACCCTGCCGCTGGCCCCGCTGGTCGCCGCCTGCGGCGCGGCCGTCCCGCAGCTGTCGGGCCGCGGTCTCGGCCACACCGGCGGCACCCTGGACAAGCTGGAGTCGATCCCCGGCTGGCGCGCCCTGCTGTCCAACGAGGAGATGCTGTCCGTGCTGGACGGCGTCGGCGCGGTGATCTGCGCGGCCGGTGACGGCCTCGCGCCCGCCGACAAGAAGCTCTACGCACTGCGGGACGTGACCGGCACGGTCGAGGCGATCCCGCTGATCGCCTCCTCCATCATGTCCAAGAAGATCGCGGAGGGCACCGGTTCGCTGGTCCTGGACGTGAAGGTCGGCTCCGGCGCCTTCATGAAGACGATCGGGGACGCCCGTGAACTGGCGTCCACCATGGTCGGTCTCGGCACCGACCACGGTGTGCGGACGGTCGCGCTGCTGACGGACATGTCGACCCCGCTCGGCCTGACGGCCGGCAACGCGCTGGAGGTCCGCGAGTCCGTGGAGGTCCTGGCGGGCGGCGGGCCGGCGGACGTCGTCGAACTGACCCTGGCACTCGCCCGCGAGATGCTGGACGCGGCCGGCCTGAAGGACGCCGACCCGGCCAGGGCCCTGGCCGACGGCTCCGCGATGGACGTCTGGCGCCGCATGATCGCCGCGCAGGGCGGCGACCCGGACGCGCCGCTGCCCACGTCGAAGGAACAGCACGTGATCAAGGCCGCCTCCGCCGGCGTCCTCACCCGCCTGGACGCCTACGACATCGGCGTGGCCGCCTGGCGGCTGGGCGCGGGCCGCGCCCGCAAGGAGGACCCGGTGCAGGCGGCGGCGGGCGTGGAACTCCACGCCAAGCCCGGCGACCCGGTCACCGCGGGCCAGCCCCTGCTCACCCTGCACACGGACACCCCCGAGCGTTTCGAGTACGCCCTGCAGGCCGTGGCCGGCTCCTACGACATCGCACCGGCCGGCACGGACTTCACCGCGTCCCCGGTGGTGCTGGAGCGCATCGCCTGACCCGCCGCTCCGTACCCGGCCGAACGGGTCCGGTGGACCGCCACCGGACCCGTTCGGCATGTCCGGCACCGGCCGCGGTCCGCCGGTTGCTCACCCCAGCAGCGCGGCCACCGCCACCAGGACCGGCACCGCCAGCACCGTCGACAGCAGGATCGACTCGCGGGCCAGGGTCTCACCGACCTGGTAGCGCCCGGCGTAGGTGAACAGGTTCTGCGCCGCGGGCAGTGCCGAGGTCACCACCACGTCCAGCAGGGCGGCGCCGTGCATCCCGAACAGGCCCGCCGCCAGGGCCCAGGCGGCCACCGGCTGACCCACCGACTTCAGCGCCACCGACAGCAGCACCGGATGCCGCTCCCGTCCCCGGCCCGGGGCCGCGCTGCCGCGCAGGGCGATGCCGAAGGCCAGCAGGACGGCCGGGACCGACATGTGGGCGATCAGCGTCAGCGGCTCCATGACCGGGCCGGGGACGCGCACCCCGCTCGCGGAGACCAGGACGCCGCTCAGCGCGCCCACCGCGACCGGATTGCGCAGCGGCGTGAGCAGCCGCCGCCACAGCGGGCCCTTCTCGCCCGCGCCGGACAGGTCGAGCACCGTCAGCGCGACCGGCGTGACGACGATCTGCTGGAACAGCAGGACCGGCGCCACCAGCGAGGCGTCACCGAGGACGTACGCGGCGATCGGGATGCCCAGGTTGCCGGAGTTGACGTAACTGGAGCACAGGGCGCCGATGGTGGTGCGGCCCACGCCCCAGTGCCGTACGACACCGACCACCGTGAACACGCCCGCTGCCGCCGCCGTGCTCATCGCGGTCACCAGCAGCCGGCTGGAGAAGACCACCGACAGGTCGGCCCCCGCGAGCGTCGTGAACAGCAGGGCCGGGGTGGCGACCTGGAAGGCCAGCCGGGTCAGCACCTCGCGGCCCTGGTCGCCGAGCGAACCGCGCCGCCCGAGCACGTAACCGACCGCGATGACGACCGCGATGACCGCGAACCCGGTCAGCACCCCCTGCACAGGGCCCCCTCGGCGGACGGGAGACCGGCGCGTATCCGGGATTGCGGGGGCGGGGCTGATCGTCGGCGCATGCCGCCCACCCTCCGGGGCGGCGGCGGAGCGGGTCAATGTGATCTCCGCCGGGGCCCGGCGCGTCAGCGGCGGGGTCCTCCGGCAGCCGCTGCGGCAAGGGCGTGCCCACCTCCGGCGTCTGCTCACGCCCGGCGCGCGACGGCTCGCCGGCGGGGGCCGGCCGATGAGTTCCGCCGGGCCCGCCGGTCTACCCGACGTGGATGCCCAGACACCCGCCGTGCTCGTGCTGCCCGGCCCCGTCGCACGTGAGGAGGTGGCCGGGCTCTGCGCCGACGTGCGGTCGCTGCTGCAGGCCGGACCGGCCGCGGTCGTCGTCTGCGACGTCGGCGGGCTCGGGCCGCCCGGACTGGCGGCCGTCGACCTGCTGGCGCGGCTCCAGCTCGCCGCCCGGCGGGCCGGCGGCCGGATCCGGCTGCGCGACCCCGATCCCGCGCTACCCGCCCTGCTGGACCTGGTCGGCCTCGCCTTCGAGGTGGAGGGGCAGCCCGAAGAGCGGGAACCACCGCTGGGTGTCCAGGAAGCAGTGGAACCCGGTGATGCGGCCCGCTGAGATCTCCAGGACCTGCACGGCCCACGGGGCGAACCCGCCCTTGTCCGGGTCCGGCTTGTACTGGGCGAAGGCGGGCAGGCCGTTGGCCTCGACCGGCACCAGCCGGGAGTTCGCGCAGGCCGCGCCCATCGTCGTCATGAAGCCGGTGATGTCCGCCGGGCCGGTGAGCCACAGGTCGAACGGCGGCATCGTCATGATCGCGTCCTCGTGCAGCAACGCGGTCAGGGCCGTCATGTCGTACCCCTCGAACGCCTTCACGTAGCGCTCCAGGAGCTTTCGCTGCTCCTCGTCCAGCGGGTCGGACACGTCGGCGCGGGCACCGGCCTCCTCCCGCTCGGCGAGCGTGGCGCGGGCCCGCTGGAGCGCGCTGTTGACCGAGGCGACCGTGGTGCCGAGCAGCTCGGCGACCTCGCTCGCCTTCCAGGCCAGCACCTCCCGCAGGATCAGCACGGCCCGCTGCTTGGGCGGAAGCTGCTGGAGCGCGGCCATGAAGGCCAGCCGTACGGACTCCTTGGCGACCGCCGCCTCCGCCGGGTCCTCGACGGCGGGCAGCACCCGGCTGTCCGGCACCGGCTCCAGCCACGTGTTGTCGGGGCGGGGCGCCAGGGCGGCCCGGGCCAGCGGCGTCGACTCGGTCAGGTCCATCGGTCTGGCCCGCTTGCCGCCCGCCGTCAGCATGTCCAGGCAGACGTTGGTCGCGATCCGGTACAGCCAGGAACGGAGGCTGGAGCGGCCCTCGAACCGGTCGTGGCCGCGCCAGGCGCGCACCATCGTGTCCTGGACCGCGTCCTCCGCCTCGAAGGACGAACCGAGCATGCGGTAGCAGTAACCGGTCAGCTCGACCCGGTACTTCTCCAACTGCATGTCCAGGTCCGCCGGCGCCGCCGTCCCGTTGCCCATCGTCGTCCACCCACCCCTGTGGCCGTCCCGTCCGGGTGCGTCGTCGCACCCGGCACTCCGGAAGCTACCGCAGCCCACTGACAATGGCCCGCGGACTCGGAGAAACGGCAGGCCGGAGGGGGTCGGCGCGGGACCGGTCGCCGCGGGACCGGCCGGCGCGGCCGGCGGCTACGCGGCCGCCGGCCCGGGGCGCCCGCCCCGCGCGGCCGACCGCCGGGCCGCCCGCGAGCCGAGCACCGTGATCGTCACGACCCCCGCGACCGCCAGCAGTCCCACACCGACGGTCCCGCTCCAGCCCTGGGCGTGGAAGGCCGTCGCGCCGACCGTGCTGCCGACGCTGGAACCGATGTAGTACGCCGACTGGTAGAGCGCGGAGGCCTGCGCGCGGCCGTGCGTCGCGGTCCTGCTGACCGCCGAGGAGGCGACCGCGTGACCGGCGAAGAAGCCCGCGGTGATCAGGACCAGGCCCAGCAGGACGAACGCCACCGAGTCCGTCAGGGACAGCAGCAGACCCGCGGCCGTGGTCCCGCCCGCCAGGTACAGGGCGCCCCGGCGGCCCAGCCGGCCCACCAGCCGGCCGGCCGTGGAAGCCGACACCGTGCCCACCAGGTACACCAGGAAGATCGACCCGATGATGCCCTGCGGGAGCGAGAACGGCGCCTCGGTCAGGCGGTACCCGATCACCGTGTAGACGCCGCCGAACACCGTCATGAACAGCGCGCCGATCGCGTACAGGCGCCGCAGCAGCGGGTCGGCCAGGTGGTCGCGGACCGTCCCGGCCAGCACGCGCGGGCGCAGCGAGCCCGGCGTGAAGTGGCGCGGCGCCGGGAGCAGCACGCGGAAGGCCACCGCGCACCCGACCGCGATCACCCCGACGATCCCGACGGCGACCCGCCAGCCCCACTCCTGGGCGACCCAGCCGGTGATGACCCGCCCGCTCATCCCGCCGACGCTGTTGCCCGCGACGAACAGACCGATCGCGGTGACCAGCGCCTTGGGGCGGACCTCTTCGGCCAGGTACGCCTGCGCCGAGGCGGGCAGTCCGGCCAGCGCGGCCCCCTGCAGGGCCCGCAGCGCCACCAGCGCGCCCAGCGACGGGGCGAAGGGCACCAGCAGGCCGACCACCACCGCGACCGCCAGCGACGCCGTCATCACCGTGCGCCGCCCGAAGCGTTCCGAGAGCGCGCTCATCGGCAGGACGAAGAGCGCCAGACCCCCGGTCGCCGCCGCCACCGTCCAGCTCGCCTCGCTCGCCGCCACCCCGAACTCCCCGGAGATCAGCGGGAGCAGGGCCTGCGTGGAGTACAGCAGGGCGAAGGTGGCGACCCCGGCGAGGAAGAGCGCGAGGCTCATCCGGCGGTAGCCGGGGCCGTCCGGCGCCATCCGGGAGTCGGCGGCGGGGGAAGCGGCGGGCGCGCCGGAAGTGGCGGCGCGGGCGGCGGGAGAGGCGGCGGGGGCGGCGTTCGCGGCGTCCACGGCGGTGGACGCCCCGGTATCGGCGGGAGACATGCTTCGACGGTAGGAACCCCGCGTTCATCCGTCCAATGCACACACTCGCCATAATCGTTCCCATGGTGCATCAGCGGAGGTCACAGCGGCGCGTGTCACCGTCCGGTGACACAGAAGTCATGCGCGGGAACGGTGAGGAGGAGGTCGCGCGGCTGCTCGCGCCGCGGCTCGCCTACTTCGCCGGTGTCGCCCGCACCGAGCACGTGACGCGCGCGGCGCAGGAGATGCGGGTCCCGCAGTCCACGCTGTCACGGGCCATGGTCCGCCTGGAACAGGACCTCGGCGTCGACCTGTTCGCCCGGCGCGGCCGGACCGTGTCCCTCACGCCCGCCGGACGCACCTTCCTCGGCTCCGTCGAACGCGCCCTCGCCGAGGTCCGGCGCGCCGCCGAGGAGGTGCGCGCCGACGCCGACCCGGCCACCGGCAAGGTCGCCTTCGGCTTCCTGCACACCATGGGCGCCGAGACCGTGCCCGGCCTCCTCCAGGCCTTCCGCGCCGACCACCCCCGCGTCCGCTTCAGCCTCGTGCAGAACTACGGCGAGGCCATGCTGGAGCGGCTGCGCGCGGGCGAACTCGACCTCTGCCTGACCTCACCCGTCCCCGACGCCCCCGACCTGGTCGCCCGGCGCCTGGACGAGCAGAAGCTGCGCCTGGTCGTCCCCGCCGACCACCGGCTCGCCGGCCGCCGCCGCATCCGGCTCGCCGAGGCCGCCGAGGAGACCTTCGTGACCCTGGAGCCGGGGTACGGCATGCGCCGTATCGCGGACGCGCTGTGCCGGGAGGCGGGCTTCACCCCGCGGATCGCCTTCGAGGGGGAGGAGACGGAGACGCTGCGGGGCCTGGTGGCGGCCGGGCTCGGGGTTGCCCTCCTCCCGCCGCCCGCCGTGCCCCGGCCGGGCGTGGCCGAACTGACGGTCACGGCGCCGCGCGCGGTGCGCGAGATCGGCGTGGCCTGGCTGGAGGGCCACCCGGACACACCGCCGGTGGCGGCCTTCAAGAAGTTCCTGCTCTCCCGGCGGGGCAGACTGCTGCCGTAGCCGGTGCCGTCAGGGGCCCGCGCGCCGACGCGACGGGCAGTGCCCCGTTCCGGCGCGCGCGGGCGCGGCGGCCGGGCGGAGGGGCCTGGCCGCGACGGTCCGGTGGCCGGGCGGGCCGGTTCCCGCCGCGACGGTGCGGTGGCCGGGCGGGCCGGTTCCCGCCGCGACGGTGCGGTGGCCGGGCGGTGCGGCCTCGGCCACGACGGTGCGGTCACTGCCGCAGCGTCTTCCCGAACCCCGCCGCCAGCGGCATCCGCAGCCCCAGCGGCGGTGGTGCCGCCAGCGCGTCCCGCACCGGCCGCGACAGGTCCCGGCCGAACAGCGCGCCCATCACGAAGTTCGCGGTGAGCGCGGCCACTTCGTCGCGGTACTGCCGTAACCCGTGCCCGTCGGCGTGGACCTCGAACCGGCACACGTCCCGGTTCGCCTTCTTCGCACGCTCCGCGAAGCGGAAGGACAGCTCGGGGTTGGTGCGTTCGTCGTTCGTGCCGTGCACGACCAGCACCTGCCGGCCGGCGAGCTGCTTCACCGGTTCGGGCGAGGCGGCGACGTCGTCCTCGGGCAGCCAGGGGGCGATCGCCACCACCGAGTTGACGGCCTCGTGCCCGGCCGCGTGCAGGGCCGCCCGGCCGCCCATGTCGAGACCGGCCAGACACACGGGGACGTCTCCGTAGCGCCGTACGGTCTCCTCCACGGCCCAGGCGGCGTCGTGCGCGAGGTGCGCCTCGCTGCCGTTCCAGCCGTGGTAGCGGTAGTGCACCACGTGGGTCGCCAGGCCGTCGGCGCGGCCCACGCGGGCCAGCCGGCGCCCCAGGGCGCGCACCGGGGCGGCCGTCAGGGCGTGGGGTCTGCGCGCGGACACCTCCCGGCCCGCCGGGAGCAGCAGCACCGCTCCGCTCACCGCGGTCGGCTCCGGGCCGAGCGTCCTCCCCAGCCGGGCCGTGCGAACCGGCGTCGCTTGCTGTGCCATGACAGAACAGTGTCAGAAGGCCGGGTGTACGCGACCCGTCCGTGCGGTCACCGTTACGTATCGGCGTGGATGTGTGGATGTACGGACGGGTACCGGCCACCCGAGCGGACGCCCCCCCCACGGCGAGGTGCGTACGGCGAGGACGCACGGCGGTACGCGCGGGACGCCGGTGTGCCGCCTACGGCTCTCTCTACGCGCGTAGGAGTTAGAGTGCGGAAATGACGAGCCAGCCTGCCCTTGCGGGGAGTGCCCCGAGCCGTGACCAGATCCGCCGCGCGCCCAAGGTCCTGCTGCACGACCACCTCGACGGCGGGCTGCGCCCGGCGACCGTCGTGGACCTGGCCCGTGCCGCCGGCTACGCGGACCTGCCCGAGACCGATCCGGACAAGCTCGGCCTGTGGTTCCGCGAGGCCGCCGGCTCCGGCTCGCTGGAGCGGTACCTGGAGACCTTCTCCCACACGGTCGGCGTGATGCAGACCCGCGACGCGCTCGTCCGGGTCGCCCGCGAGTGCGCCGAGGACCTCGCCGCGGACGGTGTCGTCTACGCCGAGGTGCGCTACGCCCCCGAGCAGCACCTGGAGGGCGGCCTCAGCCTGGAGGAGGTCGTCGAGGCGGTCGACGAGGGCTTCCGGCAGGGGGAGAGGGCCGCCCGCGCGGACGGCCGCCGCATCCGGATCGGCGCCCTGCTCACCGCCATGCGGCACGCGGCCCGCTCCCTGGAGATCGCCGAACTCGCCGACCGCTACCGGGACTCGGGGGTCGTCGGCTTCGACATCGCGGGCGCCGAGGCCGGTCACCCGCCCACCCGGCACCTGGACGCCTTCGAATTCCTGAAGCGGGCCGACAACCACTTCACCATCCACGCCGGGGAGGCCTTCGGGCTGCCCTCCATCTGGCAGGCGCTGCAATGGTGCGGCGCCGACCGGCTCGGCCACGGGGTGCGGATCATCGACGACATCCACGTCCGCGAGGACGGCAGTGTCGAACTCGGCCGGCTGGCCGCCTACGTCCGCGACAAGCGCGTCCCGCTGGAGCTGTGCCCCAGCTCCAACCTCCAGACCGGAGCCGCCGTCTCCTACGCGGAGCACCCGATCGGTCTGCTGCGGCGCCTGCACTTCCGCGTCACGGTCAACACGGACAACCGGCTGATGTCCCACACCAGCATGAGCCGGGAATTCGAGCACCTTGTCGACGCATTCGGTTACACGCTCGACGACATCCAGTGGTTTACCGTCAATGCGATGAAATCAGCGTTCATTCCTTTCGATGAACGACTGGCCATGATCAATGACGTGATCAAGCCGGGGTACGCGGCCCTGAAATCCGAATGGCTGTTCCGCCAGACCGCCCCCACCAGGGGTTCTTCGACTCACGAGGACTGATTGAAGAGAAAGTGCGGGCCGGGCCGGGTGAAACGGTTTTGTCACCCGTTGGGATTTTGATGTTTGCGGTGCGACACCCGACATGTTTACGGTCGAGGACCGCTCAGTCCCCCCGTCTTCCAGTCAAGGACGCATTTTCATGAAGCAGTCTGCTGTCAAGACCCTCGGTGTCGCCGCCCTCGGTGCCGCGTTCGCCGCGGCCGGCGCGGGTGCCGCGAACGCCGCGCCCGCCGCCCCGGACGCCGGCCAGGCGCTGGGCACCGTCAGCAAGGCGCTCCCCACGGAGAACGTCACCAAGACGCTGCCGGGGGCCGGTCAGGCACTGGACCAGGCCAAGCCGGCCGTCGCGACGGGCCTCGCCGCGGCCCAGCCGGTGGTCCAGAGCATGCTGGAGCACGGCCCGACCGCCCCGGTCGCCGGCCTGCTCGGCGGACTGCCCGTCAACGGCCTGCCCACGCACGGCCTGCCGGTGAACGGTCTGCCGCTGGGCTGAACCGCACCCGCTCGACGGCTTCGCCGGTACGCCGCCGGGGCGCACCCCTTGGTCCGGGGTGCGCCCCGGCGGCGTCCGGTCACCGCGGCTACCACGCCGTGCGGGCCGCCTTGTCCTCGGCGGGCAGCAGGATCCACAGCGCGATGTAGAGCAGGAACTGCGGGCCCGGCAGCAGGCAGGACAGCAGGAAGATCACGCGCATCGTCGTCGCGGAGGTGCCGAAGCGCCGGGCCAGCGCGGCACACACTCCGCCGATCACGCGGCCGTTGGTGGGGCGGGAAAGGGCGCTCATCTCGGTGCCTCCGTGGACTGTCGGTGCGGAGCCTCCCCGTCGGCGGCCCCGTCTGACCACCACGCTACGGAGACGAAGGGGGCAAAGCGTCGCTCCACGGGGCGATCCCGACCCTGGGAATCGTCGGGGTCCGCCCCTGAGAGGTGTCCTCCTGACGTACCGCCCACCCGTCGCGCCGCTCTGCCCCGCGGCGCAGCAGGGCGCGTGCCGCGGGGACGACCGCGAGGTGGGCGAGGGCCACCCCGGCGGTGTTCAGGAGCAGGGTGTCGACGTCCACCACCCGCCCGGGCACGCCGGTCTGCAGCAGGGCGATCCCCAGGGACACCAGGGCGCCGGCGGCGGTCGTACGGACCCCGGACGCCACCGGGGAGACGGCCAGGACCCTGCCGTGCACGAGCGGCAGCAGCACTCCCAGCGGGGCCAGCAGCACCAGCCCCTCCCCGATGCGCCGGACCGCCTCGGTGCCGCCCAGCGCCAGGTCGGCGCGGATCGTGGTGAGCGGCCGCAGATTCGCCGGCATCACCCACGGGACGTCCAGCGGCCGCAGCATCAGCCAGGCGACGAACGCGAGATGGGCGACGAGGAGGACACCTCCTGTCACGCGGACGCGGAACGCGGCGCTGCCGCCGATGGAGCCTTGAAGCTGCACGCCCCCCAAGACGCGCCCCCTCGCACGATCGGTTCCGGAAAACCCGTCTCCCGCCCCGATGAGTCCCACACCACACGGCCTGCGGCCACCGGACCCGCGCGCCACGGCGGGCGGCGGGACACCGGGGCGCGAGAGCCACGGGCGGCCGGGGCAGGGGCACCCCGGGCGGCCGGGCCGCGACCGGAGCCCGGCCGGGCCCGGCGCGGTGCGCACGGCCCGGGCGGCCCGGGCAGGGGGTCAGGCGGGGGTGACGTCCGCCGACGGGGGTCTCGTCGTGCCGGGGCGGGAACGGAGGTCGTCCGTGCACTCGTAACGGTGCAGGCGGTCCTCGGCGGGGCCGCCGAGGACCACCGAGCCGTCGCCCTCGGCCGCCGCCGAGTCGGACAGCGTGCAGACGATCTGCGCGAGCGCGTAGGGGTCGAGACGGCCCGGCGCGGTGCTCAGCCGCAGGCTGTCCTCGGGGTCCTTCGGGCGCGGCCCCGACACGGTCAGACCGGCCGGGACGTGCGTGGTGTACCCGGCCGCCTTCTCACTGGCCGACGGCGGCGCCGCGAGCTGGCTCAGCAGGCCCTGCGCCACGATCAGCCGCCGCCGCGCGTCCGCCGTGCCCTCCGGCACCGGCACCACCCGGTCCACGGTCACCAGCGACGAGCCGCACAGCAGGAACGCCTGCACCGGCACCCCCCGCGAGGTCTGCGTGGCCAGGTCGGGCTGGGACAGCGAGCACGGCACCCGGGAGGGTGCCCCGCCGAAGTCCGTGGGCACCCCCGTGGGACGGATGCCGCACCCGGCGAGCAGCAGGGCCAGGGCGGGCAGTGCCAGCAGCGGCCGGTGGGCGGACGTCCAGCGTCCGCGGGTTCCGCGCGCCCTCACCGGGCACCCCCCTTCGTGCCACCGGCCGCGCCGGTGCCCTCGCCGTCGCCGCTTCGGTCCCCGGCGCCCTCCGCGCCCTCCTCGGTGAGCGCCGAGGCGTCCCGCGGCAGCCGCAGCGTGAACACCGCACCGCCCTCGGGCGAGTTGGCCGCGGTGATGTCACCGCCGTGGATGTGGGCGTTGTTGAGGGCGATGGACAGCCCCAGTCCGCTGCCCTCCGAACGCGGCCGGGACGCGCTCGCCTTGTAGAACCGGTCGAAGACGTGCGGCAGGACGTCCTCGGGGATGCCGGGGCCGTGGTCGCGTACCTGGATCACGATCTGCGCGTCCTCCTCGGTCTCCCCGGCCGACTCCCGCACCGACACCCGCACCGGCGAACCGCCGTGCTTGAGCGCGTTGCCGATCAGGTTGGCGAGGATGACGTCGAGGCGGCGCGGGTCCAGCCGGGCGTGCAGGCCGCGCTCGGCGTCCAGCTCCACCGCGTCCAGCCAGGCCCGCGCGTCGATGCACGCGGTGATCTGGTCGGCGAGGTCCACGTCGTCCAGCACCAGCCGGGCCGTGCCCGCGTCGAAACGGGTGACCTCCATCAGGTTCTCGACCAGGTCGTTCAGCCGCCGCGTCTCGCTGACCACCAGCCGTACCGCCGGTTCGATCATGGGATCGATGCCGCCGCCCTCGAACTCCAGCTCCTCCTCCAGCACCTCCGTCACGGCGGTGATGGCGGTCAGCGGCGTCCGCAGCTCATGGCTCATGTCCGCCACGAAGCGCCGGGACGCCTCGTCCCGGGCCGCCATGTCGGCGACCCGTTTCTCCAGCGCCTCGGCCGCGTTGTTGAACGTCCGCGAGAGATCGGCCAGTTCGTCCGTGCCGGACACCCGCAGCCGGGTGTCGAGCCGGCCCTCGCCGAGCCGCCGCGCGGCGACACCGAGCCGGTGCACCGGCTTCAGCACGGTCGTCGCGGCCGCCTGCGCGAGCAGCGCCGCCCCCACCAGCGCCAGCGCGGTCGCGATCCCCAGCGACCAGGCCAGCGAGTTGAGGTCCTTGGCCTCCGGCTCCAGCGACTTGAGCATGTAACCGGTCGGACCGCCGCCGATCACCCTGGTCCCGGCCACCAGGTACGGCGTGCCGTGCTCGGTGACCCGCTGCCAGTACAGGTGGTACGCCGAGGTGTTGCCCGAGGAGAGCGACTGCTCCTTGTTCACGGCGGTCCGCAGCGTCTTCGGCACGTCCTGGAGCGAGAAACCGCTCAGCCCGCCCGAACTGGCGTACACCGCGCGGCCGTCCGTGTCCTGGCCGACCAGCAGCACACTGAACCGCTGGCTGCTGCCCGCCATCTGGCCGGCGGTGTGCTGCAACTGGTCCTGCGAGGGGTGCACCGGCAGCGTGCCCGCCCGGTTCTGCATCTCCTGCCGGAAGTCCCGCAGCACGGCGTCCTGCGCGCGCGTCAGCACCGCCTCACGGTTGAGCCAGTACGCGATCCCGGACGCCGAGACGGCGGCCGTCAGCGCCACCAGCGCGAAGACGACGACCAGCCGCAGCCGCAGACTGGTGAACCGCCACCTGGACAGCACTCCCTTGCGTCCCGCGGACCAGCCGCCGGACCCCCCTTGCTCCTTGGTCACTGAGGCGCGTCCAGGCGGTAACCGACCCCGCGCACGGTCCGGATCAGCGTCGGCGACGACGGCACGTCCTCCACCTTGGCCCGCAGCCGCTGCACACAGGCGTCCACCAGCCGCGAGTCACCGAGGTAGTCGTGCTCCCACACCAGCCGCAGCAACTGCTGCCGGGACAGCGCCTGACCGGGCCGCCGGCTCAGCTCCAGGAGCAGCCGCAGCTCGGTCGGGGTCAGCTGGAGGTCCTCGCCGTTCTTCGTCACCGTCATGGCCGCGCGGTCGATGACCAGGCTGCCGAAGGCCGCCGCGTCGTTCGCCTCCCGCTCACCGCGCCGCAGCACGGCCCGGATCCGGGCGTCCAGCACCCGCCCCTGCACGGGTTTGACGACGTAGTCGTCGGCGCCGGACTCCAGGCCCACCACCACGTCGATGTCGTCGCTGCGCGCGGTGAGCAGGATGATCGGCAACTGGTCCGTGCGCCGGATGCGCCGGCACACCTCGAACCCGTCGATGCCGGGCAGCATCACATCCAGCACGATCAGGTCCGGCCGCTGCTCGCGCAACAGCTTCAGACCGTCCTCACCACTGGCAGCGGTGGCCACCCGGTGTCCCTGGCGCGTCAGTGAGAGCTCCAGGGCCGTCCGGATGGCGTCGTCGTCCTCGATCAGCAACAGGGAAGGCACGGGCCTCATTCTGGCCCATGCGGGGCCGGGGTTTCGACACCCGTACGGCTCTGTACGGACCGGCCGGCGACTTGAGGCCCTGTGACAGGTCTGTGACAGTCGGCGGACACGGCCATGAAGTGCCCCGGGCAGGATTTTCGACACCAGCAAGGAATGATCCGAACACCAGAGGTCCACCGACGGGGGGCGCGAGATGAACACGCTGCACGGCACCAGCACCAGCGCAGTGGTCACGCGTCTGCACGACGTGACCCGCGGATCGGAGAAGACCGGTGCGGCGGGGGCGCGGGGATGCGCTCGCGGCACCGGGCGTCAGCACACCGCGTACATGACGGTGGTCGACGCGCACACGGGGGAGAACGGGGGAACCGCGTACGGGGAGGCCTCGGGGGAGCGGTGCAGCCCGTCGGAGGCGGAGTTCACCGCCTACGTCCAGGAGCGCCGCGCCTCCCTGTACGCCACCGCCTACCACCTCACCGGTGACCGTTTCGAGGCCGAGGACCTGCTGCAGAGCGCGCTGTTCTCGACCTACCGGGCGTGGGACCGGATCAGTGACAAGGCGGCCGTCGGCGGATACCTCCGCCGCACCATGACCAACCTGCACATCAGCGCCTGGCGGCGCCGCAAGCTCAACGAGTACCCGACCGAGGAACTGCCCGAGACGCCCGGCGACACGGACGCGATGCGCGGCACCGAACTGCGCGCCGTCCTGTGGCAGGCGCTCACCCGGCTGCCCGAACTCCAGCGCACCATGCTGGTCCTGCGTTACTACGAGGGCCGCACGGACCCGGAGATCGCCGACATCCTCGGCATCAGCGTCGGCACGGTGAAGTCCAGCATCTGGCGCTCGCTGCGCCGGCTGCGCGACGACGAGGTCCTCAGCTTCGGCCGTGACCACGAGGAGTCCTTCGGCGAACTGGTCGCCTGACCGGCCCGCCGCAGGCTGGGGGGGGAACGGGGGAAGCAGGGGGAAAGGGGGACCCACGGGGGAAGTGGGGAACCCACGGGGGAAACAGGGGAAAAGGGGAACCCACGGGGGAAGTGGGGAACACGGGGGAGCGGGGCTGGAGGGCCGGGGGGTCCGTCCAGTCCCGCTTTCGCGCGCCCACCCGGCCGCTGTCCGGCCGTCGCAGCGCCGCTGTCCGGCCGCCCTTGCGTTCGCCGCCGGTCCCTCGTTACGCCGTCGTTCGCCTCGGCATCCGGTGTCCGACCACTGTTACGCCGGCCGTCCGAGTCGGCGTTCGCCCTCCGGCCGTCGCAGCGCCGTCGTCCGGCCGCCCTTGCGTCGCCGCCGGACCGTCGCAGCGCCGTCGTCCGGCCGTCGTCACGCCGCCGTCCGCGTCGGCATCCGGCGGCCCGCCGCCGCGGCCGCCAGCCGTCCCAGCGCCTCGTCCCGGCCGCAGGCGTGCGCGCCCAGGGAGACCTGGCGGGCGACGATCGCCCGCTCCGCGCGCATCAGCCGCCAGCCGCGGCGCAGCAGGAACGGCACCGACTTGCGGCCCTCCCGCAGATCACGCAGGAAACGGCGCCGGAAGGTCGTGACCGGGCCCCGGGTCAGGCACAGCGCGTCGGCCAGCACGCCCCGTTCACGGCAGCGCTCCACGATCTCCGCCGCGAAGACGCCCTCCGCGACGAACAGCGGCGTACGCCCGATGTGCAGCGTCTCCTCACCGGTGCGGGCGCTGCGCCCGAGGTCGTACACCGGTACGCCCGTGGAGCCCGTGGCGCACAGCCGGGTGATCGCCTCGACGGCGACGTCGGCGTCCCACGAGGCGGGATGGTCCCAGTCGATGTCCGAACTCCCCGCCACCAGCGGCAGCGTCGGGTCGTCGCCCTCCTTGTAGAAGTCGTCGAGACGCAGCACGGGCAGCCCGGAACGGGCGGCGACCAGGGACTTGCCGGAACCCGAGGGGCCGCACAGCAGCACGACACGGGCGGGGGACGGGGGATGAAGGCTCACGGAACACCAGTTTGACGCATGGCGGCCTTCCTGCCGAGCCCGCGGGTCGGCTTTGGCGGGTGGCTCGTGTCTCAACTACCCTGTGCGCTGTTTCCGTTACTCAGTGCATCAGAAGGTGGCACCAGAAATGGCCCGACACGCGTCCGCGTCCGTTCCCCGTCCCACCGTCCGGCGCGTGCTGATCGCCGTGGCGACCGCCGGCGCGGCCCTGGGCGCGGGCGCCTCCACGGCCGCGGCGGAGAGCCTCCCGGTCCTGAACGGCGAGTACCAGACCGGCTCCGTCGGGAAGATCGACCCGCAGGCGGGACTGCGGGCGCTGACGGGCACGGTCGGCTACGTCACCGGTCCGGTGGCCGGTCTCAAGCCGAACCCGCTGGCGGGCACCGGCGTCGACCCGCTGGACAACGGGGTCGGCACCAAGCTCGCCGACTTCCAGCCGCTGACCTCGCAGATGCTCACCCACCCGGTGGCGCAGGCCCCGTCGGTCGGGAGCATCCCCGTGCTGGGGCAGGTGCTCGGCGCGGTGCGCTGACCGGCCGGCGCTCCCGACGACGCGGAGAGCCGCGCCTTCCCCGGACGGAGGGAGGGCGCGGCTCTCGTCCGTGCGGCCTGGGCCGGTCGCCACGGCGCTGCCGGTGCCGTCAGTACGACGAACCCGAGGCGCCGAGCGAACCGGTCGGGTGCCAGACCGTCTTCGTCTCCAGGAACGCCGTCATGCGGTCGGTGCCCGGCGTCGCCGACCAGTCGTCCACAGGCTGTGGACGCAGGACGCGCTTGAGGTTGTCCGCAGCCGCGATCTCCAGCTCCTTCGCCAGCGCCTCGCCGGCGCCCGCGAGGTCGATCGCGTTGACGTCCTGGTGCGCGGCGAGCGGCGCCGCGATCTCCGCCGTACGGCCGGAGAGCACGTTGACCACTCCGCCGGGCAGGTCGGAGGTGGCCAGCACCTCGCCCAGGGAGAGGGCCGGGAGCGGGGACCTCTCGCTCGCGACCACCACCGCCGTGTTGCCGGTGGCGATCACCGGGGCGATCACCGAGACCAGGCCCAGGAAGGACGACTCCTGCGGGGCGAGGACGGCCACCACACCGGTCGGCTCGGGCGAGGAGAGGTTGAAGAACGGGCCCGCGACCGGGTTGGCGCCGCCGGTCACCTGGGCGATCTTGTCGGTCCAGCCCGCGTACCAGACCCAGCGGTCGGTCGTGGCGTCCACGACCGCCGCCGCCCTGGACTTCGACAGGCCCTCCGCGTCGGCGACCTCGCGCACGAACTGCTCGCGGCGGCCCTCCAGCATCTCGGCGACGCGGTACAGGATCTGGCCGCGGTTGTAGGCGGTCGCGCCCGACCAGGCGCCGAACGCCTTGCGGGCGGCCACCACCGCGTCCCGGGCGTCCTTGCGGGAGGACAGGGGCACGTTCGCCAGCCAGTTGCCCTTCGCGTCGCTCACCTCGTACACCCGGCCGCTCTCGGAACGCGGGAACTTCCCGCCGACGTACAGCTTGTAGGTCTTGAAGACGGAGAGTCGCTCAGTCTTGTCGGTCTTATCGGACATCGAGGTACGCCTCCAGGCCGTGGCGGCCGCCCTCGCGGCCGAAGCCCGACTCCTTGTAGCCGCCGAACGGCGAGGCCGGGTCGAACTTGTTGAACGTGTTGGACCAGATCACGCCCGCGCGGAGCTTGCCCGCGACGGCGAGGATCCTCGACCCCTTCTCGGTCCAGATGCCGGCGCTCAGGCCGTACTGGGTGTTGTTCGCCTTGGCGACCGCCTCGTCCGGCGTGCGGAAGGTCAGGACCGACAGCACCGGGCCGAAGATCTCGTCCCGGGCGATGGTGTGCGCCTGCGTGACGTTCGTGAACAGCGTCGGGGCGAACCAGTAGCCGGAGGAGGGCAGTTCGCAGGCCGGGGACCAGCGCTCGGCGCCCTCCGCCTCGCCCCGCTCGGCGAGCGCGGTGATCCGGGCCAGCTGTTCGGCGGAGTTGATCGCGCCGATGTCCGTGTTCTTGTCCAGCGGGTCGCCGAGACGGAGCGTGCCCAGGCGGCGCTTGAGGGAGTCCAGCAGTTCGTCGTGGACCGACTCCTGGACCAGCAGCCGCGAGCCCGCGCAGCAGACCTGGCCCTGGTTGAAGAAGATGCCGGTGACGATGCCCTCGACGGCCTGGTCGACCGGGGCGTCGTCGAAGACGATGTTGGCGCCCTTGCCGCCCAGTTCCAGCGTGAGCTTCTTGCCCGTGCCGGCGACCGTGCGCGCGATCTCCTTGCCGACGGCCGTGGAGCCGGTGAAGGCGACCTTGTTCACGTCCGGGTGCGCGACGAGCGCGGCGCCCGCCTCGCCGTAGCCCGGGAGGATGTTGACGACACCCTTGGGCAGGCCCGCCTGGCGGCAGATGTCCGCGAAGAAGAGGGCGGACAGGGGGGTCGTCTCGGCGGGCTTGAGGACGACCGTGTTGCCGGTCGCGAGCGCCGGGGCGATCTTCCACGCCAGCATCAGGAGCGGGAAGTTCCACGGGATGACCTGGCCGGCCACGCCGAGGGGCCGCGGGTTCGCGCCGAACCCGGCGTGGCCGAGCTTGTCGGCCCAGCCCGCGTAGTAGAAGAAGTGCGCCGCGACCAGCGGGAGGTCCGCGTCGCGGGTCTCCTTGATCGGCTTGCCGTTGTCCAGGGTCTCCAGGACGGCCAGCTCACGGCTGCGCTCCTGGATGATCCGGGCGATGCGGAACAGGTACTTGGCGCGCTCGGAGCCCGGCAGCGCCGACCACTTCTCGAACGCCTTGCGGGCGGCCTTCACCGCGCGGTCGACGTCGGCCTCGCCCGCCTGGGCGACCTCGGAGAGGACCTCCTCGGTGGCGGGGCTGACCGTCTTGAAGACCTTGCCGTCGGCCGCGTCCGTGAACTCGCCGTCGATGAACAGGCCGTAGGAGGGGGCGATGTCGACGACCGAGCGGGACTCGGGAGCCGGTGCGTACTCGAATGCGGATGCCATGGTGATCAGTCCACCGTCACGTAGTCGGGGCCGGAGTAGCGGCCGGTGGCCAGCTTCTGACGCTGCATCAGCAGATCGTTCAGCAGCGAGGAGGCGCCGAAGCGGAACCAGTGGTTGTCCAGCCAGTCCTCGCCCGCGGTCTCGTTGACCAGGACCAGGAACTTGATGGCGTCCTTGGAGGTGCGGATGCCGCCGGCCGGCTTCACGCCCACCTGCACACCGGTCTGCGTCCGGAAGTCGCGCACCGCCTCCAGCATGAGGAGCGTGTTGGCGGGGGTCGCGTTGACCGCGACCTTTCCGGTGGAGGTCTTGATGAAGTCCGCCCCGGCGAGCATGCCGAGCCAGCTGGCGCGGCGGATGTTGTCGTACGTCGACAGCTCGCCGGTCTCGAAGATGACCTTCAGACGGGCGGCCGTCCCGCAGGCCTCCTTCACGGCGGTGATCTCGTCGAACACCTTCAGGTACCTGCCCGCGAGGAACGCCCCGCGGTCGATGACCATGTCGATCTCGTCCGCGCCCGCCGCGACGGCCTCGCGCACGTCGGCCAGCTTCACGTCCAGGGCGGCGCGGCCCGCGGGGAAGGCGGTGGCCACCGAGGCGACCTTGACGCCCGAACCGGCGACGGCCTCCTTGGCGACGGCCACCATGTCCGGGTAGACGCAGACCGCGGCCGTGGTGGGGGCCGTGCGGTCCGTCGGGTCGGGATGGACCGCTTTGGCGCCGAGCGCCCGGACCTTGCCCGGGGTGTCCGCGCCTTCCAGCGTCGTCAGGTCGACCATCGAGATCGCGAGGTCGATGGCGTACGCCTTCGCGGTGGTCTTGATGGAACGGGTGCCGAGCGAGGCGGCGCGCGCCTCGAGGCCGACCGCGTCGACGCCGGGCAGCCCGTGCAGGAAACGGCGCAGCGAGCTGTCGGACGCCGTGACGTCGGAGAGCGGCGGCGCGGAGGGTGCAGTCGTGGGCATGGTCACCAGGTGAGCATATCTACGCGCGTAGCGGCTGTACACCCCCGGCGGTGTGGGGCGGGGCACCTGGGGGGAGGGGGCGGGGAGGAGGGGGCAGGGGGGAGCAGGAGGCGGGCGGGTGGCGGGTCGGGGAGTGAGGGGCGGTCTGCGGGCTGGGGTGGTTGCTCGGCGGTGGTGGGTGCGGTGGCGGGGTGGCTGGACGGAGGCGGTCCGCGGGTGGGGTGGTTTCGGTGGTGGGGCGGCTGCCGGGTGGTGGTGGGCGGCCGGAGGGAGGCGGTGCGCGGGGTGGGCGGTCGCCCGTGTGGGGGCGGCGTGGTGCGAGGGGCGGGGTCGGGCACAATCGGGGCCATGACGACGCCCGAGCACGAGTCCCCCGCGCCGCAGCCGCCGGCCCCCGAGTTCCAGGACCGGGTCCGCCGGTCGTCCGGCGCCATCGGGGGCGGTGTCCTCCTGCTCGCCATCATCCTGTGGCTGGGTCTCGACGCGATGTTCAGCGGCAGCGGCCGCACGCCGTGGCTGGCGCTGGCCGGGATGATCCTCACCGTGCCGCTCGTGATCGCCTTCACCTTCCGGCCCGCCGTCTACGCCGACGGCGACCGGCTGCGCGTACGCAACCCCTTCCGCGTGATCGTGCTGCCCTGGAGCCAGGTCGCGGGCCTGCGCTCGGGGTACTCCAACGAGGTGATCGCCGCGTCCGGCGCGAAGTACCAGCTCTGGGCCGTGCCCGTCTCGCTGCGGGCGCGCAAGCGGGCGGCCCGGCAGGAGGCGCGGGCCGCCGCCGCGGGGGAGCCCGGGGCCACCGGCCGCGGCGGGCTCTTCGGCCGGGGAGCCGTCGGCGGGCTCGGGGGTCTCGCGGGGGGCGCCCCGAGGACCGGGGGCACCGCGGGCGCCGGCGGCCCCATCCGGGCGGAGGGCGACCAGTTCATGAACGACCTGCGCGAACTGCAGGAGTCCCGCGCGCACGCCGAGAGCGCGCAGGGCGAGGTGACGGTCCGCTGGGCCTACGAGATCGCCGGGCCCGCGCTGGCCGGTGCGGTGGTCCTGGCGATCCTGCTGGCCGTGGGCTGACGGGCCGGCCACCGAGCCCCGGTACGGCGCGGCGGGCCCCGGCTCCGGCCGGGGCCCGCTTTCCCGTCAGATGCCTGCCGCCGCCGACAGGTCGCGCTTGATCGCGGCCAGCAGCTCGGCGGCCTTCTCCCGGGCCGCCGGGAGGCCCGCGTGGTCCGCCACCGGGACCACCACCTCCAGGTAGCACTTCAGCTTCGGCTCCGTGCCCGACGGGCGGACGATGACCCGGGCGCCGTCCAGGGTGTAGCGCAGGCCGTCGGTCGCCGGCAGCTTCTCCGTGCCCTGCGTCAGGTCCTCGGCGCGGGTGACGGGCAGGCCCGTCAGCGCGGTCGGGGGCTGCTCGCGCAGGCGGCGCATCGCGTCGGCGATCAGGGAGAGGTCCTGCACGCGGACCGAGAGCTGGTCCGTGGCGTGCAGGCCGTGCTCCACCGCGAGGTCGTCGAGGAGGTCCAGGAGGGTGCGGCCCTCCTCCTTGAGCCGGGAGGCCAGCTCCGTGATCAGCAGGGCGGCGGTGATGCCGTCCTTGTCCCGTACGCCCTGCGGGTCCACGCAGTAGCCGAGGGCCTCCTCGTAGCCGTAGCGCAGGCCCTCCACGCGGGCGATCCACTTGAAGCCGGTGAGGGTCTCCTCGTAGGGCAGGCCCGCCTTCCGGGCGATGCGGCCGAGCAGGGAGGAGGAGACGATCGACTCCGCGAAGGTGCCGTGCGCGCCGCGGGCGACCAGGTGGGCGGCGAGCAGCGCGCCCACCTCGTCGCCGCGCAGCATGCGCCAGTGCGCGCCGTCCTTCACGGCCGCCGCGCAGCGGTCCGCGTCCGGGTCGTTGGCGATGATCAGGTCCGGGCCGGTCTCGCGCGCCTTGGCGAAGGCCAGGTCCATCGCGCCGGGCTCTTCCGGGTTGGGGAAGGCGACCGTCGGGAAGTCCGGGTCCGGGTCGGCCTGCTCGGCGACCAGGTCGGGCGCGGGGAAGCCCGCGCGGGCGAAGGCGGCGAGCAGGGTCTCCTTGCCGACGCCGTGCATCGCCGTGTAGACGGTGCGGGCCGTGCGGGGGGAGCCCTGGGCGAGGACGGCGTCCGTACGGGCCAGGTAGGCCTCCAGGACGTCCTCGCCGAGCGTCTCCCAGCCGGTGTCGGGGCGGGGGACCGCGGTGAGGGTGGTGATCGCGTCGATCTCCGCCGCGATCTCCGCGTCCGCGGGCGGGACGATCTGGGAGCCGTCGCCCAGGTACACCTTGTAGCCGTTGTCCCGGGGCGGGTTGTGGCTGGCGGTGACCTCCACGCCCGCGACCGCGCCGAGGTGGCGGACGGCGAAGGCGAGGACGGGGGTGGGCAGGGGGCGGGGGAGCACGGCCGCGCGCAGGCCGGCGCCGGTCATGACGGCGGCGGTGTCGCGGGCGAAGTCCGCCGACTTGTGGCGGGCGTCGTAGCCGATGACGACGAGGCCGGCCGTGTCGGTCCCGTGGGGGGTGCCGTGCTTCTTCAGGTACGCGGCGAGGCCGGCGGCGGCGCGGATGACCACGGAGCGGTTCATGCGCAGGGGGCCCGCGCCCAGTTCGCCGCGGAGGCCGGCGGTGCCGAACTGGAGGGTGCCGGCGAAGCGTGCCGTCAGCTCGGCCGTGTCGCCCGCCTCGATGAGCGCGGCGAGTTCCGCGCGGGTGTCCGCGTCGGGGTCCTCGGCGAGCCATGCCTCGGCCCGGGCCATGAGGTCGTCGTCGTGCACGTCGGGTCAGCCTCTCGTGTCGTCGGTGGTGCGGGGTGCCTGCGGTGCGCTGTGCGGTGGGGTGCGCGGTGCGTGGTGTGGCTTGCGGGGGGCTTGTGAGGGGTGGTGCCGGGGGTGCGGGGTGCCTGCGGCGGCCCGTGCGGGGGGTGGGGGTGCGCGTAGCGCGTGCGGGGGGGTGGGTGGGGCGGGGCCGCGCCGGGGGGTGTCCGTCCTCGGAACGGCGCGGAATCGGTCACTTGTTCACAGTGCCCGGGTTGACGCGCCAACCGCTGCGGGCGGACACCCCCCGGCACGTCCCCTCCCCGCCGTGCGCGGCTGCGGGCAGGACCTCCCCGGCCTCCGCCTCCGCCGTCGTGCCCGCGGGGCACGGGGGCTTCGGGTCCTCGCCGTCGTGCGTGGGTGCGGGCAGTGCCGGCGCGCGCCTCCGCCTTCGGGCGCGGCGCCGTCGGCGTTCGCTCGCCGTGGGCCCCCGCCCTCGTGCGTGGGGCTACAGGCGGTCCAGGACCTGGGCCAGCAGGGAGCCCATGCGGGTGGCGCTGTCGCGGCCCGCCTGGAGGACCTCCTCGTGGTTGAGGGGTTCGCCCGTCATGCCGGCGGCGAGGTTGGTCACCAGGGAGATGCCGAGGACCTCGGCGCCGGCCTCGCGGGCGGCGATCGCCTCCAGGACCGTGGACATGCCGACCAGGTCCGCGCCGATGACGCGGGCCATGCGGATCTCGGCGGGCGTCTCGTAGTGCGGGCCGGGGAACTGGGCGTAGACGCCCTCCTCCAGGGTGGGGTCGACCTCCTTGCACAGGGCGCGCAGGCGCGGGCTGTAGAGGTCGGTCAGGTCGACGAAGTTGGCGCCGACGATCGGGGAGGTGGCGGTCAGGTTGATGTGGTCGCTGATCAGGACCGGCTGGCCGGGGCGCATCCCTTCGCGCAGGCCGCCGCAGCCGTTGGTGAGGATCATCGTCTTGACGCCGGCCGCGACGGCGGTGCGCACGCCGTGGGCGACGGCGGCCACGCCGTGACCCTCGTAGTAGTGGGTGCGGCCCAGGAAGACCAGGGCCCGCTTGGAGCCCGTGCTGTACGAGCGGATCCTGCCACCGTGGCCCTGGACCGCCGGCGGCGGGAAGCCGGGCAGCTCGGTGACCTGGAACTCGGCGTCGGGGGTGCCCAGGGCGTCGACGGCCGGTGCCCAGCCGGAGCCCATCACGAGGGCGACGTCGTGGGTCTCCGCGCCGGTGAGTTCCCGCAGGCGCGCGGCGGCGGCGTCGGCGGCGGCGTAGGGGTCGCCCTGGATGTCGTCCGGAAGAAGAGATGCGTTCACGCGGACGAGGGTAGCCGGAATTCGCCTACGCGCGTAGATGACGGAGCTCACGGGAACGGGATCGTTGCCTTGTCGTTTCCGACAAGGCCCCCGTCCCGGGGTCTCAGCAGGGACGCTTGCGCAGTTCCATCACGTAGTCGTGCGGGGCTCCGGCGGACTCGGCGGCGTCCGCGATCTCGCCCAGGTAGCGGGCGGAGGGCAGACCGCCCTCGTACGCGTCGAGGACGTACGTCCAGGCCTTCTCCTCACCCTCCAGGGTGTGCACCCGCACCCGCGTGCGCCGGTAGATGTCCAGGCCGACGCCCTCCCAGCGGTCCAGGGACTCCTCGTCCATCGGGGCGATGTCGTAGAGGGCGACGAAGACCTGGGAGATCGGGTCCTCGACCAGGGTCGCCAGCGCGCCCTCCCAGCCCAGCTGCTCGCCGCCGAAGGTCAGCCGCCAGCCGTTCAGCCAGCCCGTCGCGCGCAGCGGCGAGTGCGGAGCGCGGCGGGACATCAGCCGCGCGTCGAGATTGCCGGCGTACGCGGCGTAGAGCGACATGCGTCGAAGGGTACGGCAGCGGCGCGGGCGGCTCATCCGGGGCGGAAGCCGTCTCCCGCACCCGGCGGTGCCCCCGGGGAGGAGCACCTTGAGGAGTGCGGGACAATGGAGTACGTGACTCGGATCGTGATCATCGGTGGCGGACCCGGCGGATACGAAGCGGCGCTGGTGGCCGCTCAGCTCGGCGCGGAGGTGACCGTCGTCGACTGCGACGGTCTGGGCGGAGCGTCGGTGCTGACCGACTGCGTGCCGTCGAAGACCCTGATCGCCACGGCCGAGGTGATGACCACCTTCGACTCCTCGTACGAGGAGCTGGGGATCATCGTGGCCGACGACACCCCGCCGCTGGAGCAGGCCGCCCGGGTCGTCGGGGTCGACCTGGGCAAGGTCAACCGGAGGGTCAAGCGGCTCGCGCTCGCCCAGTCGCACGACATCACCGCGTCCGTGACGCGCGCGGGTGCCCGGGTCATGCGCGGCCGCGGACGGCTCGAGGGCATGCAGGCCCTGGACGGGTCGCGCAAGGTCGTCGTCACCACGGCCGACGGCAGCGAGGAGACGCTCACCGCGGACGCGGTGCTGATCGCGACCGGCGGCCACCCGCGCGAGGTGCCCGACGCGCAGCCCGACGGCGAGCGCATCCTCAACTGGACCCAGGTCTACGACCTCACCGAGCTGCCCGAGGAACTCATCGTGGTGGGCTCGGGCGTCACCGGCGCCGAGTTCGCGGGCGCCTACCAGGCGCTGGGCTCCAAGGTCACGCTGGTGTCCTCCCGCGACCGCGTGCTGCCCGGCGAGGACCCGGACGCGGCGGCCGTCCTGGAGGACGTCTTCCGGCGCCGCGGCATGAACGTCATGGCCCGCTCGCGCGCCGCCGCGGCCAAGCGGGTCGGGGACCGGGTGGAGGTGACGCTGGCCGACGGCCGGGTCATCACCGGTTCCCACTGCCTGATGGCCGTCGGCGCCATCCCCAACAGCGCGGGGCTCGGCCTGGAGGAGGCCGGCGTCAGGCTGCGCGACTCCGGGCACATCTGGACGGACAAGGTGTCGCGGACGACCGCCCCGGGCGTCTACGCGGCCGGTGACGTGACCGGTGTCTTCGCGCTGGCGTCGGTGGCGGCGATGCAGGGACGTATCGCCATGTACCACTTCCTCGGCGACGCGGTGGCCCCGCTGAACCTGAAGACCGTCTCCTCCAACGTCTTCACCGATCCTGAGATCGCCACCGTCGGCTACAGCCAGGCCGACGTGGACGCCGGCAAGATCGACGCCCGCTGTGTGAAGCTGCCCCTGCTGCGCAACCCGCGCGCCAAGATGCAGGGCATCCGGGACGGCTTCGTCAAGATCTTCTGCCGTCCGGGTACGGGCATCGTGGTCGGCGGTGTGGTCGTGGCGCCGCGCGCCTCGGAACTGATCCACCCCATCTCGATCGCCGTCGACAACAACCTGACGGTCGAACAGATCGCGAACGCCTTCACCGTGTACCCGTCTCTGTCGGGGTCGATCGCCGAGGTGGCCCGGCAGCTGCACGGGCGCAAGTCGGCCGGCGAGGCGTGAGGGCGGCGGGGACGGCTCCGGCCTGCGGCCGGATCCGACTCCCCGCCCTGCACGGGGAGTTGCGGACCATGCGCGCGGCATAGGCGCATGGACTGCGGCTTATACCACTCCGCGTGCCACCTTGCGAACAACTTCTGTTATTCGGTGCAAACTGCTGAAAGCAGACGGTCGCTGGGGTTACTGTCAGTTTCGTGTTCGCTGCTGAACGTCGCCAACTCATCCTCGAAATGGTGCGAGCGAACGGTGCGGTGTCGCTCCGTGAACTCGCCCGTGTCGTCCAGACCTCCGAAGTGACCGTACGGCGGGACGTGCGGGCACTGGAGGCGGAAGGACTCCTCGACCGCCGGCACGGTGGTGCGGTACTGCCGGGCGGGTTCACCCGTGAGTCCGGCTTCCCGCAGAAGTCGCACCTCGCGACCGCCGAGAAGACGGCCATCGCCGACCTCGCCGCGGGTCTCGTCGAAGAAGGCGAGGCCATCGTCGTCGGGGCCGGTACGACCACGCAGGAGCTGGCCCGCCGGCTCGCCCGGATCCCCGGGCTGACCGTGGTCACCAACTCGCTGCTGGTCGCCCAGGCCCTCGCCCACGCCAACCGCGTGGAGGTCGTGATGACCGGCGGCACGCTGCGCGGCTCCAACTACGCCCTCGTCGGGTCGGGTGCCGAGCAGTCGCTGCAGGGGCTGCGGGTGTCCAGGGCGTTCCTGTCGGGGAGCGGGCTGACCGCCGAACGCGGGCTGTCCACCTCCAACATGCTGTCGGCCTCCGTCGACCGGGCCCTCGTCCAGGCCGCCGCGGAGGTCGTCGTCCTCGCCGACCACACCAAGCTGGGCGCGGACACCATGTTCCAGACCGTCCCGACGGAGTTCATCACCCGGCTGGTGACGGACGAGCCGCCCGCCCACGACGACCGCGCGGGCACCGAACTGCAGGCCCTGGCCGACCAGGGCGTGCAGATCGCGGTGGCCGGTCCGGCGGGAAACCCCGTGGGCGAGCAGGCTCCGGCCCGCGGTGAGCGCCGCCGGGACGTCCCGCTGCCCGGCCCGCGCCGCGGCCAGGTCACGGGCCCGGCCGCCACCCTGCGCGCCACGGGGCTGGGCGGCCAGGACCAGTCGGCGGGTGCCGAGCGGGCGGCCCGGGTCGCGGACCTGCGGCGCCGGTGAGCGCCCCCGGGACCGGAGGCCGTGAGGCCGCCTCCGGTCCCGGGCGGCCGTCGGCGGCTGCCGCCGGCGGACCCTCGCACGACAGGCGCCCGGCCACCCGCTCGTCGCGGGCGGCCGGGCGCCTGTGGTGTGCCGCGGGTGTCAGTCCTTGATCTCGCAGATCGCGGCACCCGAGGTGAGGGAGGCGCCGACCTCGGCGGTGAGTCCCTTGACGGTGCCGTTCTTGTGGGCGTTGAGGGGCTGCTCCATCTTCATGGCTTCCAGGACGACGATCAGGTCGCCCTCCTTGACCTCCTGACCCTCCTCCACGGCGATCTTGACGATCGTGCCCTGCATCGGGGAGGCGAGCGTGTCACCGGAGGCGACGGGCCCGGACTTCTTCGCCGCGCGGCGCTTGGGCTTGGCGCCCGCGGCCAGGCCGGTGCGGGCCAGGCTCATGCCGAGGGAGGAGGGCAGGGAGACCTCCAGGCGCTTGCCGCCGACCTCGACGACGACCGTCTCGCGGCCGGTCTCCTCGTCGGCGTCCGTGTCGGCCGCAGCGGTGAAGGGCTTGATGTCGTTGGTGAACTCGGTCTCGATCCAGCGGGTGTGGACCGTGAAGGGGTCCTCGGAGCCGGTCAGTTCCGGGGCGAAGGCCGGGTCGGTGACGACCTTGCGGTGGAACGGGATCGCGGTGGCCATGCCCTCGACCTGGAACTCCTCCAGGGCGCGGGAGGCGCGCTCCAGGGCCTCCTTGCGGGTGCGCCCGGTGACGATCAGCTTGGCCAGCAGGGAGTCCCAGGCCGGGCCGATCACGCTGCCGGCCTCGACACCGGCGTCGAGGCGGACACCGGGGCCCGTGGGGGCGTCGAAGCGGGTGACGGTGCCGGGGGCGGGCAGGAAGCCCCGGCCCGGGTCCTCGCCGTTGATGCGGAACTCGAACGAGTGGCCGCGCAGCTGCGGGTCGCCGTAGCCCAGTTCCTCGCCGTCGGCGATGCGGAACATCTCGCGGACCAGGTCGATGCCGGCGACCTCCTCGGTGACCGGGTGCTCGACCTGGAGGCGCGTGTTGACCTCCAGGAAGGAGATCGTCCCGTCCTGGCCGACGAGGAACTCGCAGGTACCGGCGCCTTCGTAGCCGGCCTCCTTGAGGATGGCCTTGGAGGCGCGGTACAGCTCGGCGACCTGGGCCTCGCTCAGGAACGGCGCCGGGGCCTCCTCGACCAGCTTCTGGTGGCGGCGCTGCAGGGAGCAGTCGCGGGTGGAGACCACCACGACGTTGCCGTGCTTGTCGGCCAGGCACTGGGTCTCGACGTGGCGCGGGCGGTCGAGGTACCGCTCGACGAAGCACTCGCCGCGGCCGAAGGCGGCCACCGCCTCGCGGACCGCCGAGTCGTACAGCTCGGGGACCTCTTCGAGGGTGCGGGCGACCTTGAGGCCGCGGCCGCCGCCGCCGAAGGCCGCCTTGATGGCGATCGGCAGGCCGTGCTCCTCGGCGAAGGCCACGACCTCGTCGGCACCGGAGACCGGGTCGGAGGTGCCGGCGACCAGGGGGGCGCCGGCGCGCTGGGCGATGTGCCGGGCGGCGACCTTGTCACCGAGGTCGCGGATGGCGTGCGGCGGCGGGCCGATCCAGATCAGGTCGGCGTCCAGTACGGCCTGGGCGAACTCGGCGTTCTCCGAGAGGAAGCCGTAGCCGGGGTGGACGGCGTCCGCGCCGGACTCCTTGGCTGCCTTGAGGACCTTGTCGATGTCCAGGTAGCTGGTGGCGGGGGTGTCACCGCCCAGGGCGAACGCCTCGTCAGCGGCGCGGACATGCAGAGCGTCCCGGTCCGGGTCCGCGTAGACGGCCACGCTCGCGATCCCGGCGTCCCGGCAGGCCCGGGCCACGCGGACAGCGATTTCGCCACGGTTGGCGATGAGCACCTTGCGCACGATTGAGGCTCCCTCCTTGAAACAAGCCGAGTTTAGGGACTGCCGACACGGCACTTCGACCCGTCCCCAATGGTGAGCTTGCCCACACGGAGCGTGATTCGAGGCTCGCTCGACCCGCGAAAGCCCTAGTCGCACCTCGGTACGCAGGGCTCCTGCGGAAAACCCTAGCCCCACGGTGTGGTCAAGGTCTCTGTGAGGGCGTGCTGCGGCCCACTTCGTTTCTTTGTGGAGTCCCTACGAATGGCCCAATGAATCTTTGCCCTCGGCAGAACCCTTGTCCCCAGGTTTACCCGTTAGTAGCGTTCGCGCTGTCTGAGGGTACTGGCGGTAACAGGGCTCCGGGTGGAGCGGCGGTCGGAAGTGGGTGGAACCGGTGGTGCGCAGACCGGTGGCATGGGTCGTGGCGGTCGTGCTCTTCGCGGAGGCGCTCGGCTTCGCGGCGGTGAACTGGCTCCTCGGTGAGGTAGTCCACCGGCAGCGGATGTCCCTGGCCGGTCTGGACTCGAACGTGATGTCGACGTCCTCGAAGATCGGCGGAGTGGTCTTCGGCCTCTACCTCGCCCTGTGCGCCCTGGTCGCCCTGCTCGTCGCCGTGCGCGGCCGCCGCCCGGCCGGGTTCGGGCGGGTGCTGCTGATCAGCGCGGCCGTGGTGCACGCGCTGCTGGGCGCCTTCGCGTGGGGTCTGCTGGGCTGGACGGCGTTCCTGGCCATGATCGTCGTACTGGCGCTGATCGTGCTGCTCCTGATGACCTACGACCAGGGGGAGGCGGAGGAGGAGCGGCCCGGGCCGCGGCCGGACGCGCCGGCGAGCGGCCCCCGGGGCGGCCCGCACGGCTCCTCTCCAGCCGCCCCTGGCGCCGAGCCCACGGCCTCCTGAGCGGCCCGCTCAGCTCTCCCGGGGCGGCGCCCACAACGCGGTGATGCCCACGCCCAGTTCCCCCAGCAGCCGGCGCACCAGGGGCAGGCTGAGGCCGATGACGTTGCCGTGGTCGCCGTCGATGCCGTCGATGAAGGGGGCCGAGCGGCCGTCCAGGGTGAAGGCGCCGGCCACGTGGAGGGGCTCGCCGGAGGCGACGTACGCGGCGACCTCCTCGTCGGTCGGCTCGCCGAAGCGGACCACGGTGGAGGCGGTGGCCGAGGTGTGGCGGCCGGTCGCCGTGTCCCACACGCAGTGCCCGGTCTGGAGCGTGCCGGCCCGGCCGCGCATCGCCTTCCAGCGGGCGACGGCCTCCTCCGCGTCGGCGGGCTTGCCGAGCGCCCGGCCGTCGAGGTCGAGCACCGAGTCGCAGCCGATCACCAGGGCGCCCTTGACCTCCGGGCGGGCCGCCACCACGGAGGCCTTCGCCTCGGCGAGGGCCAGCGCCAGCTCGGCGGGGGTGGGGGCGGTGATCGCGTCCTCGTCGACCCCGCTCACGATCACCTCCGGGTCCAGCCCGGCCTGCCGGAGCAGCCCGAGCCGGGCGGGGGACTGGGAGGCGAGCACGAGTCGGCGGCGCGGCTGGTCAGTCATGCGGTCAGGGTATCGGCGGGGCCCGCGCTCGCGCTCACCTCAGCCCGATCGCGAACATCGCCACCACCATGGCCAGCGCCATGAGAACACCGAGCCGCCGCAACATCGCCTGCATGTCGCGCAGTTCCTTCGGAGGCTCGTTCTCGGGGTCGGACCACAGCATTCCTCGATGGTCCGGCCGGGGACGGGGCCGGCGCCTGAGTACGCGTACTCAAGTTGGTGCCGGGCCGCCCGCGCGGTGCCCGCGGACGGTGCCGGGCCGGTCCCGGCGGTCAGCTGGGCCAGTACGTCCGTGACCAGGCCGCCGGGCCCGGGCGGGGGGTGCGGTGGGCGGCGAGGCGGGACGGGTCGGCCCAGGAGTCCCGGGGGCCGGGCGCGCCGGACGGCTGGACGGCCGCCGCCGCGGCGCGCGCCCGGACCACCGCCAGTGCGGCGGCCAGCTCCTCCGGGGTGGGGTTGCCTCGTAGGACCTTGATGGTCACAGCGGCTCCTTACAGGGCTCAGAGGGGGATGTTGCCGTGCTTCTTCGGAGGCAGGGATTCCCGCTTGGTGCGCAGTTGACGCAGGCCGCGGACGATGTGGGCCCGGGTGTCGGACGGCATGATCACGGCGTCCACGTAACCGCGTTCGGCGGCGACGTAGGGGTTGAGCAGCGTGTCCTCGTACTCCTGGATCAGGCGGGCGCGGGTGGCGTCGGCGTCGTCACCGGCGTCGGCGATGGTGCGGCGGTGCAGGATGTTGACCGCGCCCTGGGCGCCCATGACGGCGATCTGGGCGGTGGGCCAGGCCAGGTTCAGGTCCGCGCCCAGGTGCTTGGAGCCCATCACGTCGTAGGCGCCGCCGAAGGCCTTGCGGGTGATGACCGTGATCAGCGGGACCGTCGCCTCGGCGTAGGCGAAGATCAGCTTGGCGCCGCGGCGGATGATGCCCTCGTGCTCCTGGCCGACACCGGGCAGGAACCCGGGCACGTCCACGAAGGTGAGCACCGGGATGTTGAAGGCGTCGCAGGTGCGCACGAAACGCGCGGCCTTCTCGGAGGCGTCGATGTCCAGGCAGCCGGCGAACTGCATCGGCTGGTTGGCGACGATGCCCACCGGGTGCCCCTCGACGCGGCCGTAGCCGGTGAGGATGTTCGGGGCGAACAGCGGCTGCGTCTCGAAGAACTCGGCGTCGTCCAGGACGTGTTCCACGACGGTGTGCATGTCGTAGGGCTGGTTCGCCGAGTCCGGGACGATCACGTCCAGCTCGCGGTCCTCGTCGCTGACCGTCAGATCGGCCTGCTCGGGGAAGGCGGGCGGCTCGGAGAGGTTGTTGGACGGCAGGTACGACAGCAGCTGCTTGACGTACTCGACGGCGTCCTTCTCGTCGGCGGCCATGTGGTGGGCCACGCCCGAGGCGGAGTTGTGGGTGCGGGCGCCGCCCAGCTCCTCGAAGCCGACGTCCTCACCGGTCACCGTCTTGATCACGTCCGGGCCGGTGATGAACATGTGGCTGGTCTGGTCGACCATGACCGTGAAGTCGGTGATCGCGGGCGAGTACACCGCGCCGCCCGCGCACGGGCCCACGACCAGGCTGATCTGCGGGACGACACCGGAGGCGTGGGTGTTGCGGCGGAAGATCTCGCCGTAGGCGCCGAGCGAGGCCACGCCCTCCTGGATGCGGGCGCCGCCGGAGTCGTTGATGCCGACGACCGGGCAGCCGGTCTTCAGCGCGAAGTCCATCACCTTGCAGATCTTCTGCCCGTACGTCTCGCCCAGCGCGCCGCCGAAGACGGTGAAGTCCTGGGAGAAGACGGCCACCGGACGCCCGTCGACCGTGCCGTAGCCGGTGACCACACCGTCGCCGTAGGGCCGGTTCGTCTCCAGACCGAAGTTCGTGGAGCGGTGCCGGGCGAACTCGTCCAGCTCCACGAACGAGTCGTCGTCCAGCAGGAGTTCGATCCGCTCACGGGCCGTCAGCTTGCCCTTGGCGTGCTGTTTCTCCACGGCCCGCGCCGAACCAGCGTGCGTCGCTTCCTCGATGCGCCGCTGGAGATCCGCGAGTTTGCCCGCGGTGGTGTGGATGTCGGTCTCTTGGCGCTCTTCCGGCTCGGACATCGGGATCGCGGCTCCCTGCCTGCTCAAAAGGGGGGACGGTTACTCATCCGTAGACTAATGGGGCCCCCACCGTTCGGCAGTGCGGCGTTTCCCACACCTAGGGTGGGTTGCATGACGCCGCGAGATGCAGCAGACGACAGCCACGGCAAGCCCGGCGACCCGGCGCGGGGAAGCCGCTGGTCCGACCTCGACCGCCCGCCCCTGAACGTCGCGGCACTGCGCCGCGGACTGGTGCGCGAGGGCGGCCTGTGGTCCGAGGTGCGGGTGGTGCAGCGTACCGGTTCCACCAACGCGGACCTGGTGGCCCGGGCGGAGGCGGGGGAGGCGGCCGAGGGCGCCGTCCTCGTCGCCGAGGAACAGACCGCCGCGCGCGGCCGCCTGGACCGCCGGTGGAGCGCCCCGGCCCGCTCCGGGCTGTTCTTCTCGGTGCTGCTGCGGCCGGCCGAGGTGCCGGTGGCCCGCTGGGGCTGGCTGCCGCTGCTCACCGGCGTGGCGGTCGCCGCCGGACTGTCCCGCTCCGCCGGTGTCGACACGGCGCTGAAGTGGCCCAACGACCTGCTGGTGACCGTCGGCCACGAGGAACGCAAGGCCGGCGGCATCCTGGCGGAAGGGGCCGGGGACGGCGGGGTGGTCCTCGGCGTCGGCATCAACGTCACCCTGCGCGAGGACGAACTGCCCGTCCCGCAGGCGGGCTCCCTGGCCCTGGCCGGGGCCGTGAGCACGGACCGCGACCCGCTGCTGCGCGCGGTGCTGCGCTCGCTGGAGGAGTGGTACGGGCGCTGGCGGGAGGCGGGGGGCGACCCGGCCGCCGCGGGTCTGCAGGAGACGTACGCGGCGGGGTGCGCGACCCTGGGACGTAAGGTGCGGGCCGAGCTGCCGGGTGACCGTTCGGTGGTCGGTGAGGCGGTCGCGGTGGACGGCGACGGCAGGCTCGTCCTGGCCACGGAGAACGGCGTGCAGGAGCCGGTGGGCGCGGGCGACATCGTCCATCTGCGGCCGGCCTGAGCGGGAAGGGGGTGCGGGACGGGCGGGCGGCCCCGGCGCGCCTGCGCCCCGCCGCCGAGGCGGGCGGCCGGCGCACGGTCCCGCGGCCCCTGGACGGCCGGCGCGCGAGGCGGGTGGTCCCGCCGCCGGGCGGGCGACGGCCCAGCTCAGCTCCCTGCGCGGACCGCTGTGACGGAGTGAGCTGGCGCACACCTGCCGTAGAGTTGAGGCCGGTCGATACCTGACCGTGACAGATCGGAAGGGCAGCAGGCGTGACCGTCGACGACACGGGCTCGGGTGCGCAGGACGCGGACGGCCGGGTGGACCCCCACGCCGCCGACTCCGGCGAGGACCCGCTCGCGCTCCGTCTCGAACAGCTCATCCTGGGCGCGGAACGGCGCTACACCCCCTTTCAGGCGGCCCGCAGCGCCGGTGTCTCCATGGAACTGGCCTCGCGCTTCTGGCGGGCCATGGGCTTCGCCGACATCGGCCAGGCCAAGGCGCTGACCGAGGCCGACGTCCTGGCGCTGCGCCGGCTCGCCGGTCTGGTCGAGGCCGGGCTGCTCAGCGAGGCCATGGCCGTGCAGGTGGCCCGGTCCACGGGACAGACCACCGCCCGGCTGGCCGAGTGGCAGATCGACTCCTTCCTGGAGGGGCTGACCGAGCCGCCCGAGCCGGGCATGACGCGCACCGAGGTGACGTACCCGATCGTCGAGCTGCTCCTGCCCGAGCTGGAGGAGTTCCTCGTCTACGTCTGGCGGCGGCAGCTCGCCGCCTCCGCCGGGCGGGTCGTGCAGGTCGCCGACGACGAGGAGATGGTCGACCGGCGCCTGGCCGTGGGTTTCGCCGACCTCGTCGGCTTCACCCGGCTGACCCGCCGGATGGAGGAGGAGGAGCTGGGCGAGCTGGTCGAGGCCTTCGAGACGACCGCCGCCGACCTGGTGGCCGCGCGCGGCGGGCGGCTGATCAAGACGCTCGGTGACGAGGTGCTGTACGCCGCCGACGACGCGGGCACGGCGGCGGACATCGCGCTGCGGCTGGTCGAGACCATGGAGAACGACGAGACGATGCCGGAGCTGCGGGTCGGGATGGCGTTCGGCACGGTGACCACCCGAATGGGCGATGTGTTCGGCACGACCGTCAACCTCGCCTCCCGGCTGACGTCCATAGCCCCGCGTGACGCCGTGCTCGTCGACAGCGCCTTCGCCGAGGAACTGATCCGCACGGGCGATTCCCCCGCCTCCGAGGCGCAGGCGGCCGAGGCCGCTCAGGCCGCGGAGAAGGAGGGCGAGGAACCGCCGGTGTACCGCTTCGCCCTGCAGCCGACCTGGCAGCGGCCGGTGCGCGGGCTCGGCGTGGTCGAGCCCTGGCTGCTGACCCGCCGGGCCGAGCCGACGCCGTGAACGGGGTCGGGGGCTGAGGGCCGGGTTCTGCGCGCCGGGCTCTGAGTCCCGGGCTCTGAGTCCCGGGCTCTGTGTGTTCTGTGCTGGGGTCAGGTCGGGGGTGTCCCGTGCGGGGAGTCGGGCCGTGAGCGGTCTGCGCCGAGTCTCAGGTGCCGGGTGCCGGGTGCCGGGTGCCGGGGGTGCCGGGCGGCGGGCGGCGGGTCGCGGTGTGCCGGTGTGCGTCAGCCGAGGCCGATGCACACGCCGATGACCGGGATGCACAGGTCTCCGTCGCTGCCGCTGCCCGCGCCGCCCCCACCGGACGACGGCGGCGAAGGTGCCGGCGTGCGGGTGCTCGGCGCGGGTGCCGGTGTGGAGGGGTGGGGCGCCGGGGCGTGGGACGTGCCCGCCGGCGCGGACGGGTGAGCGGGAGCGCCCGGCGCAGGCGTGGTCCCGGGACGGTGTGACGCGGGGCCCGCCGCGGCGGCGCCCGCCGCCTGCGCCGGGCCGGTGGACGGGACCGGTCCCGTGCCGTACCCGGGGGCGGGCGGTGCGGGAGCGGTGCCCGGGGCCGCCGCGGCGCCGACGCCGCCCATGGGGAGCGCGGCGGAGGGCAGGGCCGACGGCCCCTTCCCGGCCCTCGCGGTGCCGGTCGCGGTGAGGGCGGCGCCGGACGACGGGGCGGCCGTCGTCCCGCCCTGACCGGGGTGCCGGAAGGGCTCCGCCTCGGCGGTCCCCGGACCGCCGTGCCCGTACTCCGGGGCTAGGCGTACGAGGCTCAGCACACCGGCGGCGAGGGCCAGCGCGCTCGCGGTGAACAGCGCCTTGCGTGGCCGGCGCCGTCGGTGCCGCCCCCGCAGGCGCGGGCCCCGGAAGGAAGCGCGGCGGGCGGATCCGTCAGGGGCGGCATCACGGGGATCTGCGGCGCCGGGGGCGCCGTCGCCCGGGTCTGTGCGGTCGGGGGTGCTGCCTCCCGGGCCTGTGTTACCGGGGGCGCCGTCTTCGGGGGCTGGGCTGTCGGGGGCGCCTTCTCCTGGGCCTGTGCGGTCGGGGGTGCTGCCCCCCGGGCCCGCGTCACGGGGGGCGCCGTCTTCGTGGGTTGGGCTGTCGAGCGTGCCTTGCCCCGGCCCTGTGCGGTCCGGGGCGCCGTCTTGCGGGCCTGGGGCGCCCGAGGTGCTGCTCCCCGGGTCCCTGTCGGCGTCGCGGTCGCCGGTGGTTATGGCGTCCTGCCGTGCGGTGCCGGTCGTGTCCGTCCTCATCGCGCTCCTCCCCGATGCGCTCGCGCCCCCCGTTGCGCCGTGGCGGACGCACGTTATGCGGTGGCGCAGGGGTTTCACGCCGGTCGGCCGGAATGTCACTCGAACGGGGTGCCGGGTCTCGACAGGCAGCCCCTTCCCCCCGTACCGGCGCGGCTGAGATGATCGGAGCGGTGATCTGTTAACCCGCGTTAACCGGAGGGTGTCATGAGCGAGGAGCGGTTCGGGGAGTTCGTGCTGGTACGGCGGCACGGCCATGTCGCGGAACTCGTCCTCGACCGGCCCAAGGCCATGAACGCCGTGTCGACGGACATGGCCCGGTCGATCGCCGGGGCGTGCGCGGCGCTCGCCGCCGACCCGGAGGCGCGCGTGGTCGTCCTGTCCTCCTCGCACGAGCGGGCGTTCTGCGTCGGGGCCGACCTCAAGGAGCGCAACTCCTTCACCGACGCCGACCTGCTGCGGCAGCGGCCGGTGGCGCGCGGGGCGTACACCGGCGTACTGGAGCTGCCGATGCCGACCGTCGCCGCGGTGCACGGATTCGCGCTCGGCGGCGGGTTCGAGCTGGCGCTCTCCTGCGATGTGATCGTGGCCGACCGTACGGCCGTGGTCGGGCTGCCGGAGGTGTCGGTGGGTGTGATCCCCGGCGGCGGCGGCACGCAATTGCTGCCCCGGCGGGTCGGCGCGGCGCGTGCCGCGGAGCTGATCTTCACCGCGCGGCGGCTGGAGGCGGCCGAGGCGCGCGACCTGGGGCTGGTGGACCTGCTGGTGGAGGAGGGCCGGGACCGCGAGGAGGCGCTGGAGCTGGGGGCCCGGATGGCGGCGAACTCGCCGGTGGGACTGCGTGCGGCCAAGCGGGCGCTGCGGCTGGGGCAGGGGCTCGACCTGCGAGCCGGTCTGGAGGTCGAGGACGCGGCCTGGCGTTCGACGGCCTTCTCGGCGGACCGTGCGGAGGGCGTCGCGGCCTTCAACGAGAAGAGGGCCCCGCGCTGGCCGGGTGAGTGAGCCCTTCCCCGCGCGTTCTTCCTTCCAGGCCCGTTGCTCGCGCGCCGGTTCCTTGGGCGCCCGTCCCGTCCGGACGGTCCCGGGCGGGTCCGTCCCTTCCGGGTCCGTCCGTGCCGGGCGGTCTCCGCGGGTTCTGCCGCCGGGATCACCGCACCGGGTCCGTCCGTGGTCGTGATCACGGCCTCTGTCAGCCCTACCGATGTCCCGAATCGGGTGAAACCTCCCTAGCCTGGGGTGATGGGCGAGAACAGGCGACTGGCCGCCGTCGTGGCGTTGGCGCAGGGGATGGCCGCGGCGCACACGCCGCGGGAGTCGTGGCGGGCGGCGGCGCTCGGGGCGTGCCGGGCGCTGGAGGGCAGTTTCGCCGCGCTGTCGGTGTGGGAGCGCGAGCGCGGGCGGCTGCGGGTGCTGGTGAACGTGGGGGACCGGGCGCCCGAGGAGGAGGAGTTCCCGGAGGGGGAGGCGTACCCCGTGCACCAGTTCCCGGAGATCGCCGAGTTCCTGCACGAGCGGTGGGCCTCCGGCGGCGAGCCGGACGCGTGGGTGGAGACCGCCGAGGGCCCGGCGGCGGGACAGCCCGGCTACTGCCACCAGCGCGTCGCGGCGCTGCGCCGGCGCGGCCGCGGCTGCTGCGTGGTCGCGCCGATCGTGCAGCACGGCCGGGCCTGGGGTGAGCTGTACGTCGCCCGCCCGGCCGGCCGGACCGTCTTCGACCGGTCCGACGCCGACTTCGCCACGGTCCTCGCCGCCGTGGTGGCGGCGGGCCTCGCGCAGACGGAACGGCTGGAGGAAGCCCGCAGGCTGGCGTTCACGGACCCGCTCACCGGGCTCGCCAACCGCCGCGCCGTGGACGTACGGCTGGAGGAGGCGATCGAGCGGCACCGCGAGGACGGGGTCGTCGTCAGCCTCGTCGTCTGTGACCTCAACGGGCTCAAGCGGGTCAACGACACCCTCGGCCACGCGGTCGGCGACCGGCTGCTGGAACGATTCGGCTCGGTGCTGTCGCTGTGCGGGGCGACGGTGCCCGGCGCCCTCGTGGCACGGCTCGGCGGCGACGAGTTCTGTCTGCTCGCGGTCGGCCCGGCCGCCGACGAGGTGGTCAAGGCGGCCGACGAGCTGTGCCGGCGGGCGGCCGAGCTGGAGCTGGGGGAGGGCGTCGCCTGCGGAGTGGCGTCGACCGAGGACGCGATCGGCCCGGTGCCCTCGGCCCGCCGGCTGTTCCGGCTCGCCGACGCCGCGCAGTACCGGGCCAAGGCGCTGCGGGCGGACCGTCCGGTCGTCGCCGGCCGGGAAGGCCCCGCGGACCCGGTGGTCCGCCTGGCCGACGAGCCTCCGGCCGCCCCCGACGCCCCGGCCGAGCGGCGCCGCTTCCGGGGGCGCCGGCCCTGACCTGCCCCGGGCGGGGCGGCCCGGCGGCCGTGGTAAGGGTCACCCCCCGGACCCACTAGTGACATCTCCGCATTCACTGCGTACGCTCCTGAATATGGATATGCACACTGTGGTGGTGGGGACGTCGGGGGTCACCGCGTCCGACGTCCTCGCCGTGGCGCGCGACGGCGCGCGCGTCGAACTGTCCGGGGAGGCGGTGGCGGCCCTCGCGGCGGCCCGCGAGATCGTGGACGCGCTGGCCGCCAAGCCCGACCCCGTCTACGGCGTCAGCACCGGCTTCGGCGCCCTCGCGACCCGGCACATCAGCCCCGAACTCCGCGCCCAGCTGCAGCGCAACATCGTCCGCTCGCACGCCGCCGGCATGGGCCCGCGGGTCGAGCGCGAGGTCGTACGCGCCCTGATGTTCCTGCGCCTGAAGACCCTCTGCTCCGGGCACACCGGCGTCCGCCCCGAGGTCGCGCAGACCATGGCCGACGTCCTCAACGCGGGCATCACCCCGGTCGTGCACGAGTACGGTTCCCTCGGCTGCTCCGGCGACCTCGCGCCCCTGTCGCACTGCGCCCTCACCCTCATGGGCGAAGGCGACGCGGAGGGCCCCGACGGCACCGTGCGCCCGGCCGGCGAACTGCTCGCCGAGCACGGCATCCAGCCCGTCGAACTGCGCGAGAAGGAGGGGCTCGCCCTCCTCAACGGCACCGACGGCATGCTCGGCATGCTGGTCATGGCCCTCGCCGACCTCGACACCCTCTACAAGTCCGCCGACATCACCGCGGCCCTCTCGCTGGAGGCGCTGCTCGGCACGGACAAGGTCCTCGCCCCCGAGCTGCACGCCATCCGCCCGCACCCGGGCCAGGGCGCCTCCGCCGCCAACATGCTCGCCGTGCTCGCCGGCTCCCAGCTCACCGGGCACCACCAGGACGACGCGCCCCGCGTGCAGGACGCGTACTCGGTGCGCTGCGCCCCGCAGGTCGCCGGCGCCGGGCGGGACACCCTCGCGCACGCCCGTCTGGTCGCCGAGCGGGAGCTGGCCTCCGCCGTCGACAACCCGGTCGTGCTGCCTGGGGGCACCTCCCAGTCTTTCGGCACTGAGGGAGGGCGCGTGGAGTCCAACGGCAACTTCCACGGCGCCCCGGTCGCCTACGTGCTGGACTTCCTCGCCATCGCCGCCGCCGACCTCGGTTCCATCGCCGAGCGCCGCACCGACCGGCTGCTCGACAAGAACCGCAGCCACGGTCTGCCGCCCTTCCTCGCCGACGACGCGGGCGTCGACTCGGGCCTGATGATCGCCCAGTACACGCAGGCCGCGCTGGTCAGCGAGATGAAGCGGCTCGCCGTGCCCGCCTCCGCGGACTCGATCCCGTCCTCCGCCATGCAGGAGGACCACGTCTCCATGGGCTGGTCGGCGGCGCGCAAGCTGCGCACGGCCGTCGGCAACCTGACCCGGATCATCGCGATCGAGCTGTACGCCGCCGCGCGCGCCGTCGAGCTGCGCGAGGGGCTGGCCCCGGCCCCGGCCAGCCGCGCGGTCATCGACGCCGCGCGGGAGGCGGGCGTGGGCGGTCCGGGCCCGGACCGCTTCCTGGCGCCGGACCTGGCCGCCGCCGACGCCTTCGTGCGCGACGGCCGCCTGGTCGCCGCGGCCGAGACGGTGACCGGCCCCCTGCGGTGAGCCCGGCCCGGCCCGCTCCACCGGCCGGAGCGGGCCGGAGCCCCGGCCGGAGCGGAGACCGGCCGGAGCCCCGGGAGGGTCAGAAGCCGAGGCGTTCGCGGCGCACCGAGTAGACGACGAAGCCGGCGCCCGCCGCGAGGAAGAGCGACCCGCCGACGACGTAGGGAGTGGTGTCGACGCTTCCGGTGTCGGCCAGTTCCGTGCCGCCGGCGCCGGCCGCCCCGCCGGTGCCGTCCGTGCCGTCGGCGGTGGCGGTGTCCCCGGTGCCGGAGCCCGTCGCGCCCGCCCCGGCCGCGGCCCGGTCCGCCGTCGTACCCGCCGCGCGTCCCCGCTCCGTAGCGTGCGCCGTCGGCACCGCGTCGGCCACCGCTCTCGCCGGTGTGTCCCCCGACGCGCTCGCGGAGGGGACGAACCACAGGGCGCCCAGCAGGGTGCCCGCGGCGGTGGCGGTCAGGAGCGTACGGCGAGCGGTTGACACGGAATATCGATCCCCTTGTGGCACTGGCGAATTGGCCGTGTGGGGCGATGTTAGTGAAAGCCACGGGTCACGGGAAAGTCACGGGAGGTTTGACATGCGGCCGGCCCGAGCACGCCACCCGATCAGTAGCGCTTTGTGCTGATTCGCGCGCGCCATGAGGGCGCGGCGCCCCCTTGTGACCGAAGACACTGCCCCCGCACCGAGGGGCGCGCGGTCCGGCGCGTGCGGTCCGGCGGGGCGCCGGGCGGCCGCCGCCGGGGCCCGCCGCCGGCTCCGCGACCCCGCCGTGCGCGACCCCGCCCCCACCGGCCGTGACCCCGCCTTTCCGGGCCGGGGGCCCGGCGAGGATGATGGCAGGACCCTCGCGCGACCCCGCCCGCACAGCGCCCCCGTGCCCGCCCCCGCGGCCCGGCCGACGTGGCGAGGCACACACCGGGGCGGCCTGGGGAACGGGACGAAACGCTCGTAGCGTTGATGATTCGCGACGGGGGGTTCGAGGGGTCTCGGGGAATACGGCAACGATGGAGAAGCGTGTGATGACGAACAGCAAGCGGCGCAGGGCCATGATGGCCTCGTCCGCTCTGCTCGGCGGTGTTCTGGTGCTCTCGGCCTGCTCCGGCAGCAGCGACGCGGCCGGCGGGAACAGCGACGACAGCTCGCAGGCCACTGCGGACAAGGCCGCGGCCCAGCAGACGTCGGAGGCCCAGATCAAGATCACACCGGCGGACGGCTCCGACAACGCGTCCATCAACAACTCCGCCGCGGTCGCCGTGACCAAGGGCACGCTGACGGACGTCACCATGACCACCGCGGACGGCAAGGCCGTCAAGGGCCGGATATCGGCGGACAGGACGAGCTGGAAGCCGAGCGGCCCGCTCTCCCGTTCCACCACCTACAAGGTCGCCGCCACCGCCACGGACGCCAAGGGCCGCGCCGCCCACGAGAACGCCTCGTTCACCACCGTCGCCCCGGCGCACAGCTTCATCGGCACCTTCACGCCGGACAACGGCACCACCGTCGGCGTGGGCATGCCCGTCTCGATCAACTTCGACAAGTCGATCACCGACAAGGCGACGGTGCAGAAGCACATCACCGTCTCCTCCTCCAGCGGCCAGGAGGTCGTCGGGCACTGGTTCGGCGCCAACCGCCTCGATTTCCGCCCCGAGCAGTACTGGAAGGAGGGCTCCACCGTCACGCTGAAGCTCGACCTCGACGGCGTGCAGGGCGCCCAGGGCGTCTACGGCGTCCAGCAGAAGACGGTCACCTTCCACATCGGCCGCAACCAGGTCTCCTACGTCGACGCCAAGACCAAGCAGATGAAGGTCAAGCAGGACGGCAAGACGGTCAAGACCATCCCGATCTCCGCCGGCTCCCCCGAGCACACCACCTACGAGGGCGCCATGGTGATCTCCGAGAAGTTCACCCAGACCCGGATGAACGGCGCGACGGTCGGGTTCAAGGACTCCGACGGCAAGGGCGAGTACGACATCAAGGACGTGCCGCACGCCATGCGCCTGACCAACTCGGGCACCTTCATCCACGGCAACTACTGGGGCGCCCCGTCCGTCTTCGGCAACGCCAACACCAGCCACGGCTGCGTCGGCCTGGAGGACGAGAAGGGCGCCAAGGACCCGAGCACGCCGGCCGCGTGGTTCTACAACCACTCGCTGCTCGGTGACGTCGTCGTCGTGCAGCACACCGGCGACAAGACGGTCTCCCCGGACAACGGCCTCAACGGCTGGAACATGAGCTGGTCCCAGTGGAAGGCCGGCTCCGCCGCCTGACCCGCCCTCAGCCGTCCCACCGGTGCCGCCCCTGGAGGGCGGCGCCGGTGTTCTCGTGAGGGGGAGGAAGCCGGGGCGGGGCCGGGCCGCTCTCCGTGCGAGCCGCGCGCCCGGTCCGCCCGGCCGCCGGCCGCCGGCCGCCCGGTCCGCCCGCCCGGCGTCACGCCGAGGGCGCCGGGCTCCCGCTCCCCGTCCGGGTCGCGTCCGCACCCCAGCTGGCCAGCAGGCGCAGCGACTCCGCGGACGGGGAGCCGGGCTCGGCGTGGTAGGCCACCAGCGACTGTTCGGCGTCGTCGGCCAGTTTGAAGGTCTCGTAGCGCAGCGCCAGCTCACCGACCAGGGGGTGGCGCAGGCGCTTGACGCCGTGGCTCTTCTCCTTGACGTCGTGAGTGGCCCACAGGCGGCGGAAGTCCTCGCTCTTGACGGACAGTTCACCGACGAGGGCCGACAGCCGCGGGTCGTCCGGGTAGCAGCCGGCCTCCATGTGCAGTGCGCACACGATGTCGATCGCCTTCTGCTCCCAGTCGACGTAGAGGTCCCGGGTGTCGGGGTGCAGGAAGACCATGCGGGCCCAGTTCCGCTCGGCGGCGGGCAGCCGGGACCAGTCGCCGAAGACGGCCGCCGCCATCGGGTTCCAGGCCAGCAGCTCCGCGCGCCGCCCCACCACGTACGCCGGGACGGTCTCCATCGTGTCGAGCAGCTGCCGCAGCGAGGAGCGCACCTGCTGCGTCGGCGCCGTCTGCTTCTTCTTGTGCTTGGGCTTGGCCAGATGGGTCAGGTGGGCGTGCTCGGCGTCGGTCAGGCGCAGCGCGCGGGCGATGGAGTCCAGCACCTCCGCGGAGACGTTGCGGCCGTTGCCCTGTTCCAGGCGGGTGTAGTACGCCACCGAGACGCCGGCCAGCTGGGCCAGCTCCTCGCGGCGCAGACCGGGCACCCGGCGGTGGCGTCCGTAGTGCGGCAGGCCCACGTCCTCCGGCTGGAGCCGGGCCCGGCGCGTGCGCAGGAACTCGCTCAGCTCGGCACGCCGCTCCAGCCCCGCACCGGCCCCGGCGCGCGCACCGGTCTCCACGCCGGCCCCGGCGCGCGCGCCGGTCCGCGCGCCGCCTTCCGCCGCGGCCGTTTCGCGCTTTTCGTCCATACGTCCAGTATCCCTGGTCCTACGCACCGCATCCTGCCCCCGCCAGTGGTAGGCACGGCGGACGTACGCAGAACCGTGGTCTGGGCGGTCGGCCCGCCAGGAGGCACGCTGGACGACGTGCCCGGCCGGAAGGCAGCCGGGCACGCCAACCGCTAGGAGACCCCTCGGCATGACCACTGTCGCCGCATACGCCGCCCCCGCAGCGAAGGCGCCGCTGGAGCGCACCACCATCGAACGCCGGGCAGTCGGCGAGTTCGATGTGCTGATCGACATCAAGTTCGCCGGTATCTGCCACTCGGACATCCACCAGGCCCGCGAAGGCTGGGGCCAGGCGATCTTCCCGATGGTCCCCGGCCACGAGATCGCGGGCGTCGTCTCCGAGGTCGGCCCCGGCGTCACCCGGTACGCCGTCGGCGACCGCGTCGGCGTCGGCTGCATGGTCGACTCCTGCCGCGAGTGCGACAACTGCGCCGCGGGCCTGGAGCAGTACTGCCTGCGCCGCCCGACCTGGACGTACAACGCGGTGGGCAAGGACGGCGAGCCGACCTACGGCGGCTACTCCGAGAAGATCGTGGTCGACGAGAACTACGTCGTCCGCATCCCCGACGGCCTGGCCCTGGACGTGGCCGCGCCGCTGCTGTGCGCCGGCATCACCACGTACTCCCCGCTGAAGCACTGGAACACCGGCCCCGGCAAGAAGGTCGCCGTGGTGGGCTTCGGCGGCCTCGGTCACATGGGCGTCAAGATCGCCCACGCGCTCGGCGCGGAGGTGACCGTCCTGTCCCAGTCCCTGCGCAAGCAGGACGACGGTCTGCGCATGGGCGCCGACCACTACCACGCCACCAGTGACCCGGCGACGTTCGAGAAGCTCCAGGGCTCCTTCGACCTCATCCTGAACACGGTCTCGGCGCCGCTCGACTTCCCCGCGTTCCTGTCCCTGCTGCGCACGGACGGCGCGCTGGTGAACGTCGGCCTGCCCGAGGAGCCCGTGCAGATCCCGCTCTCCGCCGTCGCCGGAGGACGGCGCAGCCTGAGCAGTTCCAGCATCGGCGGCATCGCCGAGACCCAGGAGATGCTTGACTTCTGCGCCGCGCACGGCCTCGGCGCCGAGATCGAGCTGATCGGGGCGGGGGAGATCAACGAGGCGTACGAGCGGGTACTCGCCAGCGACGTGCGCTACCGCTTCGTGATCGACACGGCGACGATCTGAGGCACCCGGCGCCGCCCGGTCCCGCGCGCGCGTGGTGACCGGGCAGGCGCGCGTCAGTGCGGCAGGGTCGCCGGGCTGCCGCCGTTGGCCTCGTAACCGGCCACCGCCAGGGCGCGGTAGACGGCGAACTCCGCCGCCGGGTCCTCGGACAGCGTCCAGGGCAGGGCGCCGACGTGGCCGTCGACGTGTACGAGCTGGTTCATGGCCTCCGCCCAGCGTTCGGAGCGGACCAGGAAGAAGATGAGCAGGTGGCGCACGTGCGCTGCCATCGGGTCGCCGGGGCGGGCCGAGTGGAGGGCGTGCAGGGCGCCGTGGACCGCCTTGGTGACGACCTCGCTCTGGTAGAAGCCGCGGACCAGGTTCACCTCGGGAAGGTGCTCGAAGACCGCGAACAGCGGCATCGCGGCGAGCAGCGAGCCGCGCGGGGCGCGGGCCGCGGCGGCCTGGGCGAACTCCATCGCCAGCTGCCGCGAGCCGTGCCACTTCTCGCACCAGTAGTGCAGCGCGGCCAGGTGGGCGCCCATGTGGGCCGGGGCGCGGTCGAGGATCTTCAGCCAGAGCTGCTCGAACTCCGGCCGGGAGTAGGAGAGTCCGCGCGCCACCGACAGCTCGATGATGTAGGGGACCGGATCGCCGGGTGCCAGCAGCGCGGCCTCGCCGCACGAGACGCGGGCCTCCTCCATGATGATCCGGAACTCGTCCGTCCCCGGCGTCGACGTCCGCCACGCCTGCTGCACCAGGAACTCGGCGTGCACCGCCGCGCCGCCCGCGTCCTTGGGGGACTGCGCCCGCCACACCCGCAGCCACTGCCCGCCGGGCGTCTCGCTGACCCCGCCCGGACGCTGCTGGAGTTCCAGCGCCGCGGCACCGGCGAAGGCCTGGACGCGCTGCCAGCGCAGCTCGCCCTCCGCCTCGGTGCCCGCTAGCAGCTGGGAGGCGGCGTGGTGGTCCTGGGTGCGCTGCACCAGGTCCAGCACGTCCAGCAGGTCCTGGTCGGGACCGGGCATGCGGACGTCCAGCTCCTCCTGCCGTACGAACCCGTAGTCCGCCGGGTCCGCCGCGTCCGGGTGCCCCGGCGGGACCTGCTCGATGACGCCCCGCCTGCGCCGCAGGAAGGGGAGCAGCACGAAGCTCAGCAGGACCAGCGCCGTCAGCACCCAGAGAATCTCCATGCCTCAAGCGAACCAGACGGCGCCGGCAATTGGCCAACCTGCGCCCGGACCTGTGGAAAACCCCGCGCGCCCGCCGTCCCGCGCCCGGGCGCCGGGAGCACTACCCTCGGCCCCATGAGCGACGAGCACATCAGTCAGCACTTCGAGACCCTCGCGATCCACGCGGGCAACACCGCCGATCCCCTCACCGGCGCGGTCGTCCCGCCGATCTACCAGGTCTCGACCTACAAGCAGGACGGCGTGGGCGGTCTGCGCGGCGGTTACGAGTACAGCCGCAGCGCCAACCCGACCAGGACCGCCCTCGAGGAGAACCTCGCCGCCCTGGAGGGCGGCCGCCGGGGCCTCGCGTTCGCGTCCGGACTGGCGGCCGAGGACTGCCTGCTGCGGACGCTGCTCGCCCCCGGCGATCACGTGGTGATCCCGAACGACGCCTACGGCGGCACGTTCCGCCTGTTCTCCAGGGTCGTCTCCCGCTGGGGCGTGGAGTGGTCGGTGGCCGACACCAGCGACCCGGCCGCCGTACGGGCCGCGATCACCGAGCGGACCAAGGTGGTGTGGGTGGAGACCCCCTCCAACCCGCTGCTCGGCGTCACCGACATCGCCGCCGTCGCCCAGGTCGCCCGGGACGCCGGTGCGAAGCTCGTCGTGGACAACACCTTCGCGACGCCGTACCTGCAGCAGCCGCTGGCGCTGGGCGCCGACGTCGTCGTGCACTCGCTGACCAAGTACATGGGCGGCCACTCGGACGTCGTCGGCGGCGCGCTGATCGTGAGCGACGCCGCACTCGGCGACGAACTGGCGTACCACCAGAACGCCATGGGCGCCGTCGCCGGTCCCTTCGACTCCTGGCTGGTGCTGCGCGGCACCAAGACCCTCGCGGTGCGCATGGACCGGCACAGCGAGAACGCCGCCAAGGTCGCCGACATGCTGTCCCGGCACCGGCGCGTGACGCGTGTCCTGTACCCGGGGCTGCCCGACCACCCCGGTCACGAGATCGCCGCGAAGCAGATGAAGGCGTTCGGCGGCATGGTCTCCTTCCGGGTCGAGGGCGGCGAGGAGGCGGCGGTGGAGGTCTGCAACCGGGCCAGGGTGTTCACCCTCGGTGAGTCCCTCGGCGGCGTCGAGTCCCTGATCGAGCACCCGGGGCGCATGACCCACGCGTCCGCCGCGGGCTCCGCCCTGGAGGTCCCCGCGGACCTGGTCCGCCTCTCCGTCGGCATCGAGAACGTCGACGACCTGCTGGAGGACCTGCAGCAGGCCCTCGGCTAGTACGCCGGTCCGCCGGCCACCTGTTCACCGCCGGCCGCCGGCCGGTGAACAGGTGGCCCGGTGATCAGACGGCCCGGTGGTCGCAGGCCCGGCGGCCCGCCGGCCCGGCTTCACCAGTCCGTCACGGGCGGGGTCGTCTGCGAAGGCGGCTGTGCCCAGGGGCGGGCCGTCAGCGCCCACACGGTGAAGGCGACGGCCGCGGCGCACAGCAGCAGCCACAGGGCGCGGCGGGCGAGCGTACGGCGGCGCAGCATGCGGGCGCCGCGGCGCACGGCGGCGTCGTACAGCCCGGCGGGCACCTGGGGCTGTGTCTGCTCCAGGATCCGCCGTACGGCCGCCTCGCGCTCCACTCTGTTCACCACGCCCCCCGTCGTCCGCCGGTGCCGGTCACGGCTCGTCTGCGCTCGCGCGCCTGTTCGATCTCGGTGCCCCGTTCCGTGCGCCCGGCGGGGACGGGCGGTCCGCCCCGGCTACGACGGGGCCACCTTCGGGCCGCGTACGGCGGGGGCGGCGCGCGCGGGCGCGTGCGTGAGCGCGGCGATCGCCCGGTCGCAGATCACGCGGACCCGTTCGGTGGGCAGACCGAGCAGGGCGGCGGCCTGCTCCTCGGCGACGCCTTCGTACAGCCGCAGGACGACGACCAGGCGTTCCTGGGCGGAGAGGGCGGCCAGGGCGCCGGGCGGGGCGGGACGGCCACGGCCCCGCACGCCGTGCCGGTGCCAGGCCTCCCGGGCGAACCGGGTCGCCAGCGACTGCCGGGCCCGCTCGTAGGGGTCCTCGCCGCGCAGCCGGTCCCAGCACGCGTACGTGTGCGCGAGGGACAGGGTCAGCAGGCGCCGCGCGCGCGGGTTGTCCCGCGGTGCCTCCGCGGTGAGCAGGGTGGCGGCGTGCAGCAGCCGCCCGGCGGCGCCCGCGACGAACGCCTCGAACTCCCGGGCCCGGCGCGCGCCGGGGGACGCCTGCCGCTCTCGCACCGCGCCTCCTGCCGACGGCCGTCGTGGGAAGGGGGACCACGGCCGTGACGGGACGCGAGAAACCGGTGCGGCCGGACCCCCGGGTCTCATATCAGGCCAGGGGCGGCCCGTCGGTCAAGAGCCGTGCGGACGGCATGTGGCGCCGGGGGCGGCCCCGCACGAGCGTGCCCGGGCCCCGGCGCGCACCCGGGCGGCGGTCAGGACGCCGGTCCCGCCTCCCGTGCCGCGCCGCCCTGCGGCGCCTGGCGGCCGGAGAGCGCGTGGTTGAAACGCGTCAGCAGGGAGCAGAAGGCCGCGCGCTCCTCGGGCGTCCAGTCCTCGGTCAGCTCGGCCATCAGCCGGCGCCTGGAGGTGCGGACCTCCTCCAGCCGCGTCAGCCCGCGCGGGGAGAGCTGGAGCACCACCGCCCGCCCGTCCTCGGGGTGCGAGGTCCGCTTCACGAGCCCGGTGTCCACGAGCGGCGCCACCTGACGGGTGACCGTGGAGGAGTCGATGCCCATGCTCGCGGCGAGCGCCTTGACGCCCATCGGGCCTTCCTTGTCGAGGCGGTTGAGCAGCAGGTAGGCGGCGCGGTCCATGGAGTTGCGGACCTGCCCCACCCCGCCGAGCCGGGTCTGTTCCGCACGGCGGGCGAACAGCGCCACCTCGTGCTGGAGGGTTTCGAGGAGACCGGTGTCACCGACGCTCGTCATGTCCATCGACATTTCAGGTGTTGTGGGCATGGCCGGAGGCTCACTTCTGACGGGCTGCTGGGTTGGGGGACAGGGTACGCGGCCGGACGGCGGGGCGTACCGGCGCTGCGCGAACCGGTCTCGCAGGTTGGTCACGGGCGACCCGGCGCGGTCGTGAACTGCGAGACTTCCATCATGAGCTACGGCACGGCTGAGTCCTTCCCGCCCGTCACGCTGGACGATGTGCGCGGCGCCCAGAAGATGCTCTCGGGCGTGGCGCGGGTGACCGCCATGGAGAGCAGCAGGCACCTGTCCGAACTCGCGGGCGCGCCGGTCCTCCTCAAGTGCGAGAACCTTCAGCGCACGGGGTCCTTCAAGCTGCGCGGCGCCTACGTGCGGATCGCCGGCCTGCTGCCGGAGGAGCGCGCCGCGGGCGTGGTGGCCGCGAGCGCGGGCAACCACGCGCAGGGCGTCGCCCTGGCCTCGCAGCTGCTCGGGGTGCACGCCACGGTGTTCATGCCCAAGGGCGCCCCGCTGCCGAAGATCAGCGCCACCCGGGGCTACGGCGCCGAGGTGCGCCTGCACGGCCAGGTGGTCGACGAGACGCTGGCCGCCGCGCAGGAGTACGCCGCCGAGACCGGCGCGGTCTTCATCCACCCCTTCGACCACCCGGACGTCATCGCGGGGCAGGGCACCGTCGGACTGGAGATCCTGGAGCAGTGCCCGCAGGTGCGCACGATCGTCGTCGGCATCGGCGGCGGCGGGCTCGCGGCCGGGATCGCGGTCGCGGTGAAGGCGCTGCGGCCGGACGTGCGGATCATCGGGGTGCAGGCGGCGGGCTCGGCGGCGTACCCGCCCTCGCTGGCGGCGGGACGGCCGGTGGCGATCGGCAGCCCGACGACGATGGCCGACGGCATCAGGGTCGGGCGGCCGGGCGACGTGCCGTTCGGCATCGTCTCCGAACTGGTGGACGAGGTGCGCACGGTCGGCGAGGACCAGCTGTCCGCGGCCCTGCTGCTCCTGCTGGAGCGGGCCAAGCTGGTGGTGGAGCCGGCCGGGGCCAGCCCGGTGGCGGCGTTGCTGTGCGCCGAGGGGGGAGAGGGCGCCGAGGAGGCCTTCGAGGGGCCGGTCGTGGCGGTGCTCTCCGGCGGCAACGTCGACCCGGTGCTGCTCCAGCGGGTCCTGCGGCACGGGATGGCGGCGCAGGGCCGCTACCTGGCCGTCACGCTGCGGCTGACGGACCGGCCCGGCGCCCTGGCCACCCTGCTCGGGGTGCTGTCGGCGGTCGACGCCAACGTCCTGGACGTCAGTCACGTACGGACCGACCCGCGGCTCGGGCTCACGGAGGCCGAGGTGGAGCTGCACCTGGAGACGAAGGGGCAGGCGCACTGCGCCGAGGTCGGCCAGGCCCTGCGCGAGGCCGGCTACACGGTCATCGTCTGAACCGCCGCCGTCCCGCGGCCCGCGCCGGCCTGCGCGGCGGTCACGAGTACAGCCGCGGCGCCGGGCGGCGTCGCCGGGGCGGCCGTGCCGGGCGGGACCGCGCCGGGTGCGGCCGCCGCCCCGCGCCGGGTACGACGAAGCCCCCCGCGCCCGGCGGGGCGTGCGGGGGGCCGGTCTCCGGGACGGGTGCGCGTCTCCGGTGCCGCGTGCGCGGTCAGCCGTTGTACGGCTCGGCCTTGAGGATCGTCACCGAGGCCTTCTTGCCGTTCGGCAGCTCGTACTCCGCGTCCTCGCCGACCTTGTGGCCGATCACGCCGGAGCCGAGCGGCGACTGGGGCGAGTAGGTCTCGATGTCGGCGCTCGCGTACTCGCGCGAGGCCAGCAGGAAGGTCAGCGTGTCGTCCTCGTCACCGTCGAAGGCGATCGTGACGACCATGCCGGGCGCGACCGCGCCGTCCGCGGATGCCGGGGCCTCGCCCACCTGGGCGTTCTCGAGGAGCTGGGTCAGCTGGCGCACGCGGAGCTCCTGCTTGCCCTGCTCCTCCTTGGCCGCGTGGTACCCACCGTTCTCGCGCAGGTCGCCCTCCTCGCGCGCGGCCGCGATCTTGGCTGCGATCTCGGTGCGCGCGGGACCAGTAAGGTACTCAAGCTCGTCCTTGAGCTTGTTGTACGCCTCCTGGGTCAGCCAGGTGACGTTCTCGCTGGTCTGGGTCACAGGTGCTCCTCGTCGGTACTGGGAATACAAAGCATCGCCCTACCCAGAAGAATGGTCCCTCATGGATGGGCGAAACCACGAGCCTAACAATTCAGGGGCGAAAGGGGGAGGACATAAGCCATCTAAATTGCGTCAACGCAGGTCAGCGGTCGTGTATTCCGGTAGGAGCGCGGGTGTGGCCCCGCCCGGACCGCGTCAGTCGGCGTGGCAGCCCAGCAGCTCGCCGGTCGTCCCCCGGGCCGTGGTGCGCAGGGTGAGGACCTTGTCGACCTGCTTGGCGCGCTGGTCGAAGCGGAAATCGGCCCGGCCCACCTCGGTGCCGTCGGCCGCCTGCGAGCGCAGCGTGCAGTAACCGCGCGCCCCGGCGTCCTTGTGCACCTCCAGGTGGATCTGCACCGCGTCGTCCGACGCCTGGAACGAGACGACCTGGGCGCTGATCTTGTTCTGCCCCACGTAGTGGTAGGCGAAGTAGCCGATCAGGGCGAGCAGCAGGGCCCCGAGGACGGCACCGGCGATCTTGAGTTTGCGGTCGGCGCGTTCGTCCGGGGAGCGGCCGTAGCGGCCCTCGGGCAGCCGGGTGCTCGCCGTACTCATGATCGTCCTCTCGGCAGGGGCGGGACGGTCGTCCCGCGAGGGGCCCCGGAGCCCCGCTCCGGAATTATTCGCCCCCCGATTCGGTCACTATAGAAGCCCCGGACCGCCGCTCGGCCGCCACCCCGCACCGACGGGGCACCGGCGCGGCGGCCGTGCAGCGCCCGACGACGCCGGGCACCGACTTGACCTTGAGGAATGAGCCTTGACTGACCAGCTGCGACTGATGGCCGTGCACGCGCATCCCGACGACGAGTCGAGCAAGGGCGCGGCCACCATGGCGAAGTACGTGTCCGAGGGGGTGGACGTGCTGGTGGTGACCTGCACGGGCGGAGAGCGCGGCTCCATCCTCAACCCCAAGCTCCAGGGCGACACGTACATCGAGGAGCACATCCACGAAGTGCGCAAGAAGGAGATGGACGAGGCGCGCGAGATCCTCGGCATCAAGCAGGAGTGGCTCGGCTTCGTCGACTCCGGCCTGCCCGAGGGCGACCCGCTGCCGCCGCTGCCCGAGGGCTGCTTCGCCCTGGAGGACGTCGACAAGGCCGCCGGCGAGCTGGTGCGCCAGATCCGCTCCTTCCGCCCGCAGGTGATCACCACCTACGACGAGAACGGCGGCTACCCGCACCCCGACCACATCATGACCCACAAGATCTCGATGGTGGCGTTCGAGGGCGCGGCGGACACCGAGAAGTACCCCGAGGAGGAGTACGGCCCGGCGTACCAGCCGCTCAAGCTGTACTACAACCAGGGCTTCAACCGCGCGCGCACCGAGGCGCTGCACAAGGCCCTGCTCGACCGCGGCCTGGAGTCCCCCTACGGCGAGTGGCTGGAGCGCTGGGAGAAGTCCGGCCACAAGGACCGCACGCTGACCACCCACGTCCCCTGCGCGGACTTCTTCGAGATCCGCGACAAGGCGCTGATCGCCCACGCCACGCAGATCGACCCCGACGGCGGCTGGTTCCGGGTGCCGATGGACGTCCAGAAGGAGGTCTGGCCGACCGAGGAGTACGAGCTGGCGAAGTCGCTCGTGGACACCTCCCTGCCCGAGGACGACCTCTTTGCGGGCGTCCGGCAGCACTGAGGGACAATGCCTGACATGAGCGCAAGCGCGAGCCTGGCAACGACGCATCTGGTCACCCTGGCCGAGTTCGACAAGAACAAGGTCACCCCCGGCGTCCTCGGTTTCATCGTCTTCGCGGTGATGGCCCTGGCGGTGTGGTTCCTGATGAAGTCCATGAACCGCCACATGGGCAGGGTGGACTTCAAGGAGGCCCAGGAGGCCGACCAGAACCCCACGGGCAAGGGCGGCCCCGGCCGCGCCCACCCCTCCGAGGGCTGACCTGCCGCCCAGCGGGTGATTCCGCCCACCCCACCCGGGGCGCGGAGTCACCCTCCGTCATGCCCGCGCACGCCCGCGCGCCGCTGCCTCACCCCCGCGCCGGTGCCGCCTGCACGCCCATCACCTCACGGGCGTGCCGGTCCGGGACCATGCCCAGGCGCCAGGCCTGCCAGCCCGCCTCCAGGCTCACACCGCGCTCCAGGACGAGCCGGTACGCCTCGATGCAGCCCTCCAGCTTCCGGTCCCGCAGCGGATGGCCGGCCCGGGCCAGCGCCGCCAGGTCCTCCTGAGCGACCGCGGTACCGACCTCCACACCGCCGGGCGCCGCGAACGGCAGCAGCGTGCAGCGCAAGAAGCGCGCCCAGTCCTCGCCGCGCCGGTCGCCGTAGGAGGAGAACAGCGCCAGCGCCTCGTCGCACAGCGCGAGGGCCTGCGGGGTGCGGGCGTTGCCCGCGTCGACCACGGCCAGCTCCAGGCACGTCCAGGCCTCGCCGTGCGCCACCCCGATGCGCTGGAAGTCGGCGCGCGCGTCCACCAGGAGCTGACGGGCGAAACCGGAGTTGCGCAGCGAGCCGGTCTGCGCCGCCCGCTGGTCGCGGGTGACCCGGGCCGAATGGTGGCGGGCGCAGGCCAGACCGTAGACGTCGCGCATCCGGGAGAACATCGTGCGGGCCCGTTCCAGCTCGCGCACCGCCTGGTCCAGGCCGCCGGTCTCCTCCAGCGCCTGCCCCAGGTAGTACAGCGTCCACGCCTCACCGCGGGCGTCCTCGTTGTCGCGGTGCCGGGCGGCCGCCCCGCGCAGCGCCTCCACCGCCTCCGCGGTCTCCCCGGCCAGCAGCCGGGCGCGCGCCAGCTGCGTCAGCGCCCACGCCTCGCCGCGGGCGTCGCGGGTGCGGCCGTACCGCTCCAGGGCCTCGCCCAGGTGCGCCTCCGCCTCCTCCACGTCGCCCTGGCGCAGCGCGAGCTGGCCCAGCTGGAAGTGCGCCCACGCCTCGCCGTGCACGGACCCGCCCTCACGGTGCAGCACCAGGGAACGCGTCAGCAGGTCCAGCGCCTCGGCCAGGTTGCCCCGGTCGCGCTCCACGGCCGCCAGCGCGTGCATCGTCCACGCCCGGTCGGTCGCCAGCTCCGGCACGTCCTGCAACGCCATCGCCTCGCGCAGCCGGGCCGCGGCCTCGGTCAGGGCGCCCTGGTGGTGCAGGGTGATGCCGAGCGAGTTCAGCGCGCGGGCCGCGCCCGCCTCGTGGTGCGCCTCGCGGTACAGGTCGACGACGGAGGCCAGCGTGGCGCGCGCCTTGTCCAGCTCGCCCAGCTGCCGGGCCGCGATGCCGGTGCGCCACTGCACCGAACGGACCAGCAGCCCCTGGTCGACGGCCTGGGTCAGCTCGCTGATCTCACCCAGCCGGTACAGGTCGCCGCGCAGCAGGCAGTAGTCGCACAGCGCACCCAGCAGGTTCAGGACGGCCGCCTGGTCCACGTCCTCCGCGTGCCGCAGGGCCGCCGTGATGAAGCTGGACTCGTCGTCCAGCCAGCGCAGCGCCTCGTCCAGGGAGGTGAAGCCGTGCGGGCTGAAGCGGTCCGAGCGGGTCGAGTTGTTGCCGTCGACCAGGCGCAGCACCGAGTCGGCCAGCTCGGCGTAGTTCCCGATCAGCCGCTCCTGCGCGGCCGTCCGCTCGGCGGGGTCCTCCTCGTCCAGCAGCCGCGCGTGGGCGAAGGACCGCACCAGGTCGTGCAGCCGGTGGCGGCTGCCGCGTACGTGGTCGACCAGACCGGCGCGGGCCAGGGCCGTCAGGTGCCGGGTCGCCTCCGCCTCGTCCGTGGCGAGCAGCGCGGCCGCCGCCGCGGCGCCCAGCGAGGCGCGGCCCGCCAGGGCGAGCCGCCGCAGCAGCCGGCGGGCCGGTTCCGTCTGATCGGTGTAGCGCAGCCACAGGACCCGCTCGACGGGATCCACCGGGCCGTACGCCGCGAGGTCCGTGGCCAGCCGGCGCGGCGAGCGCGGGCCGAGGGCGGAGCCCGCGATCCGCAGCGCCAGCGGCAGCCCGCCGCACAGCGCGCGGATCCGCTCGGCGGAGTCCGCGTCGTAGGGACCGGATGTGTCCTCGGCGGCGGCGCCCAGCAGCTCCTCGGCGCCCGCCTCGTCCAGGGCCTCGACCGGAAGCTGGTACACCCAGGCCGGCAGGTCGGCGGGCAGCTCCAGCGGGGTGCGGGCGGTGACCAGGACCAGGCCGTCGGAGCGCTCGGGCACCAGGGCGGCCACCTGGGCGGCGTCCGAGGCGTCGTCCAGCACGATCGTCACCGGCAGCCCCGTCAGATGCTGGTCGTACAGCTCGCCCAGCCGCTTGACCTGCTGGTCGGGCGAGGAGCGGTCGCGGAACAGGAGCTGCTCGCGGGGCGCGCCGAGCCGGTTCAGCAGGTGCAGCAGCGCGTCACGGGTGGTCAGCGGCGGCTCGTCGGCGCTGTCCCCGCGCAGGTCGACGACGACCGCGCCGCGGAACTGGTCGCGCAGCTCGTGCGCCGCGCGGACGGCGAGGGTGGAGCGGCCGGAGCCGGGCGCGCCGTGCAGGACGACGACCGTCGGCCGGGTCTCGGAGTGGGCGCGGGCCGCCTGCACCCACTGCCGGATCCGCGCCATCTCCTGCCGGCGCCCGGCGAACACACCGTCCGGCTCGGGCAGTTGCCCGAAGGACTGCTCCAGCACGCTGCGCCTGCGGGCCGCCGCGCTCTTGTCCGCGCCGCGCAGCCGGGGCGCCGCCTTCTTCGGCGCGGCGGAGGCGGTGAGCACGCGCTGCTGGTCCAGGAACGGCCGGATGCCGCGCACCTCCAGGGCGGTGAGCCACTGCAGCCGCAGCTGCTCGGCGCCGCCGGGCTGGCCGGCCGCGCCCGCCCGCCGGTGGGCCGCCGGCAGATGCGCGGCGCCCACCTTGACGACGGTGGCGGCGGCGCCCGCCACGGCGGCCACGGCACCCGCGCCGAGCGCGGCGCCAGCCCCGGTGCCGAGCGCCACGTCGCCCACGGCGGCGGCCAGCGCGGCAACCACCGCGACCATCAGGGGAGTTCCGGCGCCCTCGCGCGCGTAGCGCTGCCCGAAGGTCAGCTGCCCGGCCGCCGCCTCGTCCAGCGCCCGGGTGTACGCCTCGTACTCCTCCTGGGCCGGCCGGGCGAGGACGTCCAGCGCGGCCTTGGCGCGCGACAGCAGCACCCCGCCGTCCACCCGCCCGCCCGACCGGCGCACCTCCTCCTCCACGGCCCGGGCGAGCAGCCGTTCGGCCTCCGCCCGATGAGCGTCCCGCATGTCCCGTCCCCCTCCGGCGGCAACTCCTGTGCCTACGAGTGTCCTTCGGGCGGGGCGCGAGCGCGAGGGGGTGGCGATCACTGGCGCCGTCTTCGTGACTTTCGTAAGACTCGCTCGTTTTTATGACTGTCGATCTGATGGTCGGAAGGGAGAACGTGAACGACGTTCCTACGCACTGGCGGAGCGAACTCCTCGACGTCGCCTCCTACGCCCGGATATCCGAGGATGTCCGGCAAAGGGACGGTCACGGAGTCCGCCACCAGCTGCGGATCAATGAGCGCACGGCGCACGAGCACGGTTGCCGGGTGGTGGCCGCCTACGTCGACAACGGGCGCTCCGCGTCCAAGGAAGGCATGGCGCGGCCCGGGTTCGATCGGTTGCTCGAGGATCTGGTGCGGGGGCGGACAGCCGAGGGCCAGGAGGTACACGGAGTCGTCTGTGTCGCCGACGATCGCCTGTATCGACGCCCCGAGGATCTGGCCCGATTCTTCGCCGCCCTGACAAGCCGGCCCGGCCGGGTGTACCTCGATCCGAGTGGTTTCAGGGATCCGTACACGCACGAGGGCCTGCTGCAGGCGGTGCGGTCACTCGAAGCGGCGGTCACGGAAACACGGCTCAGGAGCGACCGGGTGCTGAACTGGCACTGGGCCCGTGCCATCGAGGGCGTGCCGCACAGCGGGCCGCGGCCCTTCGGATGGCGGGAGGACAGGACCACCCGGCACCCCCAGGAGGCAGCCTTGGTCGAGCAGGCGATCGACGAGCGGGTCGCCGGAAAGGCGGTCCGGGCGATCGCCCGGGAGTGGTTCGACCTCGGCGTCACAGGAACCCGGGGTGGCAGGCCCAATGGGCAGACCGTCACACAGGTCATCACAGCGCCCAGGGTGTGCGGATACCGGTCCAGCCGGGGGCGGCTGTTGCTGGTGCCGGAGACGGGGGAACCCGTGACGGGGAGCTGGGAACCCATCGTGGCGCCGGACCGGTGGCAGGCGGTGTGTGCGACGTTCTCACCCGGCAGCTTGTACCTGCACAGGGGTAGCGGGACTCCCCGACGCACAGACGAGCGACGCCCCGCTCCCCGGCACCTGGCCACCGGCTTCCTGCGCTGCGGCGCGCAGCGGACCGATGGCACGTTGTGCCACGGCCCTCTGAGCGCGCAGAAGGGCAGGAGCCGCAGGAGTCTCTACGTCTACTCGTGCCGGTCCTGTCAGCGGTGCAGCATCAGCGGTCCACTGGCAGATGAGGCTCTTGAACGACTTCTGCTCTCCGGATCACCGGCAGGGCCGCGCTTGACGGAGGACACGCGCGGACGCTGGAAGTCCGGCGAGCTGGCGGAGAGGCGGCAGATCGCCGGATCAGTCCTCGTGCACTGCGCCGTCCAGCCGGGTGTGAAGGGGAAGCAGGAGTGGGACTTCTCCCGGCTCGCCCCCGTCTGGCGCTGAGCCGGCCGGGGCGACGGGTCTCCTGGGGACGAAGCGCAGGTCGTTCTGCGACCTGCCGCCCCTGTCGGGCAGGATGGGACCATGCCGAATCGACTGGCTCAGGAAACCTCTCCCTATCTCCTCCAACACGCCGACAACCCCGTCGACTGGTGGCCGTGGTCGTCTGAGGCGTTCGAGGAGGCGCGGCGGCGTGGTGTGCCCGTGCTCCTGAGCGTCGGCTATTCGAGCTGCCATTGGTGCCATGTCCTGTCGGCGGAAAGCTTCGAGGACGAAGCGGTCGCCGCCTATATGAACGAGCACTTCGTCAGCGTCAAGGTCGACCGGGAGGAGCGGCCCGATGTCGACGCCGTCTACATGGAGGCCGTGCAGGCGGCCACCGGGCAGGGCGGCTGGCCGATGACCGTGTTCCTGACGCCCGACGCCGAACCGTTCTACTTCGGCACCTACTTCCCGCCCGTGCCCCGGCAGGGGATGCCGTCCTTCCGGCAGGTGCTGCAAGGCGTGCGGCAGGCCTGGGAGACCCGCCGGGACGAGGTCACCGACGTCGCCGGGAAGATCGTCCGCGACCTCGCCCAGCGCGAGATCGACTACGGCGGTACGCGGACCCCGGGCGGCGAGGAGCTGGGGCAGGCGCTGCTCGGGCTGACCCGCGAGTACGACCCGCAGCGCGGCGGGTTCGGCGGCGCGCCGAAGTTCCCGCCCTCCATGGTGATCGAGTTCCTGCTGCGCCACCACGCCCGCACCGGCTCGGAGGGCGCCTTGCAGATGGCCCGGGACACCTGCGAGCGGATGGCCCGCGGCGGCCTGTACGACCAGCTCGGCGGCGGCTTCGCCCGCTACTCCGTGGACCGCGACTGGGTCGTGCCGCACTTCGAGAAGATGCTGTACGACAACGCGCTGCTCTGCCGGGTCTACGCCCACCTGTGGCGCACCACCGGCTCGGAACTGGCCCGCCGCGTGGCCCTGGAGACCGCCGACTTCATGGTCCGCGAACTGCGCACGGAGCAGGGCGGTTTCGCCTCCGCGCTCGACGCGGACAGCGACGACGGGCAGGGACGGCACGTGGAGGGCGCCTACTACGTGTGGACGCTCGAGCAGTTGCGCGAGGTCCTCGGTGACGAGGACGCCGAACTCGCCGCCCAGTACTTCGGCGTCACCGAGGAGGGCACCTTCGAGCACGGCGCCTCCGTCCTCCAGCTCCCCGTCCGCGAGGGCGTCCACGACGCCGAGCGCATCGAGGCGGTCCGCCGCCGTCTGTCCGCGGCGCGCGCCCGGCGGCCCGCGCCCGGCCGGGACGACAAGGTCGTCGCCGCCTGGAACGGTCTCGCGGTCGCCGCCCTCGCCGAGACCGGCGCCTACTTCGACCGTCCCGACCTGGTGGAGGCCGCCCTCGGCGCCGCCGACCTGCTCGTACGGCTGCACATGGACGAGCACGCCGGGCTGACCCGCACCAGCCGGGACGGGCACGCCGGGGAGAACGCCGGGGTGCTGGAGGACTACGCGGACGTCGCCGAGGGCTTCCTCGCGCTCGCCTCGGTGACCGGCGAAGGGGTCTGGCTCGACTTCGCGGGCCTGCTCCTCGACCACGTCCTGACCCGGTTCACCGACCCGGAGTCCGGCTCCCTGTACGACACCGCCACCGACGCCGAGAAGCTGATCCGGCGCCCCCAGGACCCCACCGACAACGCGACCCCGTCGGGCTGGACGGCCGCCGCGGGCGCCCTGCTCGGCTACGCGGCGCACACCGGTTCGCAGCCGCACCGCGCCGCCGCCGAACGGGCGCTGGGCGTCGTCCAGGCGCTCGGTCCGCGCGTCCCGCGCTTCGTCGGCTGGGGTCTGGCCGTGGCCGAGGCGGCGCTCGACGGGCCGCGCGAGGTGGCGGTCGTCGGGCCGTCCCCGGCCGACGAGCGGGCCCGTGCCCTGCACCGTACGGCGCTGCTGGCGCCCGCGCCCGGTGCCGTCGTCGCCTACGGCACCGAAGGCAGCGACGAGTTCCCGCTGCTCGCCGGCCGTCCCCTGCTGGGCGGCGGGCCCGCCGCGTACGTCTGCCGCAACTTCACCTGCGACGCCCCGACCGGCGACCCCGAGCGGCTGCGCGCGGCGCTGGGCGGGTGAGGCGCCTGCGTCAGGAGGTGAAGGCGAGGATGAGGATCGCCAGCAGCGCCTGGGCGGCCCACTGGAGGACGGCGGCCCCGGCGCGGGCAGAGGCCCGCCGGCGGGGGAGCACCAGCGCGGCCACGCCGGCGGCGGCGGAGGCGAAGAACAAGCCGTAGAGGACGCCTCCCCCGCCCTGGTGGCAGCCCTGGGTGGAGTCGCCGTACATCAGGCACTGCGTGCCGTGCTCGGTGGAGAGGGCCAGCAGCCGGCAGCCGACGACCATGGGCACGAGCAGGCCCAGGCCGACGGCGGCCCACACCGTGCTGGTGGTCCCGGGCTCCCCGGCTGCCGCGTTCCGTGTCGTCGCTGTCATGGCTCCAGCCAACCGGAGCGGGCCGCCGCGCTGATCGGTGCGCGTACTCAGCTCCCCTGCGCGCGCGTACTCATCGCCTGTTCCACGATCGCCGCCAGCTGGTCGTGGTGGGCGCCCTTCCAGTACGCGCGTCCGCAGGCGCGGCACTGCGCGAAGACGTCGTAGGTGCGCTGGGTGCCGTGTGCGAGCTGGTCGGCCACCTCGTCCTTGGTGGCCGCTCTGAGCAGGCCGTTGCAGGCGGTGCAGCGGGTCCAGGGCCGCAGCTCGGGGTGGAAGCGGCCGAGGACGTCGCGGAGCTGGTCGTCGGGGCGGGTGCTGTAGACGAAGGCGCCCGCCCACAGTTCGCGGCGGCGCAGCAGGCCGCGGTCGCGGCTGAGCAGGACCCGCTTCTCGGCCGCCGAGCGGGCGGCGAGGGCGGGGTCGCCGATGTCCGTCGACTCGTACGCCGTGTCGACGCCGAGGAGGCGCAGGCGGCGGGCGAGGGTGCCCAGGTGCACGTCGAGGAGGAACCGCAGGGGTGCGCCGGGGACCCGCTGGGGGCGTTCGACGGCGCGCACCCGCACGGCCTCGCCGGCCCGCGGGACGTGCGCGGCGGGCACCTCGCGGCCGTCGACCAGCAGCGTGCCGACCTCGGTGAGGGGGACGCCGAGGGATTCGACGACGTGGCCGAGCGAGGAGACTCCGTCGGTGACGACCGCGGTGGCGCCCCGGCGGCGGGTGTGCGGGACGAACACGTGCAGGCCGGGGGCGAACTCGACGTGGATCTCGGGACCGTTCACCTGGTCAGGATGGCACGCGGGCCCGCCGGTGCCTCAGCGGTTTTCCGGGGGCAGGCCGTGTTCGAGGACGGTGAGGGTGCGGTCGACGAGGTCCGCGAGGTCGTCGCGGTGGCCCCGCTCGGCCCAGAACAGGACGGTCTCCGTCAGCGCGCCGACCAGGGACATCGCCCAGGCCCGCACCTCCAGGCTTTCCGGGTCGCGGCCGGTGCGCTCGGCCGCGGCGGTGCAGAGCAGATGGCCGGTGACCGACATGCTCTCCATCATCCGCGAGCGCACCGCGGGCACCTCGGCCATCAGCCGGGTGCGCAGCCGCGACACCTCGGCGTCCGGGTCCACGCCGCGGCCGACGGCCGTGTGCAGCACATGGCGGACGGAGCGGGTCCAGGGCTCGTCGGCGGGCCGGGCGCGCAGTTCCCGGGCCAGCAGCGGGTCCCACTCGTCGGTGAGGACGATGTCCTCCTTGGTGGGGAAGTACCGGCAGACGGTCGACGGGGAGACCTCCGCCCGTTCGGCGATCTGCTCGATCGTGGTGGCGTCGTACCCCTGCTCCCGGACCAGCGCGTACGTCGCCGCGCGGATCGCCTCACGGGTCCTGATCTTCTTCCGCTCGCGCAGGCCGAGCGGGGGGCGGCCGGCGGGCGGGGCGGGTGCGGCGGGGGAGGCGGGGGAGTGTGCGGCCGTCATGGGCCCATTGTCCGGCACGGGGCCCGCCCCGGCCGCGGCCGGCGGTGGCCGGCCCGCGCCCGCCGGGGCGGGCGCCGTGTGCCGGGGCGGTGGCTATCCGTGCTGGTAGGCGACGAGGGAGATGCCCACGTAGTGCACGGCGAAGGCGGCCAGCGTGAGGGAGTGGAAGACCTCGTGGAAGCCGAACCAGCGGGGGGAGGGGTTGGGGCGTTTGATGCCGTAGACGATGCCGCCCGCGCTGTAGAGCAGGCCGCCGGCGATCACCAGGACCAGGACGGCGATGCCGCCGCTGCGCATGAAGTCGGGCAGGAAGAAGACGGCGGCCCAGCCCATCGCGATGTAGCACGGGGTGTAGAGCCAGCGCGGGGCGCCGACCCAGAAGACGCGGAAGACGATGCCCGCGGCGGCCGCCGCCCAGATGCCCCACAGCAGCCACTGGCCCTTGCCGCCGGGCAGGAGCAGCAGGGTGAGCGGCGTGTAGGTGCCCGCGATGATCAGGAAGATGTTCGCGTGGTCCAGGCGGCGCAGGACTCCGCCGAGGCGGGGGCTCCAGTTGCCGCGGTGGTAGAGCGCGCTCACGCCGAAGAGCAGGCAGGCGGTGAGGACGTAGATCCCGCAGGCGATCCGGCCCCGGGTGGAGTCGGCGAGCGCGGTGAGCACCAGGCCCGCTATCAGCACGGCCGGGAACATTCCGAGGTGCAGCCAGCCGCGCAGCTTCGGCTTGACCGGATGCGGCAGGGAGAGCGCGGCCGGACCGCGGCCACCGGCCGGCGTGTCCAGGGGCGCGTCGGAGGCGGACGCAGTCATGCGCCGCATGGTACCCACCTCCCGGTAAGTCACGCGTCAGCGCAGGGGACGGAATGCGGCGATCGCGGCCGAACCGGGCGAACGCAAAAAGTCCTTCAGCCGAAGTCAACGCGGACGCAAAGAACCCCGGAAAACCGTGGGATTCCTCACCCTGCTCACCTGTGCGGCCCTCTGGACAGATGGGCGCGTGCGTCGGATGATCAAATGAGTGCGGTCGGCACCGGATGAGCGGCTACGAAGCATCCGGGTCGCAGCCCCCACGGGGCGACAAGACAAAAAACCCCTCATTTAGGAGCAATCGTGGCGCGCGACATCGCGGCTCCCCCCGTCCTCCCGACCAACCACAAGGACCTGATCTCGTGGGTCGACGAGATCGCGGAACTCACGCAGCCGGACAGGGTGGTCTGGTGTGACGGATCCGAGGCCGAGTACGAGCGACTGTGCGGGGAGCTCGTCCAGAAGGGCACCTTCCGGAAACTCGACCCGATCAAGCGCCCCAACTCCTACTACGCGGCCTCGGACCCCTCCGACGTGGCCCGCGTCGAGGACCGTACGTTCATCTGCTCCGCGAAGGAGGAGGACGCCGGCCCCACCAACCACTGGAAGGCCCCCGACGAGATGCGGGAGATCTTCCGGGGCCGGGGCGGCGAGGGCGGGATCTTCCGCGGCTCCATGAAGGGCCGGACGATGTACGTCGTCCCGTTCTGCATGGGCCCCCTCGGCTCCCCGCTCTCCGCGATCGGCGTCGAGATCACCGACTCCGCCTACGTCGCCGTGTCCATGCGCACCATGACCCGCATGGGACAGCCGGTCCTCGACGAACTCGGCGACGACGGCTTCTTCGTCAAGGCCGTGCACACCGTGGGCGCCCCGCTGGAGGAGGGCCAGGAGGACGTCCCCTGGCCGTGCAACTCCACCAAGTACATCTCGCACTTCCCCGAGGACCGCGAGATCTGGTCCTACGGCTCCGGCTACGGCGGCAACGCGCTGCTCGGCAAGAAGTGCTACGCCCTGCGCATCGCCTCCGTCATGGCCCGTGACGAGGGCTGGCTCGCCGAGCACATGCTGATCCTCAAGCTCACCCCGCCCACCGGCGAGGCCAAGTACGTCGCCGCCGCCTTCCCCAGCGCCTGCGGCAAGACCAACCTCGCCATGCTGGAGCCGACGATCTCCGGCTGGACCGTGGAGACCATCGGCGACGACATCGCGTGGATGCGGTTCGGCGAGGACGGCCGCCTGTACGCGATCAACCCGGAGGCCGGCTTCTTCGGCGTCGCGCCCGGCACCGGTGAGCACACCAACGCCAACGCGATGAAGACGCTGTGGGGCAACTCGGTCTTCACCAACGTCGCCCTCACCGACGACGGCGACGTGTGGTGGGAGGGCATGACGGAGGAGACCCCGGCCCACCTGACCGACTGGAAGGGCAACGACTGGACGCCCGAGTCCGGCACCCCGGCCGCGCACCCCAACGCCCGCTTCACCACCCCCGCCGCCCAGTGCCCGATCATCGCGCCGGAGTGGGAGGACCCCAAGGGCGTGCCGATCTCGGCGATCCTCTTCGGCGGCCGCCGCGCCAGCGCCGTGCCGCTGGTGACCGAGTCCTTCGACTGGAACCACGGCGTGTTCCTCGGCGCGAACGTCGCCTCCGAGAAGACCGCCGCCGCCGAGGGCAAGGTCGGCGAGCTGCGCCGCGACCCGTTCGCCATGCTGCCGTTCTGCGGCTACAACATGGGCGACTACATGGGCCACTGGATCGAGGTCGGCAAGGACAAGGACCAGTCCAAGCTGCCGAAGATCTACTACGTGAACTGGTTCCGCAAGGACGACCAGGGCAGGTTCGTCTGGCCCGGCTTCGGCGAGAACAGCCGCGTGCTGAAGTGGATCGTCGAGCGCCTGGAGGGCAGGGCGGAGGGCGTCGAGACCCCCATCGGCATCCTGCCGACCGAGGCGGCGCTGGACACCGACGGCCTGGACCTGTCCGCCTCCGACCTGAAGTTCCTGCTCACCGTCGACAAGGACGTGTGGCGCGAGGAGGCCGCGCTGGTCCCCGAGCACCTGAACACCTTCGGTGACCACACGCCCGAGGAGCTGTGGGAGCAGTACCGCGCGCTGGTCGAGCGCCTGGGCTGACCCGCCCGCCCCCCCAGAACTCCGCGGCCGACCGCGACCTGCCCTGACCTGCACAGTCGCTCCGGTCGGCCGCGGCAGGACCCGGTCAGGGGCCGGCCCCGCACAACGGCGTGCGGGGCCGGCCCCTTCCGTGTGCCCTCACCCGTTCGGCCCAGTCGGCCGTATGGCCGGGGCGGCCGCGGGTACCCGGGAGTCCTCCCGGTGAAGGAGGGTGATGAGGGCATGGCTGGAGACGGTGACTTCTACAAGCACGACCGTCCCGACAACCCGGACCTGGCCGAGGACCGCCCGCGCGGCGGCGGCCCCGAGGAGCCGCAGGGGCGCGGCAACTGGCCGGTCTGGATGGTCGTCCTGGCGATCCTCGTGCTGTTCGTGCTCTTCGTCGTGATCTTCGGCTGACGGTGGGTCTTTGGTTGACGCGAACGCGTCACGTGGCTGCGGTGCCGGGGGCGCCGTACCGCTGGGACGCGCGCCGGCGCGCGGTCTACAGCGCGCGCTGGAGCAGGAGGGTGTCGAGCCGGCGGCCGTGCTTGTACCCCACCCCGGTGAGCCGGCCCGCCTCGGTGAACCCGAGGCGGCGGTGCAGCGCGGCCGACGCCTCACCGCCCGGCTCGGCGACGACCGCGATCATGCGCTGCGCCCCGGCGTGCGCGCACCCGTCGATCAGCGCGCCCAGCAGGGCGGCGCCGAGCCCGCGACCGGTGGCGTCCGGGGCGAGGTACACGGTGTCCTCGACCGTGTGCCGGTACGCCGGCTTGGGGCGGTACGGACCGGCGTACGCGAAGCCGAGGACGCGGCCCGCCTCTTCGGCGACCAGGAACGGCAGCCCGCGGGCGGCCAGTTCGGCGCGCTTGGCCTCCCAGTCCTCCAGGGATCGGGGCGTCTCGTCGAAGGTGGCGACGGTGTGCAGGGCGTAGTGCCCGTAGACGGCGGCGACCGCGGGGAGATCGGCGGGGCGCACGGGCCGGACGGCGGCGCCGGGAACGGCCGCGTCTTCTCTCTCGCCTGACACGTCTTCTCTCTCCCGCCGGGGTGCGGACACGGCATCGTGTGGCCTGCGGCCCGTGGTCCAGGGGCCGCGACGGCAGGCGAAGTGTAGGGCACCCGGTCCGCGCGTCGCTGCGGGTGCGCGCGGACCGGGGCCGTCGGTGGAGCCCTCGGCGGGGGCTACTGGGCGGCGCCACTCAGTTCCTGGGCGTTCCCCCGGGGCTCCCGCCCGTGCGGCTCGCCCGGCGCCGTCGCCTGCGCGGCGGCGTGCGCGTCCATCCGCTCGGCGGCCAGGATGGCCGCCGCCGTGTCCGCCCGGGAGGCGGCGACGACCAGGGCGCGGCCCGCGAGCGCGTGCGCCCGCCGGTGCAGCGGACCCGGATCGGTGACCGCTGCCACCGAGGCGCGGACCGGGGCGCGGCCGCCGCGCAGCCGGGTCACCTGGGCGGCGAGCCGTTCGGCCGCCGCGTCCAGCCCGGCCTCCGGGGCCAGGGTGCGCAGCTCGTCCGTGACGGCGAGCAGGGCCGCGAGATGGCCGGCGAGCTGGATGTCCAGCTCCTCCTCGCGGGAGCGGTGGGGGAAGTCGGAGGTGGTGCCGGCCATCGTGCTGTGGACCGACTTGCCGCGGATCGGTTCGTACATGGGACGGCCTCCTGTGCTCTGACAGAAAGCATCCTACATTAGAACCCGTCTAAAGTTGAGTCGGGTCGCGGAACCGGACCGTAGGCGCACCGAGCGTGAGCGTCAGACCTGGCTGTAGCCGTCCAGGAAGGTGCCGATCCGGGTCACCGCGTCGCGCAGGTCGCCGGCCGTGGGCAGGGTGACGACGCGGAAGTGGTCGGGTTCGGGCCAGTTGAAGCCCGTACCGTGCACGACCATGATCTTCTCGCGGCGCAGCAGGTCGAGGACCATCCGCCGGTCGTCCTTGATCTTGAAGACCTCGGGGTCCAGGCGCGGGAAGAGGTACAGCGCCCCCTTGGGCCGTACGCAGGTCACGCCCGGGATCTGTGTGAGCAGTTCGTGGGCGGTGTCCATCTGCTCCTTGAGCCGGCCGCCGGGCAGGACCAGGTCGTTGATGGTCTGCCGCCCGCTGAGGGCCGCGACCACGCCGTGCTGCCCCGGCATGTTCGCGCACAGGCGCATGTTCGCCAGGATGGTCAGGCCCTCGATGTAGGAGTCGGCGTGGGCGCGCGGGCCGGAGACCGCCATCCAGCCGACCCGGTAGCCCGCCACCCGGTACGCCTTGGACATGCCGTTGAAGGTGAGGGTCAGCAGGTCCGGGGCGACGGAGGCCGTCGGGGTGTGGGTGGCGCCGTCGTAGAGGATCTTGTCGTAGATCTCGTCGGAGCAGACCAGCAGGTTGTGCCGGCGGGCGATGTCGGTCAGTCCCTTGAGCACGGCCGGGTCGTAGACCGCCCCGGTCGGGTTGTTCGGGTTGATGATCACGATCGCCTTGGTGCGGTCGGTGACCTTGCGCTCCACGTCGGCGAGGTCGGGCATCCAGTCGGACTGCTCGTCGCAGCGGTAGTGCACGGCGGTGCCGCCGGACAGCGAGACGGCGGCGGTCCACAGCGGGTAGTCCGGCGCCGGGACGAGGACCTCGTCGCCGTCGTCGAGCAGGGCCTGCATGGCCATCACGATCAGCTCGGAGACGCCGTTGCCGATGAAGACGTGCTCGACGTCGGTCTCGATGCCGAGCGTCTGGTTGTGCATGACGACCGCGCGGCGGGCGGCCAGCAGGCCCTTCGCGTCGCCGTAGCCGTGGGCCGTGGAGACGTTGCGGAGGATGTCCTCCAGGATCTCCGGCGGGCATTCGAAGCCGAACGCGGCCGGGTTGCCGGTGTTCAGCTTCAGGATGCGGTGACCGGCCGCCTCCAGCCGCATCGCCTCCTCGAGCACCGGCCCCCGGATCTCGTAACAGACGTTGGCGAGCTTGGTCGACTGGATCACCTGCATGTATGGGAGCTTACGGCCGGGTAACGCCCGGTGGCTCGTGTTTTCCGCCACTTGAGACACGCGTCGGGGCCGCGGCCGCGGATTCCGGCCGAGGGATGACCCCATGACGGCGGGACGGGTCCTTGTCGGGGCCCGCGCGCCGCCATCACAATGCGCATGACAAGACAGGCGGCCGGAAGATCTCCGGTCGCTCATGTCCGCAGAGGGGACCCCCACATGAACAAGCCTCTCCTGGCCGCGCTCGCGACCCTGGTGATCACCGGGGCGGGTGTGGCACCCGCGGCGGCGGCGCAGACCACGAGCGCCGCGCCCGCCTCCGCGAAGGCGGCCCAGAGCAGCGCGCAGGCGACGCCCGGCCACGCGCAGACGGCGCCCGCCGCCAAGGCCGTCGACTTCGCCGGCACCGTGGCGCTGAGCAACTGCTCCGGCTCCGTCATCCGCTTCCCCGCCTCCGCGGACAGCGACCCGGCGCTCGTGCTCAGCAACGGCCACTGCCTGGAGACCGGCTTCCCGGCGCCCGGCGAGGTCATCGTCGGCCAGGCCTCCAGCCGCTCCTTCGGGCTGCTGAACTCGGCGGGCTCCCAGGTGGCGACGCTGCGCGCGAGCAAGGTCGTCTACTCGACGATGACCGACACCGACGTCACGATCTACCAGCTCACCCGCACCTACGCGCAGATAAAGAGCTCCTACGGCATCAGCCCGCTCACCGTCAGCGACGCCCACCCGGTCGCCGGCACCGCCATCAAGGTCGTCTCCGGCTACTGGAAGCGCACCTACAGCTGCGCCATCGACGGCTTCGTCTACCGCCTCAAGGAGGGCGGCTGGACCTGGAAGGACTCCGTCCGCTACACCTCCGCCTGCAACACCATCGGCGGCACCTCCGGCTCGCCCGTCATCGACACCGCCACCGGCAAGGTGGTCGCCGTCAACAACACCGGCAACGAGGACGGCGAGCGCTGCACCGAGAACAACCCCTGCGAGGTCGACCAGAGCGGCAACGTCACCGTCCGCCAGGGCATCAACTACGCCGAGGAGACCTACCAGATCCCGGCCTGCTTCACGACCGGCAACCGGCTGGACCTGAACGCCGCCGGCTGCGTCCTGCCCAAGCCGTAGCCCCCCGGGGCGGGCGGTCACGCCTGGGTGCGGCGGACCGCCCGCCCCGCCAGGACGTCCGTGCGCCGCCCGTCCTCGATCACGAACCGGCCGTCGATCAGGACGTGGGGGATCCCCGTCGGCAGCGCGCGCGGCTCCTCGAAGGTCGACCCGGCCGCCACCGTGGCCGGGTCGAACAGCACCAGGTCGGCGCGGTGGCCCTCCCGGACGACGCCCCGGTCCGCCAGCCGCAGCCGGGCCGCCGGGCGCGAGGTGAGGTGCGCGACGCACTCCTCCAGGGACAGCACCCCCAGCTCCCGTACGTACCGGCCGAGGTACTGCGGGAAGGTGCCGTAGGCACGCGGGTGCGGCTTGGTGCCCTGGAGGATGCCGTCGGAACCGCCGGTGTGCACCCGGTGGCGCATGATCGCCCGCACGTTCTCCTCGTGGCCGACGTGCTGGAGGATCGTGGTGCCGAGCCCGTCCTCCACCAGGAGGCGGCGGGCGACGCTCCAGCAGCTCTCGCCGCGCCGGGCCGCCGACTGGGCCACCGTGAGCCCGACGTGCCCGGCGAGCGCGGGGTCGCTCACCCCGGAGATCTCGATCGTCTCCCACTCCACCGGCACCCCGTGGCAGCCGTCCGAGCCGGTGACCTCCAGGTGGTGGCGGATCCGCTCGGCGGTCGCCTCGTCGGCGAGCCGGCCGAGGATCCTCTCCGGGCCGCCCTCGCTCGCCCAGCTCGGCAGCAGCGCGACCAGGGTGGTGCAGCCCGGCGTGTAGGGGTAGGTGTCGAGGGAGATGTCGGCGCCCGCCGCGAGCGCGTCGTCGAGCAGCGCCAGCAGTTCGGGCGCCCGGCCCTTGTTCGGGCCGAAGTTCATGGTGGCGTGCGCCAGGTGCAGCGGGCAGCCGGCCGCCCGGGTCAGGGCCACCATCTCCGCGTACGCCTCCAGCGCGCCCGCGCCGTAACTGCGGTGGTGCGGGCAGTAGTAGCCGCCGTGGCGCGCCACCACCCGGCACAGTTCGGTCAGTTCGGCGTCCTCGGCGTACATGCCGGGCGTGTAGGTGAGCCCGGAGGACATGCCGACCGCGCCCTGCTCCAGGCCCTCGGCGACCAGCTGCCGCATCCGGTCCAGCTCCCGCGCGGTGGCCGGGCGGTCCTCCCAGCCGACCGCCAGGGCGCGCACGGTGCCCTGCGGGATCAGATAGGCCGCGTTGACGGCGATGCCCCGGCCGTCGAAGCCGTGGTCGAGCCGGTCCAGGTACTCGCCCACCGAGCGCCAGGAGAAGTCGATGTCGTCGCCGTGGCCGTTCCACCCGGTGATCGCCCGGCGGACCTCGGCGAGCGTCCGGTCGTCGACCGGGGCGTACGAGAGGCCGTCCTGCCCGATCACCTCCAGGGTGACGCCCTGGGCGGCCTTCGCGCTGTGGTCGGGATCGCGCAGCAGGGCCAGGTCGCTGTGGGCGTGCATGTCGATGAAGCCGGGGCAGAGGACCAGCCCCTCGGCGTCCAGCTCGCGCCGGGCGCGGGGCCGTGCGCAGCCGGCCGCCGCGGCCTCCTTGACGATCGACACGATCCGGCCGCCCCTGATCGCCACGTCGGCGCGGTAGGAGGGTGCGCCGGTGCCGTCCACGACGTCCGCGTCCCGGATGACGAGGTCGGTGAGGTCGGCGAGTTCGACCGGATCCATGGGTGACTGCCTTTCCTGACTCCTCGGAGTCCTGCCTCTAGAAGAACGTACGGATGTAGTCGACGACCGTGCCGTCCGCCTCGGCCACCGGGATCAGCTGCCACTTGTCGAAGGACGTGCACGGGTGGGACAGGCCCAGGCCGATCCAGTCGCCGACCGCGAGGTCCGCCTCCGGGTCCGTGCCCAGCCAGGTGTGCTGGTCGGACAGGCCGGTCACGGTGATGCCGGCCGCCGGGCGCTCGGTGCCCCCGCGCCGGACCACCTGGGCGAGCGGCAGGTCCAGGTCGTAGGCCGCGTCCCGCTTGCCCGCGTTGGCGAAGGCCTGCCCGCCGTCGGGCCGGGAGACGACCTGCGCCCACAGGCGGAAGGCGGGCTCCAGGGCGCCCTCCTGCGGCACCCGGTTGAACGGCGTGATCTCGCGGTAGTGGCCGTCGTCGTGCGAGACGTAGGCGCCCGAGCGCAGCAGCTTCAGCACCGGCCGGGACAGCCCGGGGATCTCCGCGAACACCTCGGCGACCGCGTCGAACCAGGCGCTGCCGCCCGCGCTCACCACGATCTCCTCCGCCCCCGCGAAGCGGCCCGCCCCGTCGAACTCCACGGCGAGGCCGACGAGCCGGCGCAGCCACGCCCGCACCCGCTCGGGGTCGGCGCGCGGCACCTCGCCCTCGTACCCGGCGACCCCGGCCAGGCGCAGGGTGTCCGTGGCGGCGACCGCGTCGGCGACCGCCGCGCACTCCGCCTCGGTACGCGCCCCGGTGCGCGCGCCCTCGCCCGCGCCCAGCTCGACCACCACGTCGAGCGGACGCCCGGCGCCGGCCTCGCGCAGCACCGCGTCCATCAGCTCCACCCCGCGCACGGAGTCGACGTAGCAGACGAGGCGGAAGGAGGGGTCGGCGGCGAGTTCGGCGGCACTCCAGCGCAGCGCGGCCGGGTCCACCAGCTCGTTGGCCAGGAAGATCCGCCGGAACCCGAAGGCGCGGGCCACCCGCACCTGGTGCGGCACGGCCAGGGTGATGCCCCACGCGCCGTGCTCGAGCTGCCGCTGGAAGAGCCGCGGCGCCATGGACGTCTTGCCGTGCGGGGCGAAGGCGAGGCCGTGCCGGGCCGCGTAGGTCTCCATCAGCTTCAGGTTGTGCTCCAGGCGCTCGGCGGACAGCGCGAGCACGGGCGTGGTGAAGCCGCCGGTGAACAGGTTGCGGCGCTCGGCCGTCAGCTCGCCGACGGTCAGGCCGTCCGCGTCCGGCGGGAGCCCCTTGAACCGGTGGTCGACCCGTTCCTCGGCCAGGCGTGCGAGCGCCTCGGTGTCCATGGACCCTCCTGATCTGGTGCGTTGCAAAATATGCAACGTGCATTGCACGGACCGCTTAATGCTGTCTAACATCTCGGCCACGCGAGGTCAACGAAACGCCCCGCACCCCCGCACCCCCGCACCGAGGAGCTACGAGCATCGTGACCGGCACCGGACCCCGCAATGGCACCGACGACGTGGACGTCGTCGCGCTCGGCGAGTCCATGGTCACCTTCCTGCCCTCCCGCCCCGGCCGCCTCGCCGACGTCCCCTCCTTCACCCGCGCCATCGGCGGCGCCGAGTCCAACGTGGTCTGCATGCTCGCCGCCGCCGGACACTCCGCCCGCTGGGTGAGCCGGGTCGGCGCCGACGGCTTCGGGGACCACCTGGTCGAGACGATCGGCGCGTACGGCGTCGACGTGACCTTTGTGGCACGCGACCCCGACCGCCCCACCGGGATCTACTTCCGCACCGCGGGCGACCGGGCCACCGACGCCCACGAGGTGGCCTACTACCGGGCCGGCTCGGCGGCCTCCGCGATGGCCGCCGGCACCGTGGAGGCGGCGGCCCTGCGCGCCTGCCGGATCCTGCACCTGTCCGGCATCACGGCCGCCCTGTCCGCCGACTGCCTCGGCCTGCTGCGCGAGCTGACCGCCCCCCGCCCCGGCCGCCCCCTGGTCTCCTTCGACGTCAACTTCCGGCCCGGCCTGTGGCGGGACGCCGAGGGACCGCGCGTGCTGCTGGACCTGGCCCGCGGCGCCGACCTCGTCTTCGTCGGCGAGGACGAGGCCGAGGCCGCCTGGGGCGCCACCGGCGGCCCCGGCGCCATCCGCTCCCTGCTGCCCGAACCGGCGGTCCTCGTCGTCAAACAGGGTGCCGAAGGGGCCACCGTCTTCCACCCCGGCGGCAGCACCTCCGTCCCCGCCCTGCGCGTGGACGTCGTCGCGCCCGTCGGCGCCGGGGACGCCTTCGCCGCCGGATTCCTCTCCGCCACCCTGCGCGGCCTGCCCGTACGCGACCGCCTCCGGCACGGCCACCTCATGGCCGCCGCCGCCCTCACCGTCCCCGGCGACCTCGCGGTCCCCGCCGCCCGCGACCACGCGGACCGGCTGGCCGCCCTGGACGAGGCCGCGTGGGGGAGACTTCGACTCGGCCCCGGCTGGACACGCACCGCTGAAGGGGCCGAGAAGGAGGTACGTACGCCATGAGCCAGACCGTCGACCGCGCACTGAGCATCCTGCCGCTGCTCGCCGAGGGCCCCGCCGACCTGGGACAGGTCGCCGACCGCCTCGGCGTCCACAAGTCCACCGCGCTCAGGCTGCTGCGCACCCTGCACGAACACGGTCTGGTCTACCGCCAGTCCGACCAGCGCTACCGGCTCGGCGCGCGCCTGTTCTCCCTCGCGCAGGAGGCGATGGAGAACCTCGACATCCGCGAGATCGCCCACCCCCACCTGCTGCGCCTCAACGAGACCTGCGGCCACACCGTGCACCTCGCCGTCTACGAGGAGAACGAGGTGCTGTACATCGACAAGGTCGACAGCCGCTACCCGGTGCGCATGTACTCGCGGATCGGCAAGCCCGTCGCGATCACCGTCGCCGCGGTGGCCAAACTGCTGCTGGCCGACCTGCCCGAGCCCGAACGGCGCGCCATCGCCGACAAGCTCGACTACCCCCTGTACACGGCCCGTTCGACCCCCAGCGCCACCGCCTTCCTGAAGGAGCTGGCGACGGTGCGCGAACAGGGCTGGGCCACCGACCTCGGCGGCCACGAGGAGTCCATCAACTGCGTCGCCGCCCCCATCCGGGGCGCCGACGGCCGGGTGGTCGCCGCGATGTCGGTCTCCGCGCCGAACGTCGTCGTCACCGCCGACGAACTCCTCACCCTGCTCCCGCTGGTGCGCCGTACCGCGGACGCCATCAGCGGCGAGTACTCCGGGAGAACCCCCGTACCCACCCCCGCAACCACACCGGACAGGGACACCGCATGACCGAGAAGACCGCGCTCACCCCGAAGACCCACACCGTGCCGCCCGCCAAGTTCTCCCACGGGGTGAAGAAGGGCAACATCCTCCAGGTCGCCGGCCAGGTCGGCTTCCTGCCCCACGAGGAGGGCAAGGCCCCCACGCCCGCCGGCCCCACCCTGCGCGAGCAGACCCTGCAGACCCTCGCCAACGTCAAGGCGATCCTCGAAGAGGGCGGCGCGAGCTGGGACGACGTGATGATGATCCGCGTCTACCTCACCGACGTGGACCACTTCGCCGAGATGAACGAGATCTACAACGCCTACTTCGAGGAGCAGGGCCTCACCCAGCCGCCCGCCGCCCGCACCACGGTCTACGTCGGTCTGCCCGCGGGACTCCTCATCGAGATCGACGCGCTCGCCGTCCTCGGCTGACGCCTCCCCCCCTCGCACCACCGCACGTCCCCGCCCGGCGCGGCGCCCGTCCCTTCGGGTGCCGCGCCGCGCTCCTCCCTGCCCGAAAGCTGTATGTACTTACGCAGAGGACCCCCGTATGTCCCACCCGCTCGCCGCGGCAGCCCCGCAGACACCCCCGCACACCGGCGGCCTGCTCCTCCTCGTCGACGGCACCACCGGCCTGCTGCTGGTGGCCGGGATCGGCATCGCGCTGCTGCTGTTCCTGATCATCAAGGCGCGGCTCCAGCCGTTCGTCGCGCTGCTGGCCGTCTCCATAGCCGTCGGCCTGCTGGCCGGCCTGTCGGTCACCGAACTCTTCGGCACCGTCCAGCGCTCGGACGCCGTCTCCACCATCGAGTCCGGGATGGGCGGCATCCTCGGCCACGTCGCCGTCATCATCGGCCTGGGCACCATGCTCGGCGCGATCCTGGAGGTCAGCGGCGGAGCGGAAGTCCTCGCCTCGCGCCTGCTGGGACTCTTCGGCGAGCGACGCGCCCCCCTCGCCATGGGCCTGACCGGCCTGATCTTCGGCATCCCCGTCTTCTTCGACGTCGGCATCTTCGTCCTCGCGCCGCTCGTCTACGCCGCCGCCAAGCGGGGCGGCAAGTCGGTCGTCCTGTACTGCATGCCGCTGCTGGCGGGCCTGTCCATGACCCACGCCTTCCTGCCGCCGCACCCCGGCCCGGTGGCCGCCGCCGGACTGCTGCACGTGCAGCTCGGCTGGATCATCCTCATGGGCGTCGTCTGCGGCATCCCGGCGGTGCTGGCCGCCTGGGCGTACTCGGCGTGGATCGGCAAGCGCGTCTTGGTCGAGGTGCCGCAGGACATGGTCGAGGCGGCCGAGGAGGCCAAGCGGGCCGTCCTGGCCGAGCAGCGGGCCTCCGGGGTGGAGCCGCGGGAGACGCCGGTGCCGCTCGGCGCTGTCCTCGGCATCATCGGCACCCCGCTGGTCCTGATCGTCGCGGCCACCTTCTCCTCCATCGCCCTCGCACCGTCCACCGGACGGTCGGTGATCGAGTTCTTCGGCCACCCGTTCGTGGCGCTCACCATCGCCCTGGTGCTGGCCTACTACCTGCTGGGCATCCGCCGCGGCTGGTCGCGCAAGTCGCTGGAGACCGTCTCGACCGCCTCGCTGAAGCCGGTCGGCAACATCCTGCTGGTCGTCGGCGCGGGCGGGGTCTTCGGTGCCGTCCTCAAGGCCAGCGGGGTCGCCCAGGCCCTCTCGGACACCTTCAACGGCGTGGGCCTGCCGGTGATCGTGCTGGCGTACCTGATCTCGGTGGTGCTGCGGGTCGCGCAGGGCTCGGCGACGGTGGCCATCGTGACCACGGCGGGCATCGTCGCCCCGCTGCTGTCCGAGGGGCACCACTCCCAGGCCTTCGTGGCGCTGGTCATCATGGCGATCTCCGCCGGCTCGATCTTCGCCTCGCACGTCAACGACGGCGGCTTCTGGATGGTGGCGAAGTACTTCGGCATCAGCGAACGGGACACGCTGAAGACCTGGACGGTCCTGGAGAGCGTGCTGTCGCTCGCGGGCTTCGCGGTGGCGGCGGTGGTGAGCCTGTTCGTGTGAGCGGCGCCCGGGCGTCCGGTCGGTGCCCGGGGGCCCGGGCGGTGCCGGTGCGTCCTGGCGGTGCCTGTTCGGGTGAGCGGGCGCCGGACGGGCGTACGGCCGTCCGTGCCGCCGCGGACCGCGAGTTGTAGGGGTCTGATAACGAAGTAGGGGCTGGCTGTCCCCGGCACAGGATCGTCGACCATACTGCCCGCTGTGGAGCAGCGCATAGGTTCGAGCAGCCAGCCCCTGAAGAGCGAGCCCGTGAAGGGCGCCGGATTCGACCCGGCGTTCGTCCCCGGCCTCACCGCGCCCGCGCCCGCCCCGGGCGCGGCGGCGGAGGAGCCGGAGCGGACACCCGCGGCGGACGGGGCCGCCCCGAAGGCCGCGGCGCCGGTCGCGGACGCCGCCGGGGAGGAGTCCGCCGCCGAGGCCGGGGCCGACGAGAGGGCCGCCGAGGAGGAGGTCCCCGACGGGCCGGTCTTCGAGGCCGCCGACCGCCGCGCCCGGATCGTCGCCGACCACCGGGGCGTGCGCCTGGCCCTGGACGACCAGGAGTGCGAGTTCCGCTGGGACGAGATCGGAGCCGTGGAGACGGCGACCGCGCGCTTCGGCAAGCGGTTCACCGTCGTCGTCCACACCCCCGACCGCCGCTGGTACCCCATCGAGATCGAGGCCCCGGCCCGGTCCCGCTTCAGCGTGTGGGAGACGGAACTGGACGCCGTGCTCGACGCGTACTTCGAGGACGGCGAGGCGGAGAAGGCCGGGGCGGCCGACTCCGCGGACGACTCCGAGGCCGCCGCTCCGGCGGACGAGGACTGACGGCCGGCTGAGCGGCGGGCGGCCCCGGCAGACCGCCGGGGCCCGCCCGCAGCGCGGCCTCAGCCGAGCGTCAGCCACTTCGGGTCGGTGGCGATGCGCTCCAGCTGCTTCAGGGTGAGCGCCGGCGCCTCCCGGGTGGCCGGGGTGTTCTGCGTCCCGGCGTTGAAGGCGCTGATCACCACGCGGCGGCCGTCCGGACGGATCGTGTCCACGGTCCACATGACGATCCCGTCGATGCCCTTCTCCCCGGGCTGCCGGTGCACGGCGACCTTGGTGCCGTCGGGCAGGGTCCGGGCGTCCGGGCCGAACAACTGGTTCTCGACGTCGCGCATGTCGGGCTGCACGTTGATCTGGACCATGCTCCGGCCCCGGCCGTCGTCGACGACCACGTATCCGAAGCCCGGGTCCGCCGACCCCTTCGCGACGACCTTCAGGCCGTGCGGCACCATGCGGGCGAGCGTCGCCGAGACCGAGCCGGCGCGGGCGGGCGGTGCGGCGTTCGTCCGGGGATCGACGGGCACGGCAGCGGCCAGGGCGAGCCACTCGCGCGCGCTGACCAGCTTCTTCAACGCCTCACTGCCGAGCGGTGGTTCCTCACGGGTGACCGGCGCGTCCTTCTCCGCGGCGGCGTTCCACTCCTGCACGCCGACGTGCACGCCCTGGGGCGTGACGAGGTCGGCGGTCCACAGCTTGGTGCCACCGCGACGGTTCGGGTACTCGTACCCCTTGAGGATCACGAGCGAGGAGCCGTCGGCCTGCTTCGTGGCGGAGCAGGCGTCGTAGGCGATGAACACCGGGTCGGGGCACTGGGCGTCCTGGCGGGCCTCCTCGGTCCCGGGCTTCAGCCGGGTCAGCGAGACGGAGACGGCGGCCTTGCCCCGCCCGTCGTCGTAGACGACCTGGGCGTAGGGGGCCACGCTGTTCCCGGCGACCGGGGTGTCCGTGCCGCGCCCCTGCTCGCCGCTGAACCGGCCCGCGGGGAGCAGCTTCTTCAGGGTGCGGACGAAGTCGTCGGCGGACACGGAGGCGGCGGAGGTGTCCGTGTGGGTGCGGGCGGAGGGGTGGGTGGCCGCCGCCTCCCGCTGCCGCGGGCCGTCCCCGGGGCCGCCCGGCAGGAGCAGGGCGCCGCCGAGCCCGACGAGGGCGACCCCGGCGACCCCGCCCGCAACGGCGGCCCGGCGCCGTGACCTGAGCCGCCGCCCGCGTGTCTCGCCCCGCGCGACGAGCGACTCCCGGTCGGCCTCGAACCGTGCGCCCGTGTCCCGCAGGACGTCGGCGAGCTGCCCCTCGAAGGGGTCGTGATCGGGGACGGACATGGCGAACCACCGCTTCCTGCACCGTGATGGACGTGAAGTGACGTGACGTGATCTGACGTGGTGTGACGTGGTGTGACGTGGATCGATGTGAGGGGGTGTGAGGGGGTGTGAGGTGACGTGATGGGGGCGTGGGAGGACGTGAGGTGGCGCGCCGGGTGAGCGGGCCGCGCGGGGCGCCGGTCAGCGGCCCGCGTGCTCGCTGAGGGAGTCGCCGAGCAGCACCCGCAGCCGGGCCAGCGCGCGCACGCAGCGGGTGCGCACGGCGGCGGAGCTGGTCTCCATCACCGTGGCCGTCTCCTCGACGCTGCGGTCCTCCCAGTAGCGCAGGACGACCACGGCCCGGTCCTTGGCGGAGAGCTGCCCGAGAGCCTCCAGCAGGGTCAGCCGCAGCGGCGCGTCACCGCCCGGGTCCGGTCCGGCGATCTCGGGGAGCACGTCGGTGGCTCGTTCCCTGCGGCTGCTGTGCCGGCGCTGGTGGGCGAGGAAGACCCGGGTGAGCACGGTCTGCACGTACCCGGCCGGATTGCCCACGCGGCAGACGCGCTTCCAGCGCACGAACACCCGGCCCAGCGCCTCCTGGACGAGGTCCTCGGCGAGGTGGGTGTCGCCCCCGGTGAGCAGGCAGGCCGACCGGTACAGATGCCCGGCCCGCGCCGCCGCGAACTCCGGGTACCCCTCGTCCCCGGCCTCGTCGCCGCCGCCCCACCGCATACGCCCCCCCTGTGGCTCCCGCGCCCTCCTGCGGCGCCCTCACCTCATTGATGCGGTGAGCCACCCGGAATGTTTCACGCGGCGGCGCAACGGTCCACGGGAGCGGGAGCGGGAACGCAAGCGGGAGCGGGAGCGGAAGCGGAAGCCGGGCACGGGGCCGGGACCGGGGCACGGGAGCTGGAGGCCGGAACGGTTCGCGGGGGCCGGACACCGGAAGGGGGCACGAAAAAGTGCGGCGCCGTCGGTGACGGCGCCGCACTGCGAGGGGATCAGGTCACGGTCACGGCATCGCGTGCACGTGCGCGCCCACCGAGTTGGACCAGGCGTTGCCCGCCGCCGCGTCCCAGTTGGTGGACCAGGTCATCGCGCCGCGCACGTCGGGGTAGGCCTTCGAGGGCTTGAAGGTGCCGCAGTTGGTGAGCTTCGTCAGGCAGTCCAGGGCGTTGTTGACCAACGTCGGGGAGACGTAGCCGCCGCCGGCGCCGCTCGGGGAGGCGGGCAGGCCGAGGCCGACCTGGGAGGGCGCGAGGCCGCCTTCGAGCTGGATGCAGGCGAGGGCGGTGAGGAAGTCGACCGTGCCCTGCGAGTAGACCTTGCCGTCGCAGCCCAGCATGGAGCCGCTGTTGTAGTACTGGGTGTTGACGACCGTGAGGATGTCCTTGATGTTCAGGGCCGTCCTGAAGTAGCCGGCGGACGTCGACTGCATGTCGATGGTCTGCGGGGCCATGGTGATGACCAGGTTCGGGCCGGCCTTCGCGGACAGCGCGCGCAGCGCCTGCGTCATGTAGGTCGGGTTGAGGCCGTTCTCCAGGTCGATGTCGACGCCGTCGAAACCGTACGTCTGCATCAGGGAGTAGACCGAGTTCGCGAAGTTCGCCGCCGACGCCGAGTCGCCGACCGACACCGTGCCCTTCTCGCCGCCGATCGAGACGATGACCTTCTTGCCGGCCGCCTGCTTGGCCTTGATGTCGGCCTTGAACTGGTCGGCCGTGTAGCCGTTCAGGCCCGCCGAGTCGAGGTTGAAGGTGACCGCGCCGGGCGTGGTCGTGGCGTCGGCGAAGGCGACCGCGATGATGTCGTAGGCCGCGGGGACGTCGGAGATCTTCTGGACGGTCGCGCCGTTGTTGAAGTTCTGCCAGTAGCCCGTCACCGCGTGCTTGGGCAGACCGGTGCCGCCACCGCCGCCGGTCCCCGCCGTCGTGGCGGTCACCGCCGCGGACTTCGCCGACTCGCCCGCCGCGTTGGTCGCGGTGACCTGGAAGGAGTACGCGGTCGAGGCCGTCAGGCCGGTCACCGTCGCGGAGGTGCCGGTCACCGCCGCCACCTTGGTGCCGTCGCGGTAGACGTTGTAGCCGGTGGCGTTCGTGACGGTGTTCCAGGACAGGGAGACCGAGGACGAGGTGGTGGCGCCCGCCGTGAGGCCGGCCGGGGCCGCCGGGACCGTCGGCGCCGGGTCACCGCCGCCGCCCCCGTCGGGCCCGGAGACCGACAGGTCGTCCGCGTAGTAGGCCGCCTGGCCGTACCAGCCGTGCAGGTAGACCGTCACCGAGGTGGTCGAGGAGCCGGTGGTGAAGGTGGTGGAGAGCTGCTTCCAGGCCGTCGTGTCGGGCGTCCACGTCGAGACGTCGGTGGTGCCCGTGCCGGTGGCGCCCAGGTAGGTGTACCCGCCCTGGACCCAGGCGCTCAGCGTGTAGGTCGAGTTGGGTCTGACCGCCACGGTCTGGGTGCACTGGGCGTTGTCCTGCCCGGCCGGGGTGGCCTTCAGCGCGGCCGTACCGGCGTGCACGGGCGAGGAGACGGTCGTGCCGCTGCCGGCCGAACAGGTCCAGTTGCTCAGACCCGCCTCGAAACCGGCGTTCTTGGCGTTGTTGACGTCGGCCGCCGATGCCTGGCCGATGCCCGCGAGGGAGAGGGCGAGGGCTGCGGTGACGGCTCCGGACCAGATGCCGAGCGGCCGAAGCCGTCGGGTGCCGGGCGTGCCTGGGGCGCGGTCCACTGGGGCCTCCGGGGAGAGGAGAGGGAAGGGGAGACGGGGAGGGAGAGGGGGAGAGAAGCGGGGAAGGGATCGGGCGGGGAGTCCGGGGGAGTCCCGGGGGGAGAGAGTCATGAACTGCTGTGCCGCCGTTGGTCGTACAAGTTGGTCCAGACCAATTGCGTTGTCAAGAGGTCCAGACCAAAATCGCGTCCCTCGCTCCGGCCGGTCCGGGTCAACGGACCGGCGGCCCGCCACGCTTTCGGGCCCGGTCGCAAGGGACAACCTGCCCCGTTTTGACGTGACTTGTGCGACCGCAGTTGCCACGGAGCTGACGAATCGCTGTTCTCCGGTCACAGGGGCGTGGTTACAGTGCTCAAGTAGTCACGCAGTGAAGTCAACTCGGTGCGCCGGAGGAACGACGGCGGCCCGACAGGCGGCAGACGGGGAGCTGGCGTGTCAACTGCGATCGCTGTGACCGGCGCGGACATGGCACTGCCCGCGCAGGACGAACGGACCGTGCCCGCCGCCGTCCTGCCGGACCTGGACCGTGAACCGCTCGAACGGACGCTCGACGGCGTACGGGCCCTGCTCGACCAGCACAGCCACCTGATCGTCGTCTGCTCCCGCGCCCTGCCCGCGGCCGCTAAGCGCCGGCTGCACACGGTCCGCTCGCTGCTGGAGAGCGACCGCATCGCGCTCTTCCGCCCCGAGCTGCCGCCGCTCGCCGTCGCCGTCCTGGCCCGCCAGTTACGGCAGCTGGCCTCCTGCGACCTCAGCCCCGGCGTGCTCGCCTCCGCGGGCCGCCTGCTCACCCACTACGTCCACTGCGGAGCGGTCCTCAGCTCCGTCACCCGCCTCGACCGCGTCCCCGTCGATCTCAAGGCCCACGCCCGTTCCTGGGTGCCGGGCAGCCAGTTCGGCGTCGTCGCCCACCCCGTGCCGCACCTGGTGCGCATCGGCCCCGGAGCCACCCTGCCCGGACCGGACTTCGGCACCTGGATGCTCGTCGCCAAGGGGCAGCTCCAGTCCGACTGGATCGGCGCGCACCTCGCCCCGGCCTGGAAGGTGCTCGGCCTGCGCGAGGCCGCGCTGCCGGCCGAGTCCGCCGCCTGGTGGGGCACCGGAAGACTGATCGAGTTCTGCAGCTATCTGCCCGACCTGCCGGTCCTCTACCAGCTGGTCACCTCGGTGCGGCAGAGCGTGTGCCACTGGTGCGGCGTCGACGTCATCGGGGACCGCTGCGTCTTCTGCTCCGCCGTCCCGCCCGATCCCGGCGGCGGCCAGGAAGACGGGCGGCGGGGCGAGCACGCGAGCCCCGGGACGTACGCGCCGTACGGGACCGCCCCGTGAGCCGCACACCCGCAGGGTGAGCCCGCACCGCCGCCAGCCTCCGACATCCGCCGAGTCCGCCCGGACCCACCCCCCAACGAGGTCGTACGGTTCATGAACTCCCGTCAGCGCCGCGGCGTGATACTCCTGGTCCTGTCCGTCGTCTGCGCCCTCGGCGCGTTCGCGGGCGTGCTCTCCGTCATCGGCGACGTCAAGTCGAAGGTCGGCCCCGAGGTCACGGCGTACCAGCTGAAGGCCGACGTGCAGCCGTACACCCCGCTGGCCGCCGGCCAGTTCGAGAAGATCCGGATGCCCAAGCGGTGGCTGTCACCGAACGCGGTCACCGACCTCGGCCAGGTGCGCGGCAAGATCGCGGTCACCACCCTGCGCCAGGGCTCCCTGCTGCAGAGCGACATGATCGTGAACCAGCCCGCGCTGCGGCCCGGGCAGCAGGAGGTCGCCATCATGATCGACGCGGCCACCGGTGTGGCGGGCAAGATCACGCCGGGCTCCACTGTCAACGTGTACGCCACCTTCCCCGGGCAGCGGCAGGGCGACCCCGCGCAGTCGAAGATCATCGTGACCGGCGCCAGGGTCCTCGACGTCGGCCGGATCACCGCCCTCGACCCGAGCGCCGACAACCGCGACCGGCAGCCCACCGAGGCCGTCCCCATCACCTTCGCGCTCTCCACCATCGACGCCCAGCGCATCACCTACGCCGAGTCCTTCGCCCAGCGGGTCCGGCTCGCGCTGGTCGCGCCCGGCGGCGGCACCGACGTCCCGGCCAAGGACCGGACCTACGAACTCGCGAACGACAAGTGAGAGGCCCGCAGCCATGCCCACCAGGATCCTGCCGGCAGTCGGCGACGCGGACGCGGTCCGGTCCCTCACGACACTGCTCAGCCAGCTCCCCGACGCGGAGCCGGTGACTCCCGTCGCCGACTCCACGCAGCTCGTCGACACCCTCGCGCGCCTGGCCGCCGAATCCGTCGACGAACTGCCCGAGATCGTGGTCGTGCACGAGCGCGTCGGCCCCGTCCCGGCGCTCGAACTGGTCCGCGAGGTGGCCCTGCGCTTCCCGGCGGTCGGCGTCATCCTCATCACCTCCGACGCGAGCCCCGGCCTGTTCTCCGCCGCCATGGACTGCGGCGCGCGCGGACTGGTGTCGCTGCCGCTGAGCTACGAGGAACTGGCCAGCCGCGTCCAGGCCGTCGCCCAGTGGTCGGTGGGCGTACGGCGTCACCTCGGCCACGGCGGCGACGTGTTCCCCGGCGTCGGCGGGCGCCTGGTGACGGTGAGCGGGGCCAAGGGCGGCGTCGGGGCCACGCTGACCGCCATCCAGCTCGCCCTCGCCGCCCAGGCCTGCGGGCAGAGCACGGCCCTGGTCGACATGGACCTGCAGACCGGCGACATCGCCTCCTACCTGGACGTCCAGTTCCGCCGCTCGGTCGTCGACCTGGCCGCCATCAGCGACATCTCCCCGCGCGTCCTGGCCGACGCCGTCTTCCGGCACGACACCGGCGTCGCCCTGCTGCTCGCCCCCGGCGAGGGCGAACGCGGCGAGGAGGTCACCGACCGGGCCGCCCGCCAGATCGTCAGCGCCCTGCGCTCCCGCTACGAGGTCGTCGTCCTGGACTGCGGCGCACAGCTCGGCGGAGCGGGCGCGGCGGCCGTCGAGATGGCCGACACCGCCCTGCTCGTCACCACCCCGGACGTCGTGGCGGTGCGGGCGGCCAAGCGGACCGTGCGGATGTGGGACCGGCTTCAGGTCCGCAAGGCCGAGGAGACGACGGTCGTCGTCAACCGCCACACCCGCGCCACGGAGATCCAGCCCGCGCTCATCGGCAAGATCACCGGCACGGCGGTGGCCGGTACGACGGTCCCCGCGAACTTCAAGGAGCTCCAGGCCGTGGTCGACGCCGGCCGCCTCCACGAGCTGGACGCCCGCAGCACGGTGAAGCAGGCCCTGTGGGGCCTGGCCGGTGAACTCGGCCTGGTCAAGAGCCCGGTGGGCACCCACAAGGGCCACGGCCGGATGCGGGGCGACCGGGGCGCGGTCAGCTTCCGGCGGCGCAGGGAGGCGGGGGGATGAGCGGACGCAGGCGGGGGAGGGGACGGGCCCGGGGACGCTTATGGGGCGGCGCCCGGTCCGACAGCGGGCAGGTCGCCGTCGAGTTCCTGGGCATGGCGCCGACGATCATCATCACGCTGGTCCTGATGTGGCAGTGCGTGCTGCTCGGATACACCTTCACCCTGGCCGGGAACGCGGCGGACGAAGCCGTACGGGCGGGGACGGCGGCCACCGGGGACATGCAGGGGGCCTGTGAACGCGCGGGACTGGAGGACCTGCCGGGCGCGTGGCGGGACGGTGCCCGGATCGAGTGCGGCGGCCGGGGCACCGGCTTCGTCACGGCGACCGTGCACCTGGACGTCCCCGTCCTGCTGCCCGGCCTGATCGGCTTCCCGGTCCCGGTGACCGGTCACGCCGGTGCCGTGGAGGAGGTGAAGGACTGAGATGCCCCACGAGCGACGTACTGACGTGCCCGACGGGCTGCCGCCCCGCGCCCGACGTACTGACGAGCCTCAAGGGCTGCCCCAGGAGCGACGTGCCGACGTGTTCCACGCGCGACGTGCCGATGTGCTCCACGCGCCGTCCGGCGCCCGGCGCGCCGACGTGCTCCGCGGGCTGTCCCACGAGCGACGTGCCGACGTGCTCGGCGGGCGGGGGCGCCGGCCCCGCGATCACGGACAGGTCGCCATCGAGTACCTGGGGTTCATCCCGGTCCTGCTGCTGGTCGCGATGGCGGTCGTCCAGTTCGGCCTCGTCGCGTACGCCGCCCAGCAGGCCGGTACCGCGGCGCGGGCGGGGGCGCGCGCGGCCTCGCTCGGGCACGACGCGCAGGCGGCGTGCACGGCGGCGGTCAGCGGCGGACTCTCCGGACGCACCACCTGCGATCCCGCGCCCGGAGGCGACACGGTCACCGTCACGGCCACCGTGCGCATCCCCTCCGTCATCCCGCTGTGGGACCCGGTGGGCACCGTCCACAAGAGGGCCACCATGCCGCTCGACGACTCCCGCTCGACCCCTGACGAAGGACGAGGAGCCCCGCCCCCATGAGCCTGCGCGCACGCATCAACTCCCCCGAGGAGAACGGCAGCCGGGGCGAGGACGCCCACCTGGTCGCCTCCTACCGGACAAAGCTCCTGGAGGAGATCGACCTCGCGGAGATGGGCGCGCTCGCCCCGGCCGAGCGCCGGGTACGGCTGGAGCGGGTGCTCGGGCACATCATCAGCCGCGAGGGCCCGGTCCTGTCGACGGCCGAACGCTCCCAGCTGATCCGCCGGGTCGTCGACGAGGCCCTCGGCCTCGGCATCCTCGAACCACTGCTCGAAGACGCCTCCATCACCGAGATCATGGTCAACGGGCCCGACTCGATCTTCGTCGAGCGCGGCGGCCGGGTCGAACAGCTCCCGCTCCGCTTCGCCTCCCACGACCAGCTGATGCAGACCATCGAACGCATCGTCTCCACCGTCAACCGCCGCGTCGACGAGACGAACCCCATGGTCGACGCCCGGCTGCCGTCCGGCGAACGCGTCAACGTGATCATCCCGCCGCTCGCGCTGACCGGCCCCACCCTCACCATCCGCCGCTTCCCGCGCTCCTTCACCCTCCAGGAGCTGATCGGCTTCGGCTCGCTCGACGAGCCCATGCTCTACCTGCTCGCCGCGCTGGTGCAGGCCAGGTTCAACATCATCGTCTCCGGCGCCACCGGCACCGGCAAGACCACCCTCCTCAACGCCCTCTCCGGACTGATCCCCGAGAGCGACCGCATCATCACCATCGAGGACTCCGCCGAACTCCAGCTCCAGCAGGCCCACGTCGTACGCCTGGAAGCGCGCCCGCCCAACGTGGAGGGCCGGGGCCGCATCAGCATCCGCGACCTGGTGCGCAACTCGCTGCGCATGCGCCCCGACCGCATCGTCGTCGGCGAGGTCCGCGGCGGCGAGTCGCTGGACATGCTCCAGGCGATGTCCACCGGCCACGACGGCTCGCTGGCCACCGTGCACGCCAACAGCGCCGAGGACGCGCTGATGCGCCTGCAGACCCTCGCCTCCATGTCCGACGTCGAGATCCCCTTCCCCGCCCTGCACGACCAGATCAACAGCGCCGTCGACGTCCTCGTCCAGCTCACCCGCTTCGCCGACGGCGCCCGCCGCGTCACCGAGATCGCCCTGCTCGACAGCCACGGCGGCGAGCCGTACCGGCTGGCGACCGTGGCCCGCTTCGCCGCGCGTCCCATGTCCGCCGACGGCCGCATCCACGGCGCCTACGAGCACCACCCGCTGCCCCGCCGCGCCGCCGACCGCCTCTACATGGCGAGCCAGCCCGTCCCGCAGGCCTTCGGCATCGCCCAGTCCGCAGACCAACTGGCCACCCGGGAAGCCAGGTAGGAGCCCCCATGGACCTGAGCACCCTCGTCACCCTCACCACCGGCGCCGCCCTGCTGACCTGCGTCCTGGCCGTCCTCGGACTGCACGCCTACACCGCGGGCCGGGCCCAGCGGGCGGAACTCGTCGACCGGCTCGCCCTGACCAGCGGCGCTCCCCAGGGCCGCAGGCGCCGCTTCCGCTCCCTCGACCGCCGCCTGCGGCGCACCGCCCTCGGCCGCAGACTCGAACTGAGGCTGGCCGCCACCGGCCTCGACATCACCCCCGGCGAGTTCACCGCCTGCATGCTCGCCGTCGTCGCCGCCCTCTGGCTGATCGGCCAGGCCGCCCTCGCCCCCTTCTTCGGTCCGCTCGCCGGGCTCCTCGGCATCTGGGCGGCGGTGCAGTTCCTCAACTGGCAGCGTGCCCGACGCATCGAGAAGTTCATCAACCAGCTTCCCGAACTGGCCCGCATCCTGGCCAACGCCACCCAGGCGGGCCTCGCCCTGCGCACCGCCATCGGCATGGCCGCCGAGGAACTGGAGGCCCCCGCGGGCGAGGAACTGGCCAAGGTGGCCCACCAGCTGGCCCTGGGCGCGTCCATGGACGACGCCCTCGGTGAGCTGGCGGACCGGCTGCCCTCGCGCGAACTCGTCGTCCTGGTCACCACCCTGGTTCTCTCCAACCGGGCCGGCGGCCAGGTGGTGAGCGCCCTGCGCAACCTCACCGAGACCCTGGAGGAACGCAAGGAGACCCGCCGCGAGGTCCGCACCCAGCTCTCCCAGGTCAACATGACCTCGTACGCGGTGCCGGTGCTCGGCGTCGGCGCGCTCTTCCTGATGAACGGCGTCAAGGCGGGCGCCCTGGACCGCATGACGGGCTCACCGCTCGGCCAGGCGGCGGTGATCATCGCCTTCGCGCTGTACGCGGTCGGGTTCTTCCTCATCCGCCGGATGTCCCGCATCGACGTCTGACCGGTCGACGGCAGCGCCGGAAAGGAGAGGATCGACGATGGCATGGCTGCTCGCCCTCGGGATGGGCCTCGGTGTCTGGGGCGCCTTCGCCGGCATCCGCATGTACCGCGCGGACGCCCGGCTCCCCAGCGACCTCGCCCTCGCACTGGAGGTCGGCTCCACCCGCACCGGCGCGGTGGGCTCGCTCATCGACCGCATGGGCATGCGTTACGCCCCCGCCGTACTGCGCCTGATGGGCCCCAAGCTGGTCGCGCGCTACCGCCGCAAGATCGACCTGGCCGGCAACCCCGGCGGTCTGACCATCGACCGGTACGCGGCCCGCCGTGCGGTGTACGGCTTCCTGGGCGGCTTCGGCGGCCTGCTCTGCCTGCTGCGCGGCCAGTTCGTCGTCGCCCTGCTCCTCTTCGCGTTCGGTGCGTTCTGGACGGAGGTGGGCATCTGGTCGGCGATCCGCATCCGCCGGGACGTGATCGAACGGACGCTGCCCGACTTCCTCGACGTCCTCGCCGTCGTCGTCAGCGCGGGCCTCGGCTTCCGCCAGGCACTGGACCGGGTGGCCTCCCGCTACGAGGGCCCGTGGGCGGACGAACTGCGCATCACCCTGCGCCAGATGGACCTCGGCATGAGCCGCCGCGAGGCATTCGCGGAACTGCGCCGCCGGAACGACTCCGAACAGGTCGCGATGTTCGTCACCGCCCTCCAGCAGGGCGAGGAACTGGGCGCGCCGATCGTCGACACCCTCGTCTCGCTGGCCAAGGACATGCGCCGCACCGACGCGCAGAACGCCCGCCGCAAGGCCGCCCGCGCGGTCCCCAAGGCCACCATGATGATCACCACCTTCATGGTCCCGGCCACCCTCATCCTCCTCGGCGCGGGCCTGCTGTTGGGCTCCGGCGTGGACTTCGGCTCCGTCACGGGCAAGTAGGAGGACAGGTGGCCACGGACATGCCGTCCACACAGGAACACGTCCGCCGGCACGGCCCACGCCCCGCTGCGAAGCCGACACCGGAGCCCCTGCCGGCCGTCCCGGGGCCCCGGGTGCAGCCGGGGCCCCGGGTGCAGCCGGGGCCGGGGGAGGAGCGGGGGCCGCTGGAGCAGGCGGCCCTCGGCCCGATTCCGCGGATGCCCGCCGACCCGGCCCCGCAGGAACTCGCCTCCCCGGCCCCCCAGGGCCTCGCCGCTCCGGTCCCGCGGCACCCTTCCGCTCCGGCCGGTCCGGGCCTCCCCGCCACGGCCCCGCCCCGCCGGACCGCACCCGCAGGAACTCACCCTCCTGGACCGCCCCCTGCCGCACCCGCCCCGCAGGGCCTCGCCGCTCCGGAGAGGCTTCAGATCAGTGCCCTCCAGGCGATGTGCCGGCACGTCTTCGCCTTCCGGCTGGCGATGATCGCCCTCTCCGCCCCGGCCGCCCTCGTCCACGCCGCCCCCGGCCTGGCCGTGCGCCTCGTCGGTGCCGCGGTGGTCCTCACCTTCATGGGCTCCTACGTCCTCTTCCGGGACTGGGAACGCTTCGGCCCGCTGCTGCTGCGCCACCCCACCCTGCTCGCCCTGGACACCCTCTTCGGCGCGCTCCTGCTCGTCGCGGCCGGCCCGGACAGCACCCTGGCCTACGTGAGCGTCTGCACGCCCCTGCTCGCCGGTCTCGTCTACAGCTGGCGCGGCGCCGCGATCTTCGCCTCGCTCCAGTCCCTCATCCTGTTCCTCGTCTACGCCGCGACCAGGGAACTGCACGCCAACCTCGCCCAGTCCGCCCTCTTCCCCGGTCTGTGCGTCGTCGTGGGCGCGGCCGGCGCCACCCAGCGCACGCTGCTCCTCCGCTTCGGGGAGGCCAGCCGGACACTGACCGCGGTCCAGGCCCGCCTCGCCGTCAGCGAGGCCGTGAGCGCCGAGCGGGCCCGCCTCGCCCGGGAGATGCACGACTCCGTGGCAAAGACCCTGCACGGTGTGGCGCTGGCCGCCGACGGCCTGGCCCGCTCGGCCGGCGCGGACCGCCCGGACCCCGCCCTGATCCGGCAGCAGGCGGACCTCGTCGCCCGCTCGGCCCGCCGTGCCGCGGCCGAGTCACGCGCGCTGCTGACGGACCTGCGGTGCGAACACGACCCGAACCCGGACCCGGACCCGGGCGGCGGAAGAGACCTGCTCGCCGAACTCGGCGCGGAGGTGAGCGACTTCAGCGCCCGTACCGGTCTGCCCGCCACCTGCCTCCCGTCCGAGGCCGCAGCGACGGGAGGAACACCCCCGCCCCTGCCGCCCGCAGTGACGCGCCAGCTCCGCTCCATCGCGGCGGAGGCGATGGAGAACGCCCACCGCCACGGAGCGCCGAGCCGCGTCGAGGTGCGGGTGGCCCGCGACGGCGACCTGCTGCGCATCAGCGTCATCGACGACGGCCAGGGCCTGCCGCCGGGCATCACCATCGGACAACTGCGCCGCACCGGCCACTTCGGCCTGGTCGGCATGGCGGAGAGGGCAGCGGCGATCGGCGCCCGCCTGACCATCGGTCCGGGCCGCGACGCGAAGGGCACCGCGGTGTCCCTCGAACTACCGCTGGACACCCTGCCGCCCCGACCCCCGCCTCCCTCCCCTTGATCCCCGCCCTCCCCCCTGGACCCCCGCTCCCGCCGGCGGGCCCCCGGACCCCCAGCGAACCGCCCCCCTCACCCACCACTCGCGCCCACCCGAGAGGAGGCCCGATGCCGCACGAGACACCGCCGCGCCCGCCGTCGCCCCCGAACCCGGATCCCCACCGCCGCGCGCCCCTGCGGGTCGTCGTCGCGGACGACAACCCGGTGGTCCGGGCCGGTCTCACCGCCCTGCTCTCCGGCCGCGAGGACATCACGGTCGTGGCGGAGGCCGCGGACGGCCGTGAGGCCTGGGAAGCCACGTACCACCACCGCCCGGACGTCGTCCTCCTCGACGTCCGCATGCCCGGCGTCGACGGCATCTCCGCCCTGCCCCACCTGGTGCCGGTCGCCCCGGTGCTGATGCTCACCTACAGCGGCGAACCGGAGATCGTGCAGGAGGCCCTGCGCAGGGGCGCGGCCGGATACCTGGTCCACGGCGAGTTCACGGCCGGTCAACTGATCGACGCGGTCCGGGACATCAGCCAGGGACACGCCCACTTCACGTCGACGGCGACGGGAGCGCTGCTGGCCCAGCTGCGCCGCGGCCCGGCGCCCCCCGAGGGTTCCCTGCCGGACGGTTTGGGCGAGACGGATGCGAACGCACACGTTAAGGATCTCTCAACGACCCATAATCAGCGTGTCACTGCAGAAACCCTTTCGCAGATGCAATCATCTGTGAGACAGTCTTCCCCGGTCGACAGGTCGAGGTTCCAACTCAGCGCGAGGGAGGCGGAGATCATGGACCTCATCGCTTCCGGCATGACGAACCAGCAGATCGCCACCGCCTGCTTCATCAGCGAGAAGACCGTCAAGAACCACATCAACCGCATCTTCGCCAAGCTCCACAGCACCAGCCGCGCCGAGGCCGCCGCGAAGTGGCTGGGCACGGCCCCCGGCTCCGCGTCACGGGAAGCGAGGTGACCGGGATGCCGGTACGGATCTGGGCCCGGAATTGGGCCCACGGACCCTCGGCCACCCCGCCCGCCCGGCCGTACGGTGCCCCTGCCGCAACCGGCACCGCGCCCGAACCCGGAGGGGAACACCATGAGCGACCTGATGCTGAAGACCGTGGTGGCGACCAAGGTCCGCGTGAACGGCTGGAAGAACACCACCACCCGAGCGATGCGAGGCCGCGCCGGCGACAAGGGGCAGACGGCGGTGGAGTACCTGGGGATCATCGCGGTCGTGGTGGCGATCGTGCTGGCGATCACGGGAACGAGCATCGGCTCCACGATCCTGAACAAGATCACGTCACTGATCAACAAGGTAGGCAATTGACAGCAGCCGGACGCACGAGCGATGCGGGGCAGGCCTTCCCGATCTACATCACGGTGGTGGCGGGCCTGCTCTTCCTCGCGTTCGCGTACTTCGCCGTCGGCCAGGCAGCCGTGAATCGGAGCGGTGCTCAGACGGCAGCCGACGCAGCGGCGCTCGCGGCGGCACAGGACACCCGGGACCAGCTCGCGGCCGAGTGGGTGAAGGACGTACGTGACCCGGCCGAGTGGCAGAAAATCTTTGACGGCGGCGGTGACGGGATCAAACCCTCGTGCTGGCGGGCCTACGGACTCGCCCGGCAAAACGATGCTCAGGTGATCGACTGCGCGTCGAGCGGTCCCATGAGCTACACCGTCGACGTCCAAACCGATAAGACCATGGGCAAGTCGGTCGTGCCCCTGACCGAGAGCAAGCGCTCGAAGGCGCGGGCGACTGCTGTGATCGAGCCTCTGTGCGACGTCCCGCCACTGCCCGCGGATGCCCCGACCGACACACTGCCCCGGCTCACCTGCAAGGGCAACAAGTCCTGGGACGTGGATCCGAAACATCTCACCGATCTCCCCCAGCCGCATGACCTTTTCGATGTCCATCTGGCCGACTGACAAGCGAACGACGAGCGAAGAGGGATACCGAGCGATGAGTATTCGGTTCACTGCGCAGGCCCGCAGGGGGCTGATCGCGCTGGCGTTGGCGACAGGTCTGGTCATGGGGGTGACCAGTTGCGGGGGCGGTGGCGGCCACGACGGCAAAGCCCCGGACGCCTCCGCAGCGCCGTCGAAGACCAGTGGGTCGCAACCGAGCGCGCAGGAGGGGGAGTCCGGGGCACCGCTCGCGGAACTCAAGGGCGAAAACGGGCTGCTTCTTCAGATCACCACAGCGCAAAGGGACTCGGGTGGCTTTGTCACTGTGAACGGGCAGTTCAAGAACGACGGGTCCCAGTCACTGGTGATTCCGTCCGAGTTGCGCGGTGATGAGACCGAGATCCTCAAGCACGGCACGTCATTGGGCGGTGCCACCCTCGTCGACTCCCAGAGCAAGAAGCGCTATTACGTGCTGCGCGACACGGACGGCAGGCCACTGACGACAACGGGGCTCACAACGATCGAGTCAGGCCAGACCATCCCCGTCTTCATGCAATTCCCCGCCCCCCCGGCCGACACCACCGACGTGACCCTCCAACTCCCCACCTTCTCCAGCGGCACCGTCAAGATCTCCGGGTGAGGCGGCCACCATGACCCACACCCCACCCCGGCTCCCCCTCGCCCTGGGCGTCGTCGCCCTCCTGCTCGCCGCCGACCTCTGCGGAGCCGCCGCGGCCCGTGCCGACGGCACCGCCCCGAGTGTCCCGCCGGGCACCGAGTCCTCCGCCGCGCCCCCCGTGAAGGTCGACCCGAACGACCCGGACCTCAAGCTCCCGGAGGGGGCGACCCTCGCCGCGCCGAAGGTGCTCGACATCAAGTCGGTGGTCGAGGACCAGGGCGGCGAGGAACGCCGTGAGGACACCAACACGGACGTGACGTTCGCGCTGCAGGCCGAGGTGCTGTTCGCCAAGGACAGCGCGAAACTCAGCGACCAGGCCAGGTCCCGCATCGACGCCATCGCCCAGGAGATCAGGAAGCAGAACGCCTCCCAGGTCCGGGTCTTCGGCTTCACCGACAACCTCGGCACCCACGAACACGGCGTCGTCCTGTCCAAGCAGCGCGCCAACGCCGTCCAGGACGTCCTCTCCCAGGAGCTGAACGATCCTGCCCTCACCTTCGACGTGCGCGGCTACGCCGAGGACTACCCCATCGCGGACAACGCCACGGAGGACGGCCGCAAGAAGAACCGCCGAGTGGAGGTCACCTTCCCGCGCACCCAGAGCTGACCGCACCCACAGCTGACCGCACTCGGACCTGACTGCCGGCCACCGCCGGGACGCGCGTCGCCCGCACGGTGATCTCCGCGACGGGCGCTCAGTCCGGGTGAACGAGCCCGGGGCCTCCGGCAGGGAGATCCGCCTCCACCGTCACCCGCACCCCCGCCCGCACCCCCCACCGCGCCATCGCCCCCGCCGCCGCCTCCAGGACGTGCCGGGAGCGGAGGCGGGGCCGGCCCAGGCGGCCCGGCCGCATCGTGACGACGGCCAGGACCCGCAGGCCGCGGTCGAGGTAGGCGACGTCGATGGGGATACGCATGCCGAACGTGTGGATGCTGCCCGCGGGGGAGAGGAGGAGGGCGCCGTCGACGGCGTCGCGGCCGAGCAGCCCGCGCGTGCGGGCCCGGTAGGACGTCGCCAGTTCGAGAGGGACCGTCACCGCCGTCGCACCCGCCTCCCCGTGGTCCTCTCCCGCTCCGTCGCCCGCACCCCCGGGCACGAGCAGCCGGCCTCGTCCGTCCCGCCAGCGTCCTGCCATGCCGGGCCGCCTTCCCGCTCCGCCGCGACGTGTCCGGCCGACCGTATCCCCCAGCTGGAGGCCCCGCCATGGGCGCGTCAGGGGCCCGCCATGGGTACGCCGCCGACACGCCCTGGGCCCGTGAGTCCGGAGACCCTGGGTCCACGGGCCCATGCCGTACCACCCGGCCTCCCGCTAGGGTCCCCGCGTGCGCGTACTCCTGATCGTCGTCGCCGTCCTGTGGGGCACGGGCGCCGGGCTGCTGGTGCCCCGGGCCGCGCACCGCCTGTCGGTGGCCGCGGGTGAGCCGTGGCGGGCGGAGTGTCCCGGCGGTCACGCGATCACCGGGGTGTTCGGCGGCTGGTTGGGTCCCGCCCGCTGCATCTCCACCGCACCCCACACCCACCCCGCCCCGCTCGCGCCCCACGGCAACCCGACCCCGCCCGCACCCCCAGAAGCCGCACCTCGAACAGCCACCCACGCCCCCCAGGAACCCAACCCCACCGCACCCCCCGAACCCGCACCCGCCCCCCACAAAGCCGCAGCGAGCGGCGCCCCCCACACCACCACGCCTCGCAACTCCACCCCCACCCCTCCCACCGCCACCCCCCAAGCCCCCGTCTCCCGAACACCCCACCCCACCCCCGTCCCCAACTGCGCCGCATACGGCCCCAGCACCCCCCTCGTCACCGCCGTCACCGTGCTCGTGTGCGGCGTCCTCGCCGCCGCCACCGGGCCGCACCCCGAGGCGGCGGTCTGGCTGCTCGCCGCGCCGGCCGGCGTCCTGCTCGCGCTCGTCGACCACCGGGTCCACAGGCTCCCCGACGTCCTGACCCTGCCGCTGGCCGCCGCGACCGCGGCGCTGCTGGGCGTCGCCGCGCTCGCACCCGCCGCCTCCGGTTCCTGGCCGGGGGCACTGCTCGGCGGTCTCGCGCTGGGCGCCTGCTACTTCGCGCTCTTCCTCGTCAACCCGGCCGGCCTGGGCTTCGGTGACGTCAAACTGGCGCTCGCGCTGGGCACGGCCCTCGGCTGGTACGGCTGGCCGGTGCTGGTCACGGGCGGCTTCGCCGGGCTGTTCTACGGAGCCGTGTACGGGCTGGGGCTGATCGTGCTGCGCGGGGCGGGGCGTGGCGCGACGATGCCGCTGGGGCCGTTCATGATCGGCGGGGCGTTCACGGGAGTGCTGCTGGGGGCGGCTGCCGTGGCATGAGGCGGGCGGGACGTGGGGAGGAAGGCGGCATGACCGGACTCGGCGTCGTCTTCCGCCCCCAACTGCCCCCCGAGCGGCTGCGTTCGATCGCTCGCCTCGCCGACGAGGCGGGACTCGAGGAACTGTGGCTGTGGGAGGACTGCTTCCTGGAGGGCGGGATCTCCACGGCCGCCGCCGCCCTGGCCTGGACGGAGCGGGTCCGGGTCGGCGTCGGCCTGCTGCCCGTGCCGTTGCGCAACGTCGCCGTCACCGCGATGGAGGCGGCCACGCTGCACCGGCTCTTCCCGGGCCGCGCCCGGCTCGGTGTCGGACACGGCGTGCAGGACTGGATGGGGCAGGTCGGGGCGCGCGCCGAGTCCCCGCTGACGCTGCTGCGCGAGCACCTGACCGCACTGCGCGCCCTGCTGGGCGGTGAGCGGGTCACCACGGACGGCCGGTACGTCCGGCTGACCGACGTGGCCCTGGACTGGCCGCCGCCCGCGGGCAGCGACGTCCCGGTCCTCGCCGGTGCCACCGGGCCGCGCACGCTCCGCCTGTCCGGTGAGGCGGCCGACGGCACGATCCTGACCATCGCCACCTCCGCGGAGGGGGTCCGCCGGGCACGCCGGCTCATCGACGAGGGCCGCGAGGCCGCGGGCCGCGACGACCCGCACCGCGTCGTCGTCTACCTGCTGGCCGCCACCGGCCCCGACGCCGAGCGACGGCTGCGGGCCGAGCTGGCCGCGGAGGGGCTGTCGGCCGTCCCCGGCCTGGGGGTCGCCGGAGACGCCCAGGACGTCGCCAAGGCCGTGTCGGTGCTCGCCGACGCCGGTGCCGACACGGTGGTCCTCCAGCCGACGGCCGGCGAACCCGACCCGGAGGGCTTCGTCCGGTTCGCCGCCGGGCAGGTGCGCCCGCTGGTGTCCTGACGGCGCGGGACCGCGCGGAGCGGCAGCCGGCGCCGGGCGGAGCGGCCGCCGGCGGTAATCCGGCGGCGGTCCAGGCCCGTACCTGGGAAGATCGCTGCCATGCCAGACCGTCAGCACCGTACGTTCGAGGACCTCGTGGCCGAAGGGGCCGCCGCGCCCACCGAGGGGTGGGACTTCTCATGGTTCGCGGGGCGCGCCACCGAGGAGCGGCCCTCCTGGGGGTACGCCGTGTCGGTGGCCGGCCGGCTGGCCACCGCGGAGGCCGTCCTCGACGTGCAGACCGGGGGAGGGGAGGTGTTCGGCTTCGCCCTCGGCCGGGCCGCCCGCGTCCCGGCGCTCCTGGCCGCCACCGAGGGGTGGCCGCCCCACGTGGCCAAGGCCACCGAACTGCTGCGCCCGCACGGTGTCGTGGTCGTCGCCGCGGACGAGGACGCGCCCCTGCCGTTCGCCGCCGGCGCCTTCGACCTCGTCGTCAGCAGGCACCCCGTCCGCCCGCACTGGACGGAGATCGCCCGCGTGCTGCGCCCCGGCGGCACGTACTTCGCCCAGCACGTCGGACCGGCCAGCGTCTTCGAACTCGTCGAGTACTTCCTGGGCCCGCAGCCCGAGGAGGTCCGCCGGGGCCGCCACCCCGAGCAGGAGCGGGCGGAGGCCGAGGCGGCCGGTCTCGACGTGGCCGCCCTGCGCTCCGAGCGGCTGCGCACGGAGTTCCACGACATCGCGGCGGTCGTGCACTTCCTGCGCAAGGTGGTCTGGATGGTCCCCGGCTTCACGGTGGAGGCGTACGAGCCCCGGCTGCGGGAGCTGCACGAGCGGATGACCGCCGACGGCCCGTTCGTGGCGCACAGCACCCGCCATCTCTTCGAGGCCCGCAAGCCGCGCTGAGGGACCCGTGGCGGCCCCGCGGCGCTCCGCGGCAGTCACAGTTTCCACATCGTTATCGCTTTCCCCTCCCGTCACTGCTCCGTCTGGCGTAAGTTCAGACCAACGAAATTCGCGTGAGCAAAGCCGCGCGGGTGGCATCGCGCAGTGGAGGGGGCTGCGCGGCGCCGAGCCCCCTGATGGCGGCCGCCGTGTCCCGGCCCGCCGCAGGCCGCCCCGAGCGCCTCCGGCGTCAAGCGGACGTGAACGGCGGGGTCGCCCGGGAGGGGTAAGCGAGGACAACCCGCCGCACGCCCCTCAGATGGCGCAAACCCTGCACATCCTGTCTCATTCGGCCGAATTTCCCTGTGGATTCGCTGTGATCCGGCCATGACCGACCAAGGAATGGCAGGTTCCGCACTCGTCGGCCCGTCGCCAGGTGATTCCGGAGAGTAGTTGTGGCGCGCTGATGCACGCAGCATCACTTACGAAGGGTTATGGTGGAAACCCCCCCTCGGGCCGGTCCGTCTCCCCCCCACGGACCGGCCCGTTTTTCTTTCCGCTTCCGTCCGCCCCCTCCGCCCCCTGGCGCCGGTGCCCGTGCGCCGCGGAGCGCGGGTCCGCCGGGGGCCGGACGCCGGGGCGCGCGGGACCGCCCGTTGGGGGACCCTGGGGGTGCCGGGGGTAGGCTTCGCCCCGGGGACCGCCATACGGACGAGGCCGCCGCACGGGCAGGGAACGCCCCGGCCGCGCCTGTCCGATCCATACGGAGGGGCTGACGAACACGTGAACCTGCGCGACAAGCTGCGCAGCCTGCTGGTCAGGCTGTACGCGCGCCGGGTGGAAGGCCACCTGGACCACGCTCAGGTGCCCAAGCACATCGGCGTCATCATGGACGGCAACCGCCGCTGGGCGAAGGCCTCGGGTTCCACCACCGTGCACGGACACCGGGCCGGCGCCGACAAGATCGAGGAGTTCCTCGGCTGGTGCACCGAGACGGACGTCGAGGTCGTCACTCTCTGGCTGCTGTCCACGGACAACTTCGACCGGCCCCAGGACGAGCTGGTCCCGCTGCTCGGCATCATCGAGGACGTCGTCCGCTCGCTGGCCGCCGACGGCCGCTGGCGCGTGCACCACGTCGGCACCATGGACCTGCTCCCCTCCGGCATGCAGGCCGTCCTCAAGGAGGCCCAGGAGGCCACCGCCGACGTCCAGGGAATAGTGGTCAACGTCGCCATCGGGTACGGCGGGCGCCAGGAGATCGCCGACGCCGTGCGCTCCATGCTGCACGACGCCCACGACCGGGGCGTGTCCATGGAGGACCTCGCCGAGGCCGTCGACGTGGAGATGATCGGCCGGCACCTCTACACCCGGGCCCAGCCCGACCCCGATCTGGTCATCCGCACCAGCGGCGAGCAGCGGCTGTCCGGATTCATGCTCTGGCAGACCGCGCACTCCGAGTACTACTTCTGCGAGGTCTTCTGGCCGGCCTTCCGCAAGGTCGACTTCCTGCGCGCGCTGCGCGACTACGCGGCCCGCCACCGCCGCTACGGCGGCTGACCGGGGCGGACGGCCCGCGGTGCCCGTACCCGCCTTCACGAGGAGTTCATCCGTGCGCCGTGCGACGCTCCTGCATGGCGGTGCGTGTTCGAGGGCATAACCCAGGCAGGTCGACACCCGAACCCCGGGTGTCGGATCTCAGCGGGCGGCTCGGGGCCGTCCGCCCGGGAGGCCCGTTGCACCAGCCCGACCGTGCGGTCACAGTGCGGACGAAGACGTGGAGGGCCGGTTCCCGGCCCGCACATCGCGGCCGGCGACCGGCCCCGATGCCCCCACCCTCCCGGCCCGGCATCCACCTCGTCGCTCCCCGACCTCATCCGAGGGGGTACGTCCTTCCGTGGTGACCAGCACAAAGCGCCACAAGCCAGACCGGCGCACCTACGTTCTCGACACCAGTGTCCTGCTGGCGGACCCGAACGCCCTGACCCGCTTCGACGAGCACGAGGTCGTGCTCCCCATCGTCGTGGTCACGGAGCTGGAGGCCAAGCGGCACCATCCCGAACTCGGCTACTTCGCCCGGCAGGCCCTGCGCCTGCTGGACGACTACCGGGTCCGGCACGGTCGCCTCGACGCCCCCATCCCGATCGGGGACCTCGGCGGGACGGTCCGGGTCGAGCTGAACCACTCGGACCCCAGCGTGCTGCCCACCGGCTACCGCCTGGGGGACAACGACTCGCGCATCCTCGCGGTCGCCCGCAACCTGCAGGCCGAGGGCTACGACGTCACCGTCGTCTCGAAGGACCTGCCGCTGCGGATCAAGGCGTCCTCCGTGGGGCTCCTCGCCGAGGAGTACCGGGCGGAACTCGCCATCACCGACGCCTCCGGCTGGACCGGCATGGCCGAACTCACGCTGCCCGCCGAACAGGTGGACATCCTCTTCGACCAGGGGCACCTCCACGTCCCCGAGGCCGCCGGGCTGCCCGTGCACACCGGGCTGACGATCCATTCGGAGCGCGGCAAGGCGCTGGGGCGTGTCACCCCCGACGGTGCCGTGCGCCTGGTGCGCGGGGACCGGGAGGCGTTCGGCATCAAGGGCCGCAGCGCCGAGCAGCGGATCGCGCTCGACCTGCTCCTCGACCCGGACGTCGGGATCGTGTCGATGGGCGGCCGGGCCGGCACCGGCAAGTCGGCGCTGGCGCTGTGCGCGGGCCTGGAGGCGGTGCTGGAGCGCCGTCAGCACCAGAAGGTGATGGTCTTCCGCCCGCTGTACGCGGTCGGCGGGCAGGAGCTGGGCTATCTGCCCGGCACCGAGGCGGAGAAGATGAGCCCGTGGGCGCAGGCCGTCTTCGACACGCTGTCGGCCGTCACCTCGCGCGAGGTCATCGAGGAGGTCACCGCGCGCGGGATGCTGGAGGTGCTGCCGCTCACGCACATCCGCGGCCGGTCGCTGCACGACGCGTTCGTCATCGTGGACGAGGCGCAGTCCCTGGAGCGCAACGTCCTGCTGACGGTGCTGTCCCGGATCGGCGCGGACTCGCGGGTGGTGCTCACCCATGACGTGGCGCAGCGGGACAACCTGCGGGTGGGCCGCTACGACGGTGTCGTCGCCGTGGTGGAGAAACTGAAGGGGCATCCGCTCTTCGCGCACGTCACGCTGACCCGGTCCGAGAGGTCGCAGATCGCCGCCCTGGTGACCGAAATGCTGGAGGACGGGCACCTCTGACCCTCGTTCGCACAAATGCTCCACTTGGGGGCATGTATGCGGGAGTTGGCGCCGTCCGGCAAAGGCCGAGAGCCTAGCCGGGCGGCGCCGTCGCGCGTGGGCCTTTCCCGGAAACCCGTGGGCCGAACGTGGTGTGAGCTTTCCCACGCAACTCGGAATTGCCTCTCGGCGTTCGGTTACGGCAGAGTCTCATTCCTGTCAGGCCCCGCATACGACACAGCTGTGCCCCCAGCGGCGTAGCGCCCCCCGAGCATCACCCTCAACTCCATAACGGCGTCGTATGCCGCCCGAAGCACCACGCGGCTCTCCCGTCACGGGAGTTGTCCACCGGGCCCGTGCCTCCGTGACCCGTAGTTGGGAGGCCAGTGCCAGGGGCACGATCGCGTCCGCGAGGGTCACCGAAGCGGGCGATGCTGGAAGGAAACCGTGTGAGCCGGATCTCGGTCCGGGGACTCGCAGTGGCCTCCGCCACCGCGGTCACCGCCGTCGGAAGCGTCGTGGGTGTTGCCTCGGGCAGCACCGCGCAGAACAACGACGCCGAAGCGATGGCAGCCGACGCCACCCTCCTCGCGGACATCCCGGTGGGCCAGCAGGCCCCCGTGCAGACCGCGTCCCTCACGCAGCAGGCCGACGCCCAGGCGATCGCCGCGGACGCCAGCGCCAAGAAGGACGCCGAGGAGGCGGCCCGCAAGGCGGCCGCCGAGACCGCGATCGCGAAGAAGGAGGCCGCCGAGAAGGCGGCCAAGGAGGCGAAGGAGCGGGAGGAGCAGAAGAAGGCGACCACCCGCAGCACGCGGGACGCCTCCGACTTCCCCGTCCAGGGCTCCTACACCGTGGCCCAGGTGCAGGCGATCGCCCGGCAGATCGTGCCGAGCGGTCAGTTCCAGTGCTTCAGCAACATCGTGAACCACGAGTCCACGTGGAACTACCAGGCGGTCAACCCCTCCTCGGGCGCCTACGGCCTCGTCCAGGCGCTGCCCGCGGGCAAGATGGCGTCCGCGGGCGCCGACTGGCGGACCAACCCGGCCACGCAGATCAAGTGGGGTCTCAACTACATGAACGTCCGCTACGGCAGCCCGTGCGACGCCTGGTCGTACTGGCAGGTGAACCACAACTACTGAGCCGCCCGGCGTGCTCAACCCCGCGCAGCCCCTCCCCGTCCTAGGGGGAGGGGCTTTTGCCATGTAGCGTCTGTCGGAACGACTCCAGGGGGCGTGGTGGTCAAGGACGGGGGAAGAGGACGGATCATGTCGCGAGTTCCAGGGTGGCTCGGCCGGCTCGGTGCCGGACTGACCGAGATGGGTGAGCGGTTGGACGAGCGTCGCGCCGAGGTGGAGAAGGACCACTCCGGTGCCGGGCCGGAGCCGTCCGCGGACCCGGTGGTGCCCGTCGATCACGTGACCGTCGTCCCCGCCCGTCCCGACCCCGCGCAGGCCGTGCCCTGGGGGGTGCGGGTGGCCGCCGAGGCCGGCTGGCGCGTCCTCGTCCTCGCCGGCACCGTCTGGGTGCTGATGAAGGTCATCAGCGCCGTGCAACTGGTGGTGCTGGCCTTCGTCGCCGCGCTGCTCATCACGGCCCTGCTCCAGCCCACGGTGGCCCGGCTGCGGCGCCACGGGCTGCCGCGCGGACCGGCCACCGCGCTCACCGCGATCCTGGGCTTCGTCATCATGGGTCTGATCGGCTGGTTCGTGACCTGGCAGGTCATGGAGAACATCGACAACCTCTCCAACCAGATCCAGGACGGCATCGACGAACTGCGCAAGTGGCTGCTGAACAGCCCCTTCCACGTCACCGACAAGCAGATCAACCAGATCGCCAAGAGCCTGCGGGACGCCATCGGCGCGAACACCGACCAGATAACGTCCGCCGGTCTGGAGGGCGTCACGGTCATCGTGGAGGCCCTGACCGGGATCCTGCTGACGATGTTCTCGACGCTGTTCCTGCTCTACGACGGGCGGCGGATCTGGGAGTGGACGCTGAAGCTGGTGCCGGCGGCGGCCCGTCCGGGCGTGGCCGGGGCCGGCCCGCGCGCGTGGCGCACGCTGACGGCGTACGTGCGCGGCACGGTGATCGTGGCGCTGATCGACGCGATCTTCATCGGCCTCGGGATCTACTTCCTGAACGTGCCGATGGCGGTGCCGCTGGCCGTGTTCATCTTCCTGTTCGCCTTCGTCCCGCTGGTCGGCGCGGTGGTGTCGGGCGCGCTCGCGGTGGTCGTCGCGCTGGTCACCCAGGGCGTGTTCACCGCCGTGATGACGCTGGTCGTCGTGCTCGCCGTCCAGCAGATCGAGGGGCACGTCCTCCAGCCGTTCATCCTCGGCCGGGCGGTGCGGGTGCATCCGCTGGCGGTCGTCCTGTCGGTCGCGGCGGGCGGCATGATCGCGGGGATCGGCGGCGCGGTGGTGGCCGTGCCGCTGGTCGCGGTCACCAACACGGTGGTGGGCTATCTGCGCCAGTACTCCCGGGAGGCGGCGCTGCGGCAGGCCCGGCCGCGGGCGGCCGCGCCGGCGGCAGGAGCCGCCGCGCCGGGTACGGCACCGGCGGCCGGCACGGAGGCGGACGCGGCACCGGTGGCGGCGCCCGCCGCGGCCGCACCGCCGGACGCGGGGCCGCCCGAGCCGCCGGCGCCCACCGAGGAGACGTAGCCCGAGCCGGACGGCGCCGCCGGGGCCCGGCCCGGGATCCTGGTGTCCCGGGCGGGCGAGGCGGTCCTCACCGGCGAGGCGCACACCACCGCGGCGGGCACCCGCGCGGACCTGGACGGTCAGTGAGGACGGAACCCGGGACGGCGCGCCGGCCCTGCACCGGACACGCGGCCTCCTAGGCGGTGAGTGGCCCCGCCGCACGGGCGGCACCACCCCGGTGTCCCGCCCCGGCGACGCGGGAGGGGCCCCGCCCATGCTTGGGTTCTAACGGTCCTCGCAACACCCGCGATCTGTGGGAGTTGCGAGGACCGTGGCCGTTGGGCGCGATGATCTTTCGGGGCTGCGGGAGCG